>CAWAUF010000014.1:0-21351 GCA_963785145.1 uncultured Gammaproteobacteria bacterium | reverse complement strand
GAAAATGTACCCCACTGTCAATGGATTGCTGTCTTTTTTATGTATTTTGTAATCCGGACTCTTAAATCCGGCTTCGCCAGGATTCGAAGCAAGGCTTTAGGTAAATTTAAAAGAAGTTATATTGCCCAAGTGTGTACTTGTCCTTGACTTCAATAGGTATTGCCATCTGCAAAAACCATGTCGGTTACCAGCATTAGAGGTTGGTCTTGCAGCACCAGGTCCATAAAGTGAGTCACACCATCAGTGGTTTCAATTTTTGATTCTAGAATTCTGGCTACGGATTTAGCAACGCTTGTACCATCGACTAATAGAACTTGCTCTTGCTCCAGTGGAATGGTTTGTGAAGCCTCTGAATTCGCTATTTTGACTTCTGCAGGCAATGTTTCTGCTGCTGGTTGTACTTTAGATTTTCTTGCTAGCCTAGCTTCAGCTAATTCTTTAAGATTGAACATCAAAATTCTCCTTCATGTTATAAAATAAATTATTATACACTGTGGAAATTTTATTCAACAAAATTTTTAGTGATAGATGGTGCTTCCGGCTTTTAAAGTGGTCCCCTACCCTTCCAGGCGCTGTATTGGGTGGTAGTTCAATTGCTATAGTGGTTGCTTCGGATTCATCTGCTTTCCTTTAGTTGAAAAAATAACTCATAGGCCGCTTGGTCTGGTGTAGGGGGATGGGATGAAAATATTCATCAGGTGTGATTGCTGGTTGCAGGCTTGCTAATACGTAGACCGGTCTTGGGTGTGTTGGCAATAATGAACCAAATTGTCGTAGTCTTTGAAATAATATAAATTTTTTTGGGGTTGATAATGACTGGCTAATTGTCCAGGAACGCGAAGATCATGCTCCTTGCTCAAGCATTCACTTTTGCAGCCAGCTCTCATGGCTTGCTCGTCTATGAGTCCATGACGCAAGATTTGAAACCCTTGGGGGTTGGTGGCATCCACGATGGTGGATTCAATTCCAATGCTGCATCGACCGCCGTCTAAGATGATCAAATCCTCTTAATGAAAGGATTGCTTGACGTGCATGGCCGTGGTGGGGCTGATTTTTCCAAAGGGATTGGCAGAAGGGGCAACCAAGGGCACTGCCAATTGGGTTAAAAGTTGTTGTGTTAAGGGATGAGCCGGGCTTCGAATGGCCACTGTGGATTGGCCGCCGGTAATCAATGGGTTGATGCGGTTTTTTTTGCGCGGAAAACGAGGGTGAGTGGCCCTGGCCAAAAATTTGTCATTAAATCTTGAGCATAGTCGGGTATGTCATCTACTAGAAGACTTAAATCCCAATTTTGAGCCACATGAACAATTAAAGGATGGTTCAGTGGTCTGTTTTTAAGAGAAAAAACCGCCCGTATGGCCTGCTCTTATCAATCATCGCAGCCAGGCCGTAGACCGTTTCAGTGGGAATAGCGACCGCTTTTCCTTGGTTTAATTGTTGAATGACGAATTTTAAATCCGTGGTAATGACAGGCATGAACCGTTCTCAGTAAAGATAATATACATTGTGTATTATCTCATATTTTCCTTTTAAAATTAAGTGAATGTTACTTAAAGGATATTTTGCCTTTTCTCTTATCTGGACTTAAAATGATCGACTTTAAGTCTATTGGATTTTCGACCTTCATAGGGATGTATTGATCATGCTGATTTCGGTATTAGAACAATTAATCAATGGGTATTTTTCCTGTATTCCCAGACCAAGGCCACATTTCACTACAGTCAAACAGGTGCATTTGATTGCTCACCGAGGTGCGCACAAAAACGCCCAAGGTATTTTTGAAAATACCGATGATGCTTTTCGTTTAGCCAAAGACCTGGGGTATTGGGGGATCGAACTGGATGTGCATGCCACCGCCGATAACCAGCTGGTGGTGAATCATGATCCCACCTTAAAGCGATTGTGGGGACAAGACCTGGCCATTGCCCAATTGAATTTTAACCAATTGCGTGAACTTGCCCCTAAGGTCCCGTCCTTGCAAGAAGTAGTTGCAAACTATGGCGGCAAGATGCATTTATTCATTGAGATAAAATATCCGATTAAAGACCAAAGGGATTTGATTGCGATTTTAAATGACTTAAAACCCTGTCAGGATTATCATCTTTTATCCTTGCATGCCGTAGACTTGAGTGTATTGACGCAGTTTCCAAAAGAAGCCTTGTTGTTAGTGCCTATGCAAAACAATGTGAAACAGTTTTGCGCACTCAGCCTGAAGGAAAATTACGGCGGAGTCTTAGGCCATTACTTATTTTTAAGAAATTCACAGATAAGACAATTAAAAAGAGCAAAGCAAATGACAGGAGTGGGTTTTGTGGATTCCAAATACAGTATGTATAGGGAATTAAATAGAGGAATCAATTGGTTATTCACCAACAAGGCTGAGGAAGTGAGTCAGCATTTGCAAGATTTACGCCAAGTCGCTTTTGTTTAAAAAAGTTTGTGGCATAATTGCACTTTTTTGCGGTGAACCGTGAACTATTCAATTATGGAAGCAAGGAGTTTGTATGTGTGGGATTATGGGTGCTGTCTCAGAAAGAGACATAAGTAAAATCTTACTGGAAGGTCTACGTCGTTTGGAGTACAGAGGCTATGATTCTGCAGGCATCGCGGTAATTGGTGACGGTCGATTAAAACGCGTTCGAATTCAGGGGAAGGTCCAAGCGCTGGCAGATGCCATGCAAGAGACAGCCATTGCAGGCACCACAGGCATTGCTCATACCCGTTGGGCTACCCATGGCAAACCCTCTGAGCTGAATGCTCACCCACATCTGTCTCATGGCCAAATTGCCTTAGTCCATAATGGCATCATTGAAAATCATGAAAAATTGCGCCAAGATCTCATGCAAAAAGGTTATGAATTCACTTCGGAAACCGATTCTGAAGTCGCGGCCCATTTGATTTATTATTACTATCTACAAAACGAAAATTTGTTAGAGGCTGTGCAGACTGCAGCGGCTCAAATGGAGGGTGCCTTTGCAATTGGAGTAATCCATCAATACCGTCCTTTTGAATTGGTTGCTGTTCGCAAGGGCAGTCCTTTGGTCATAGGCTTTGGCATTGGTGAAAACTTCATTGCCTCCGATGCCTTGGCTTTACGATCCTTTGCCCAATCCGTGATTTACATGGAAGAAGGCGATTGCGTCATCCTGACCGCACATGCGGTGCGTGTTTATAGTGCGGATAAGAAGGAAGTCGAACGCCCAACCCATCCATTAAATGGCGAATCTGAAATTGTCAGTAAAGGACCTTACAGACATTTCATGTTGAAAGAAATATTTGAACAATCCAAAGTGTTAGCCGATACCATAGAAGGTCGTATCAATAGTCTGGAAGTGTTAAGAGCCAGTTTTGGCAGTTCAGCCTTTCAAATGTTTCCGCATGTGAAACAAATACACATAGTGGCTTGTGGTACCAGCCATCATGCAGGGCTCATCGCAAAATATTGGCTGGAATCCTTGGCTAAAATACCCTGTCAAGTGGAAATTGCCAGTGAATATCGCTACCGCGATGTGGTGGTGACCGAAGGCACTTTATTCATCACCGTTTCTCAATCGGGTGAAACGGCAGATACTTTAGCTGCTTTGCGCAAGGCAAAATCCTTAAATTATCTGGCCACCTTAGCGATTTGTAATCGAGCAAACAGTTCGCTTGTCCGTGAGGCCGATTGTACTTTTTTAACTCGTGCAGGCATAGAAATTGGCGTGGCTTCTACCAAAGCATTCACCACGCAATTGGCCGCTTTTTTAATGCTGGCTGCTGCCCTTTGCAAGGACGAAAGAGCTCAGGATGTATTAAAACAATTGCAAGAAGTGCCGGCTTGTTGTGAACGCGTTTTGAAAATGAGCGACGAGATTGAGGAATTGGCGGCTTTATTCGTGAATAAAGCGCATGCGCTCTTTCTTGGACGTGGGGTACAATACCCTGTCGCCTTAGAAGGGGCTTTAAAACTGAAAGAAATTTCTTACATTCATGCAGAAGCTTATCCGGCTGGCGAATTGAAACATGGTCCCTTGGCTTTGGTTGACAAAGAGATGCCCGTGATAGCCATTGCTCCAAACGATGAACTTTTAGATAAATTGAAATCCAATTTGCATGAAGTAAGTGCTCGGGGAGGGCAGTTATTTGTCTTTGTAGACGACTCCCAAACATGGCGCGCAAACGGCGCGCGATTAATTAAAGTTCCTTTTTGTGGTGTTTGGATAGCCCCCATTGTGTACACCCTGCCCTTGCAGTTATTGGCCTATCATGTGGCCGTGGCCAAGGGTACGGATGTGGATCAGCCCCGAAATTTAGCAAAATCGGTAACGGTTGAGTAAACTAGATTGCATCTTTGCAATTGGATAAAGAAATGCGTTTTTTATTAAGTTCTATGAGGTTGAAATGAGTGAATCGATGTCGGCAATAATCGCGATTATAGCGCAAGAATTGAAAGTGAAACAATCGCAAGTAAAAAATGCCATCCGTTTGCTGGATGAGGGGGCGACAGTACCTTTTATAGCGCGTTATCGTAAAGAAGAAACAGAAGAGCTTGATGACGTTCAATTGCGATTTTTGGCCGAACGATTATTGTATCTGCGTGAATTGGATGAAAGACGTACAGTTATTATCAAATCCATCAAGGAGCAAGAGAAGTTGACGCCTGAGTTGGAACAAAATATCCTCGCAGCCGATACCAAAACCCGATTGGAAGACTTGTATTTACCCTATAGACCGAAAAGACGCACCAAAGCACAAATTGCCATTGAGTCAGGACTAGAACCCTTAGCCCATGCGTTATGGCAGGATCCCTCCCTTTGTCCTGAAGAAAAGGCTTTAGAATTCATTCAAGTGGATTTAGGGGTGGTGGATGTCATGACTGCATTGGAAGGAGCCCGTCATATCCTAATGGAACACTTTGCAGAAAACGCCGACCTCATCGATGAACTGCGTGAATACTTCTGGAAAAATGCCATTCTGAGTTCCGTGGGTAATTCTAAAAAGAAAGAAGAAGTGAATAAATATTCGGATTACTTCAACTTCTCCCAAGCCATACACAAAATTCCTTCCCATAGGGCTTTGGCCTTATTTCGTGGGCGGCGCGAATCGGTGTTGCAACTGACCTTGGCCTTGCCTGAGGCCGATGCCGATTATGGTGAAAAGAAAATTGCTGCTTATTTTAAAATCATGGACAGGAAGCGTCAGGCCGATCCTTGGTTGCTTGAAACGGTGCGCATGACCTGGAAAATAAAATTATTGACTAAATTTGAGTTGGAATTATTGACCCGATTGCGTGAAATGGCTGATGAAGAAGCCATCAAAGTTTTTTCTAAAAATTTACGAGATTTATTATTAGCCGCTCCAGCTGGCTCAAAAATCACCATGGGACTGGATCCTGGAATCAGGACGGGGGTGAAGGTGGTTGTGGTGGATGCAACCGGTAAGTTGCTGGATTACAGTGTGATTTTTCCTTTTGCCCCGCAAAATGAATGGCATCAATCCATTGCGGAACTTGCAAAATTGACTGCCAAACACCAGGTGGACCTAATCAGCATAGGCAATGGCACCGGTTCTCGAGAAACCGAAAGATTGGTCGCCGATTTAATTAAAATGTATCCGGATTTATCACTCACTAAAATCATCGTCAGTGAAGCCGGAGCCTCGGTTTATTCTGCCTCACCCATTGCGGCCGAGGAATTTCCAGATTTAGACGTGACCTTAAGAGGTGCTGTTTCCATCGCCAGACGCCTGCAAGATCCACTGGCTGAATTGGTTAAAATAGAAGCCAAATCCATTGGAGTGGGGCAATACCAACACGACGTCAATCAGACCCGTCTGGCACGCAGTTTGGATGGCGTGGTGGAAGATTGTGTGAATGCAGTGGGGGTGGACGTGAACACAGCCTCTTCTGCGCTTTTATCGCATGTCTCTGGTTTAAATGAAGGTTTGGCTAAAAACTTAGTGCTTTATCGGAATGAACATGGCGCCTTTACCAATAGGGAACAATTAAAAAACATTCATCGCATGGGTGAAAAAGCTTACCAGCAAGCCGCAGGTTTTTTACGAATTATGGATGGTGAAAATCCTTTGGATGCCTCTTGTGTGCATCCGGAAGCCTATTCCATAGTACAAAAAATTATCACCGATAAAAATTTAAACATCGCGCAAGTCATAGGCAATAAAGAAGAACTGCAAAGCGTGAATATGGAGAAGTACACGGATGAGGCACATGGCATAGCCACCATCCGCGACATTCTCCGAGAGCTGGAAAAACCCGGACGTGATCCAAGGCCTGAGTTCAAAATGGCCCATTTTAAAGAGGGTGTGGAAAACATCAGTCATTTGAATGAAGGCATGATCCTGGAAGGCGTGGTGAGTAATGTGACCAATTTTGGTGCTTTTGTTGACATTGGAGTTCATCAGGACGGTTTGGTGCACATTTCAGAAATGACCCATCGTTTCATCAACGATCCCCGTGCAGTGGTTAAGGCAGGTGACATCGTCACCGTGAAGGTGATTGAAGTGAATCAGGAACGCAAACGCATCAGCCTGAGTATGAAACTGGAAAAAGAAACCAGCCCCGCGGACAAAAAGAAGGGTGAAAAAAAAATTCAAACCAGCAAACCCGTAGACAGTAAAAAACAACCCATTAAGAAAAAAATGGAAACGAAAAAACCAGAGTCAGTGAAACCCAAAACCATATTCAATACGGCCATGGCAGATGCTTTATCCAAGTTGAGGCGCGATGGGAACTAATACATGGCCTAGGATCTGAATATCATGTCCAATCAATCCACGGAAATAGCTCAATTGATTGCCAAAATGGCCACTTTAATTGAAAAAAACGACAATCCAGATCCAAAGTTGTATACCTATTTATTGCAGCAACCAGAATGTGCATTCGAGTTGATTGATCTCATGGACACAATGGAAGAAGAGCCTTATCAAGAAGAGCTTCCTGCTTATTCTGCTTGTATTTTTGCCTTGGATATTTGCGTGGCGCAACTACAAAATGCTGCGGAAAATAATAAAATCGTCGCTAAAATTCTGCAGCAATTGATGGGGCATCTGGCCAAGACCATTCGTATGAACAAACATTCTTTGAGCTTTTGGTTGCCCATCTTGAATGCTTTTTATGAAGTGAATGTGGATTTAACAGACGATTTAAAGGATGCTTATTTCAATTTAGCCATGCAAGACAACACCATCGTCGAGGGATCTGAAGGTTCGCATTTGGATTCCATTCGCAATTTAATTCACGAATTGTCTGATTTATCCATATTTGAAATCACTGAGAATTTTTTTGCTCAAAGCTATGCCATGCCTGAGGATTTCTTTGCAGACTTGGTGGGGGATTTATTTCTCATCGAAGAAGGACAAGACATTGCTTTGCTGACTTTGTTGCATCCAAAAGCCGAAGTGAGGGAGGTAGTCGTCTCCACGCTTGATCAATTGCTCGATGAGATCACTTTGTCCTCGATCTCTTTGTCCCGATTGGAAGTGATAAAGCATTGGTATGCACTCGATTACCATCCTTTGTTCAATCGCTGGATAAAAAATCAGCGTAGAAAAGGGGTTGTGTTTCAATCCGATCCAGAGCCTTCCAAACTGTTTATTCGTGCAACGGAAGTGGATGGCAGCGGATCACAGGGTATTTTCATCCACGTGCGTAAAAATAGGAAAAATAGACTCTGCAGTTTGTTGTTCAAATTCGATTTAGGCATCAAAGACGCTTGGCTCACCTCCGCTATTTCTTCGGTGGAAGTGAAAAATTATTACAAAGAAGCCTTTGACGAAAGCGTCACCTTGCGTGAAGTCGATGTGTCCTATTTTAAAATGATAGTGGAACATTTTTTAGCAGTAACCCTAGAACACGCTGGCATTCCCAGTTTGCATTTCTTAGAAATATATGAACTATTGGGCTTAAGACTAAGGCCTAATCCCTTGGATACGGAATACCTCTTTGAGCAATTGAGCATACAAATTTCTCCCTTTACTCAGGAAACCATTACCCAGTCTTTGCAAAGGTCCAAATCCTGGCTTAAAAATAAAAAATTCACCGAATCTTGGTTTTTGGAAAGCCCAGTCATCGACAAAATCGTCAATCACAACAGCAGTTTCATCGATGGGGTGAAGGTTTGCCGCTTAGAAGCCGCCATGGATGCCATTTTTAAGGAAGAGATGGAATTGCATAGAGACAAATGGCAATTTCATTTTTTATGGTTGGCTCTATGGGTGAAGGCCCATGAAAAAAAGAATGAAAAGATCTGGCAAGACAGTTTTTTAATTGCTTATGCCATTCATGAAGGCTATGCCTTGAAAGACATCCCTGTGCTAAAAGAAATTTGCCACCAAACGGTTATCAACAGCGTTGAAACCATGCATGAAAGACGAACGCATTTGAGTCAAGAGTAAGTCAATACCGCTCCTCAAAGGCTTTTAATTTTTGTTCCAATTTCCATTGCAACTTCGCTTTTTGGCTGGTTTTAATAAATGCCTTGCATCCTTTGGAATTCAAATCCTGACATACTCTGATCCGTTCGGCCTTATCCGCATGAGACCAGAGACTTTTTCCTGGTAGAAAGGCATAAGTTAGGGCATTTCGATTGATTTGTTTTAGTTCGGCATAAGTCAACCCATTGGCCAGTACCGCGGTCACGTATTGTTGAGTCAAATCCGTTCTTAAAATGCCTTCGTCATCGGTGGATAAAACCACTGGAACTTTATGATCCAAGTAATAACGCAAAGGATGTTTGGAGCCTGCGATGTTTAAGATTTTAAGGTTGCTGATGAGGTTGATTTCAACTGGTATTTGATTTTTTGCCATGTAATTGACAAGGGTTGGTGAATTGTTTTCATGTAGGATATCCACCCCATGACCGATTCTTTGCGCATGACCAGTAAACAAGGCATCGTGAATGTGATAGGTTAATTCAGTAGGATCAACCAGATCTTGGGCAAGTTCACCCGCATGAAGTGTGATTTTTACCTGAGGGTAAAGCTGATGTAAATAATGGAAAATGGCCATTTGTTTGCGATAATCCCTCAAAGAAATGGGTCCATCTTCGGCTTGAACTAAATTGACACCTACTAATTCTCCCTTAGACCGTTTGACGGATTCAAAAGCCGTTAAGGCTTGAGCAAAAACTTTGTTCAAAGATTGCTCTCTAAGCACGTAGTACAGCAATTTAATCTGTGTATTACACACAGCAGGCTTTGGATTGGAGTCGCATTTTAAAAGAGCATAGGCCTCTTTGATCATCCGCTCAGTCTTGGTAACCGCTTGATGGATGTTTTTTTGAAAATCGGCATTGGCTAATAATGCATTTCTTTTCCTATTCATGGTATTCATATCTTTCAATAAAGAACCAAAATGCATCGAATTCCCATCGTCAGGTTGAACCAAAATCTCTAAATACAATTCTTTTTGTTTGGCTGCTCTTTGAATGACATTGGCCACTAATTCCGGACCAAAATCCATTACTATGGGTGTGAATTTAGCAAATGCGTTGAAAAAATGATTATGCCCAGATTCTTTTTCAGGTGCAAAATCTTTAAAAGACCAATTTTTGATTAAGTCCAAATAAAAAAGAGGGTATTTAAACAGATCTTTGCTTTGAATTCCCTTACACTGGGAAGGCATTTTGATGGCTGCGAAGCTGTGTTTATTCAAACAAAAATCGCCCCTGGCTGCTAATTTCAATAAGGTTTCAGGGTAGGGGCCACCAGATAAGTGATAATGCAATTCCCCCCCTTTGGGCATGCTTTTAAAAAAGGTATACAATAAATTCGGATCCTTGCTGATTTTATTGAAATAATCATTCACATCAGCAGCAAGATGGGGGCAATGTAGAAGGAATAAACAAAGCGTTACTGATTTAATATAATTCATTATGATCATGTTTGGTTCAAATTCTGGTCCTTATCATCTCATAAATTAATCTTTTTCACAATTGGATGCAAGGTTGAGTTTTAACAAAAACACCATGAAAGATATCATGGTGTTTTTAATTTCACAGCTTCACTTATCTATTGGCTAAAGCCATTCCTTCTAAGACAGTTAATGCCGCATACAGTTGATAGTCTTCATGCAACAAATCGTCTTTTGCTGCGTCTTGTTTTACGGGCAGGGTGGTTTCATTGCTGTCTTTGGGCTCAGTATTGTTTTTATTGAGCAAATGTCCCTTGAGACTGGCCTCGGTATAGCCTGAAAAGATGCTCTTTTTGCTTTTGTCTTTAGTCACGGCCACGTCTTCAAGAAGGATGTCGGGTACAATTCCTTTGGCCTGAATGGAATTTCCAGAAGGGGTGTAATAAAGGGCCGTGGTCAATTTGATTCCGGTTTTGCTGTCCAGGGGTAGGACCGTTTGTACAGAACCTTTACCAAAACTTTTGGTTCCAAGTATCAAAGCACGGTGATTGTCTTTTAATGCGCCGGCGACTATCTCAGAGGCAGAAGCGGAGCCGTTGTTGATTAAAACCACCATGGGTGCATTATTCAACACGTCTTTTGAATGTGCGTAGGCAACGAATTTTGAACCGGGCAAACGACCTTCTGTATAGACAATCATTTCTGGTTTAGCCGTGTCTTTGTTGCGTAGAAACGCATCGGAGACTTGAATGGCTGAATCCAGTAAACCCCCCGGGTTATTCCTAAGATCCAAGATGAGTCCTTTTAATTTACCATTGCTTGATTGCATTTTTAATTGCTCAATGGCTTGCAACATGTCCTTGTCAGTCAAGGCTTGGAATTGAGTTAAACGGATGTAGCCATACCCATCCCTTAACAACTTGCTCTTCACGCTTTTGATGAGAATTTGTTCACGTATTAAATTAAAGGTAAGGGGTTTACCGGCGGATTTTCTCAAGACGGTTAACTCAACAGTGGTTCCTGGCTTACCCCGCATCAAATTCACCGCGTCTTTAAGACTGATGCCTTGAACGGATTTTTGGCCTAATTTAATGATCAAATCGCCGGTTTTTATACCTGCTTTATAGGCAGGAGTGTCTACTAAGGGAGTAATGACCTTCACAACCCCATCTTCCATGGTGACTTCAATGCCCAAGCCACCAAACTCGCCGCTGGTGGAGGTTTGAAGTTCTTTGAATTCCTCTTCATTCAGGTAACTGGAATGTGGATCTAGACCAGTAAGCATCCCACGAATGGCATTGTCAAATAATTCCTTATCGCCCACTTGCTTTACGTAATATTTTTTAATTTCACCAATCGCATTTGAAAAGCGTTGCACATCTTCCAAAGGGATTTTTTTTGCGGTAGAATTACTTGTATCGGCTTCTACACTACTAAATGACGTTAAGGGCGTCACCAATGTCAGTGCAGTAACCAAAGCCAAAGCGTCTAGCATTTTCTTAATAACCATAGCGATCTCCTCAGATGCAAGGCCACGAAATCTGCGGTCTTTATTTGTTTTTATTAATTTATTAAATGCAATTAGAATGCCAGATTCAAATTGAAGTATCAGAAGCTCAATATTAACTATAGACTTTTAAATGGATTTTTATTCACGAAATTGTCTAAGCCAACCAGCCAAGTGGGGGAACTGCTTTACCCCTTACTCTTATCTCAAAGTATAGTCCGTTTTGTTTAATTCCGCCGGTGTGGCCAATGGATGCGATCTGTTCGTTTTGATGGACGGTTTGTCCTTTGCGTTTGAAGAGGGATTGATTATGAGCATATAGGGTCATAAAACCCTGGCCGTGGTCTAGGATAAGAAGCAAGCCATACCCATTCAACCAATCGCTGAAAACTACTTTTCCAGGATAAACGGCGGTGACAGCCGTACCCTCATCGGCAAAAAATGTCAGGCCTTGATTCATTCTTTGCATGGATCGTTGCGTGGTTTGTACCGGGTACGGCAATTTTCTGTGCATTTGTCCGAATGGTATGCTGGTACGAGTGACACTTTGTTGAGATAAAGACCTCAATAAGGCGGCTAAATTGTTTTTATTCTTTTGAGCCTCCACCAAATGTTGTTGTTTGCTTTGAATTTCATTATTCAAGGTTCGAATCAAAGCAGTATGGTAGCGTTTGTTTTCCATCAGTTGTTGTTGATGTTGGGTGATTTTATTTTTTAATGCCAGGTTTTTGGCTAATTCTTGTTTCAGGACTTCCTGATTGTCTTTTATTTTTTGACGAGTGAGATCCACTTGGTTTATTAATTTCTGTCTTGATTGAATAAAATATTGATAATAGGTCAAAATGCGACTCATTTGATGAGGATCATTGGGATTGATCATGCATTTCAGGGGTTGATATTCTCCCATTTGATAACGAGCACGCACATGGCTTGCTAACAATTTTTGTTGCTGCAAAAGCCCTTGATTTAGGCCGGCCACTTTTTCTTGTAACTCTTTGATTTTATGTTCTGTTATGGCCATTATGCTTAATGTGGAATGAAGTTCGCGCAGGCTTTCGCCCATCTGCTTTTCAGTTTTGGATAATTCTTGATGCAAGGTGGCATGTTGATTGTGGGCAAAAGTGAGAGTTTGTTTCAAGTTGTTGATTTGTAAATCTATTTTTTTTAATTTATTTTGTGTCATAGCCACCGTGACGGTTGAAGGCTGTGCATAAAGGGAGGAGCAGAAGGATACGATTAAAAAAAATCGAAGGGTTCCCTTGAATCCAACGTTTTTGACTGTGATCATGGTATTTTTTCCAATAAGGCCTTGCCTGTCATTTCAACCGGGATGGGAATTCCCAATACATGCAGCACAGTAGGCGCTATGTCAATTAAACTTCCATGGTTTTGGAGAAATTCGAAATTTTTATTGACACAAAGAAACGGGACTGGCTCATTGGTATGCGCAGTATGAGCTTGGCCACTGGTGTCATCGAACATCATTTCAGCGTTCCCATGATCAGCAGTAATTAATAAGATCCCTGCATGCATTGACAGCGCGTCCCAGACCCGCTTCATGCACTGATCCAGGCACTCAACGGCCTTCACGGTGGCCTTCAAATCCCCAGTATGGCCAACCATATCCGCATTGGCATAGTTGCAAATGATCACATCATAAGCGCCTTGATGAATGGCTTCCACCAAGGTGGTGGTTAATTCAGGTGCGCTCATTTCGGGTTTTAGATCGTAGGTTGCAATTTTGGGTGAGGGGATGAGGATTCGTTTTTCCCTATCCACTGGTTTTTCGATGCCACCATTTAAGAAAAAAGTAACGTGGGCGTATTTCTCAGTTTCAGCCAGACGCAGTTGTCTCAGCCCATGAGCGGAAAGGACTTCACCCAAAGTATTGATTAAGGGAAGGGGTGGAAATAAAGCTTGAGTATCCAGGCGTTTATCGTATTGGGTCATGGAGATGAACTGAGATACCTGGGGTTTTTTCTGACGAGGAAAACCATCGAATTTGGGATTGACAAAGGCTTCAGTCAGGGCTCGGGCTCTGTCGGCACGAAAATTAAAATACAAAATCGCGTCTTCATCTTGAATGGGTTTTACAGGTCCAATTGAAGTGGGAGGAATGAACTCATCTGACAGCTTTTGTTGATAATAATGCGTCAATGCCCTTTCCGCCGAATCAAATGAATTCTCTCCCAGACCTTGTGTTAGTAAATTATAAACCCGAAGGATGCGTTCCCAGCGGTTATCCCTATCCATGGCGTAATAACGACCAGAGATGGAACTTATGGTGGCAATAGGGTGTCGTTTTAGTTCCTTATTTAACCGTTCTAAACTGGGTAAAGCACTTTGAGGAGGGCAATCTCTGCCGTCTAAAAACAAATGCAAATGCACGGACTTGAATTGTTTATGTGAGCAAAAATTGATCAATTCAAACAAATGGCGTTCATGGCTGTGAACGCCTCCTGGGGAGAGCAGGCCCATGATGTGCAGGGATTTTCCAGTTTTTTTTAATTCTTCGAGGGTTTTGTTTAAGATCGGATTGTTTGCAAATTCACCCGTTTGGATTGCTGAATTGATGCGAGTATAATCTTGTTGAATGACTCGGCCGGCTCCAATGTGCATATGCCCTACTTCGGAGTTGCCCATTTGTCCTTCAGGTAAACCCACCTGAGTACCGGATGCTTTCAAAAGCGCATGCGGACTGAAAGACCACCATTCGTCCCAATGAGGTTTGTGTGCTTTTGCAATAGCATTGTATTGATTGTTTTCATTGTAGCCCCAGCCATCAAGAATCATGAGCACCAGGGGGGCATGTGTGTGCATGGAACACTCCAAAATATAGTATTGATGGATTATAACTCTTGAATTTAAACATAAGACAGACGTTTTACCAATTTTATCTCGAACATCTTATTTTATTCACACCCAAAATAAGAAGTTCAATTGTTTTCTTAATAACACTTAAGTAGACTATGCAACAATTTTGAAAGCAGGAAGAGGCTCTTGGATTATAAAATACCCAATCATATAGCGATTGTAATGGATGGCAATGGACGATGGGCAAAAAATCGCGGCTTAGCTCGTAACGAAGGCCATCGATCTGGTATTGAGCCAGTAAAAAAAATAATCAAATGCTGTTTGGAAAAAAAAGTTCCTTGCTTGAGTTTATTTGCCTTCAGCTCGGAAAATTGGACACGCCCTGCAGAAGAAGTCAACTTCCTTATGCAATTATTCCTAGAGTCCATTAAAAGCGAGGTGTTTGCTCTGAATCGAGAAGGAATTCGTATGCGTTTTATTGGGGATAGAACCCCATTGACCCAGCTTTTACAAGAGCAGATGCGAGATGCAGAAATTTTGACAGAAAACAACAAGCAATTGATAGTCAATGTATTAGTCAATTATGGCGGGAAGTGGGATTTGTTAACCGCCGCCAAAAAATTTGCAGAAGCTGTGATCCATGGCGAACTGACTCTCAATAAGGCCAATGAGTCTGATTTTGCTCAGTTTTTGGATACTCGAGACTTGCCTGAACCCGATTTGTTCATTCGAACCAGTGGGGAACTTCGAATCAGCAATTTCTACTTGTGGCAACTGGCTTACACCGAGCTTTATTTTACAGAAACGCATTGGCCCGATTTCAATGAACAAGAATTCGAACTAGCCATCGCTTCCTTTAATCAAAGAAAAAGAAGATTTGGACAAATTTCCTAAGGATGAAATATGTTTAGACAGCGATTGATCACCTCCTTGATTTTAATTCCTGCTGTATTGATACTTCTCTATTATGCGAGTGTGTGGGTTTTAAGTGGCATTGTCCTTTTAATCTGTTTGTTAACCGCTGTGGAATGTTGGCAATTAATTCCCTTAAAGCATGTTTTCTGGAAGACGGCCTTTATTTTGGGTGTTTTATTAGGCATATGGGCTTGTTTTTATTGGTTGCCTTATTGGCTTACAATAGGCTTCGTGCTTTGGGTGCTCATTTTTTTGGCCATCCTCACTTTTCCAAAGTCACAGCCTTATTGGGGACATCCAGCCTTGGTAATGGTGAGTTTTCTTATACTGCTGCCTTTGTTTGCTCAGAGTTTCATCCACGTGTTTTTATTACCTCAAGGCAAAAATTTGATTGTGTATTTGTTGTTTTTGGTTTGGGCGGCTGACATTGGGGGCTATTTAGTTGGAAAAAAATGGGGTCATACTAAATTAATTCCCGCGGTGAGCCCTGGGAAATCCTGGGAAGGAGTCGCTGGCGGATTGGTCTGTGCCTTGTTGGTGGCTGTACTCGGGATACTGTATTTTACCCCTTTTTCTTATTTCAGGTGGCTGGTTTGGGCAGCGCTTACGGTTGTCCTGTCTATAATTGGTGATTTGTTTATCAGCATATTAAAACGACGTTGTCATTTAAAAGATACCGGTACTTTGATTTATGGGCACGGCGGCGTTCTAGATCGTCTAGACAGTTTGATTGCAGCAACCCCAGTCTTTTATTTGGGTTTGACTTACATCCCTCTGGGTATTTAAGGAGTTAAGAAAAGAAATGCTGTTAACGACCCTGTATTTTTTATTGGCTTTATTGATTTTAGTGCTTGTGCATGAGTATGGGCATTTTCAAGTGGCGCGTTGGTGTGGCGTTAAGGTCCTGCGATTTTCTTTTGGCTTTGGACCTGTATTGGCTCAATGGCGTGATAAAAAAGGCACTCAATATGTTTGGTCTTTGTTTCCTTTGGGCGGATATGTCAAAATGTTAGGTGAATCCAAAGAAGAAGTCAGTGATAAAGAACAACATATGGCCTTTAATAATCAATCCCTTTGGGTGCGAACTGCCATTGTTTTAGCTGGGCCATTGTTTAATTTCCTCTTTGCCATGATAGCCTTATGGCTGCTTTTGGTGATAGGAATGAATTCTATAGCACCCATCGTTCAATCGGTGCGGCCCAATAGCATTGCAGCTAAGGCAGGAATTTTAGCCAACCAAGAACTGATTGGATTCAATCGCATCAAAATAAACAGCTGGAAAGGGTTTCAATACGCAATCATGCCTTTCATCGGTTCACAAGAAAGCGTCCTCTTAAGGTTCAAATCCATTCAAGACGGCCATCTAAGTCAACTGTCTTTGCCTTTGGCGAACTGGACATTGAATGATAAAAATCCTGATCCCATTCGCGATTTGGGAATTGAGCCCTTTATTCCAAAGATTCCGCCGGTGGTAGGGGCAATCGTTCCGAACTCCCCTGCTGCCAAAACGGATTTACAGCTCGATGACAGAATATTGAGTGTGAATGGAGTAGCTGTCAAAGATTGGATTTTTTTTGTAGATTATGTGCGATCGCATCCAGGTGCTTCAATGCATGTAACCATCGATAGGAAGGGTCAGGTACAAACCCTTGAGCTTCAATCGGATCAGCAGATCATCCAAGGAAAGCGAGTTGGCTTCATCGGTCTGCATTCAAAAAAAATGGATTGGCCCAATCAGTGGCTGCGAGTGGAAAGAGAAGGACCACTTCAATCGATTCCAATCGCTTTAAAACAAACTTGGGAGCTTACGGGTGCCACTTTTATTTTAATGGGCAGGTTGGTTGCCGGAAAATTAAGTTTAAACAGCATTAGTGGCCCTTTTGGTATTGCTCAAGGAGCAGGGGATTCGGGACGGAGTGGATTGATGGCCTATTTGTTTTTCCTGGCATTGATCAGCATCAGTTTGGGGGCTATTAAATTTATTGCCTATTCCTATGCTGGATGGTGGACATTTATTGTATTATGTCTTCGAAACTGATTCGAGGCAAGCCTTTATCCGATGGGGTTAAAATACTTAGGTGTTTATTTTGGAGTGATTCTATTGGTGCCTTGATGTTTATTGCCCTTACGTAATGACATATCAAGGTTGATCGATTAATTGTTGATTCTGAAAACTTGACAGTTGTTTCTACTTCCTATAAAAAGGTTTCAATTTTTGGTGTAACCTGAGTGTCTTAATTTTAAAGTACGCCGTAGTACTGGACGTAAATAATAATGAAAAAAATCAGTAATAAATTAATGACTAGGTCTGTTGTTGCTCCGCTCTTTTAAGTTGGTCTGCTCAAACTATGGCGGCATGATAGCTTTTTTGTTCGTGGTATTAAAGTCACTGGTTTGCAACGAGTATCTACAGGGACGGTATTAACTATATTCCTGTGCAAGTTGGAGAAGAAATCGACCCGAGTTCTACCGCTGAAATTATTCGTACCCTTTATGATACTGGTTTTTTTCAATCCGTTTCCTTAGAACGTCAAGGCAATACTTTAATTGTTAATGTGGTTGAAAGGGCAACAATTGGTTCAATTAATGTTGGTTGGAAATAAAGAAATTCCTAACGGATAAAATGAAATAGTTTCTTAAAGAAATGGGTTTGGTCAAAGGTCGAGTGTTTCAAAAATCCTCTTTAGAGCGTTTAGAAAAAGAATTAAAACAAGCATATAAGGCAAGAGGAAAATATAATTCGCGAATCGAAACTCGGGTTGCCCCTTTAACCGATAATAGGGTAGCAATTACTATTACGGTTTCAGAAGGCCGAGTGTCGCGGATTAAACAAATCAAAATAATAGGCAATCATGATTTTTCAACCAATGAATTGTTGCCAGAATTGGCCTTAACAAAGTCAATGTCTTCACTTATTTCACTAAAAAAAGATCAATACTCCAAACCGGGATGGATGCTTCTTTAGAAGCCTTACGTTCTTTTTATTTGGATAGAGGCTATTTGAAGTTCAATATCGTTTCATCTCAAGTGTTATTATCTCCCGATAGAAAAGACGTCTACATTTACATTTGCATTGATGAAGGACCTCAATATCATTTTTCAGGCTATGGAATCGTTGGTAAACCCATCCTTGAACCTGAAAAAATCAATGCCTTAGTTGAAGTCAAAAAGGGTGAGGTTTTTTCACGTAAAATTGGTCACTGAATCCATATCCGCTATCGGTTTGGCTTTAGGTGATGTCGGTTATGGCTTCCCTGCCATCAATGCGGAGCCGCGAATTGATGAAGAGGAAAAGACCGTCTTCATTAATTTTATCGTAGAACCAGGTAGACATGTTTATGTCCGTCGCATTCAATTTCATGGCAATGCTAAAACCGCCGATTACGTGTTAAGAAATATCATTCGTCAGGATGAAGGGAGTTTGTTGTCTTTGCATAACATTAAAGAATCCGAACGCCAATTGCACCTGTTAGTTATTTAAAAAATATCGATGTAAAAACTACTCCGGTCCCGGATACCAATAATCAAGTGGATTTGGATGTGCAAGTTGAAGAGGCGCCTTCTGCTGAAGCTTCCGCTTCATTGGGTTATGGTACCAATGGGTATCAATTCAATGCATCCGTGAAATCAACACAACTTTTTGGGCACAGGTCGTTCCGTAGGCGCATCCTTTAACGCCAACCAATGGGGCCAAGATTATACCTTAAATTACTACAACCCCTTTTACACCTCCACGGGAGTGGGTCGTGGTATCAACTTGAATTTTTCAAAGATCAACCCTAGAAATTTGAACGTTGCCACCTACAATTCCAATCGATTTGGCGGTGACGTCAATTACAATTTTCCCTTGAGTGAGGCTAAGTAATTTTCAATTAGGCTATGGGTACCAGGACATAGACATTCGTTCTGTAGGATTCGTCATTCCCATTCAAAATTTCGTAGCACTCAATGGGACTCGTTTTCAGGAAGCTCGATTGACCGCCGGCTGGGCTAGAAATACCTATGATCAACTGCCTTATCCCAATGAAGGCTTAAATCAACAGCTGGCGGGTTTTGTTGCTTTGCCGGCTTCTTCTCGTTCCTTGAGTTATTACAAAGGCTCCTACCAGGCTCATATGTATTATCCTTTGTGGCATGGTTGGATTTTTTCTGCTTTAGGAAATGTAGGCTATGGGAATACCTTTAATTCCAAAGGGCTTCCATTCTTCGAAAATTTTTATGCAGGTGGTATTGCTCCTGGGCAAGTTCGTGGTTATGACAGTTATTCTTTAGGTCCGCTGGATAATTTCGGCAATGCCATGGGGGCCAACTTCCTGGTTAATGGCACTGTAGGCGTCGTCTTACCTTATCCATTTAGCCGAGACACCATTCGTACAACCGTTTTCTCCGATATGGGTAATGTGTTTTCCTACAACACGCCTGCTAACTTGCGCGGCGTATTGGGTGGCCCTTTGCGGTATTCAGCCGGTGTTTCCTTTGAGTGGCGGTCACCCTTTGGTCCCTTGGCGTTCAGCCTTGCCAAGGCATTGAATCCTCAGCCTTATGATCAAAGCCAGGTATTCCAATTTGCTTTGTCTTCGGGATTTTAACTAAGAATAAAACCCAAAAAACTCACAAAAAGTATATCGCAACCTGTTACAATTTATGCTAGCATCACAGTTTTTAATTAGGAGAAAATAATGACACGTTTTAAAATGAGTTTAGTAGCCTTGGTTTTTAGTTTGTTTGGTGTCCAAGCGTATGCAGACAATGCTCGCATTGGCGTAGTTGATTTGCAAAAAATCATGCAAACTTCCACACAAATGAAGGAAATTCAACAAAAATTAGAAGCCAATTTCCAACCACGTCGTGACAAATTAATGGCCATGGAAAAAACCTTGAAAGAGGATATGGAAAAATTTAAACGTGACAGTGCCATCCTCAGTGCCACACAAAAGAAAGATTTAGAAAAGAAAATTGTAGCAGCACAACAACAATTCGAACGTGATGGCCAGCAGTATCAACAAGAATTGAGTACCGCCCATAACGAAGCCATGGAAGCCTTATATGCTAAAGTTCGTTCCGCTATTGCAACAATCGCAAAATGACAAATACGATCTCATCGTGCAAAAAGATGCAGCTCCTTTCACTGCAGATACTCTTGATGTAACTGATAAAGTAATTAAAGAAATCAAATAAATCTGTGTTGTAAATACATTCCACTAAAGCAAAAAGCCCAAGAATAATTCTTGGGCTTTTTGCTTTAGAACCGTTTGCATGCAATCTTACCCATCGTCCATTTTGTATTCATTCTTTTTAGCGGTAGGAAAAATCTTTCTGCTTTCTTGTTGTTCCCTGGCGATGTTTTTATCTATCCTATTGATTTTAAATAAGAAAAAACTTACAATTTATTTATTTAAACCATTGTTTTTCTTGTGCTAAAAAAAGCAGAATCAACTTCAAATGTTACTGAATATCTCCCAATACCTGAGTCTGTGGTTGTTTTATTTGAAAAACAATTGGCCCAGGGCAATTTAAACGGTTTTTACGATGCCATTTTAAAAAATCCAATGTTAAATCAATACGCCAAACATCCTTTCATGGAACCTTTCTGGGACCGTTTACTAATCGACAATCGCGTGTTGATACGCAAAGGCAAACCTTTACGCCGTCAAAACAACGTAACCAGTTTTCATTTAATCATGGGATTTTATATTTTTTCACAAAAAATAGATTACAAAAACTTGGATAGCATGCAATCCCAACTCTTCATTCGTCGAGGCATCGACGAATACCATTCGTTTCAATGTTTAAACATTCAGGTGATGCATTGGATGCGTTTAATGCGTGTGAAAAGAAAATCCTACGATTTAATCAACGAGATATTGGATCAGGTGCGCTTGAATTTGCCCCAGTATTTTTCAGCCAGGTATTTGTTAATAGCCTTTATTTGCTATAAGTTTGCTATTGTTGATCCACTCTTAATTCAAGATTGTTTAACGGCCCTAGTTTTAGCAAAAAAGCTTGAAATGTATTCAAGTGATGAATTGCACAATGCTTTTTTTGGAGAGGCATTGTTGTTTGCTTTCAATACCATCGATGAAATAATGGATTACGTGACTGGCCATTTTAATATCAGCGATCAACAAAGGTTAAAAGCACAAAAAGACGCAGATCTTACCTTTATGTGCTTAAATCTCCCGCTATTACAAGAAGACCATTCGCTTGACCTTAGCCAAGCGTCTAATCCTTATATTAGATATTAGGGTTTGAAAACACATAGATTACG
>CAWAUF010000013.1:0-21662 GCA_963785145.1 uncultured Gammaproteobacteria bacterium | reverse complement strand
CGTATAATTACAAAATTTTTATAAAGACAAGGCTAATCCAAGATATTCTTACAAAATAAGCAGCAAACCTACTAGTGCTTTCCTCGCATCAGAGGATTATACTGGGTTTGTTTGGCGCAGCTTAAATGTGGACAGGATGTTGAACAAATGGAGCTCATGGATGAACTCACTTAGATGACATTTACGGCTGCGCACAACACGAGAACGAAACCATTCATCCATTGCTTATCCCTTAAAGCCCCAAAGTAAAGTCAATAATAGGGTTAACTCAATGAATTTTTCATGATTTTTCATTTTTCTTCAAATAATCCTGTGTGTAAGATGGTCTATTTTCAATAGAGTGCAAAGTCTAATCTGAAATAGACCATTGGTTAATTTAGAACTATACTTTAAATAAGGGGGCTTTTGTGGTTTGAAAGCTGTTTTCAATAACCCTGAATAAGGAAATATTATGAGTGAACGAATGCAACACACTGCAGCCAGTTTGCAAGAAAAAATGGCAAGTCGCTACGACGACGGCTTACATCACAAACACAATAAAAATCACCTACTTTATCGGAAACATTACAAAACCCACCCCAACAGTCCACCTTACTTTAATACGGATGGCTTGTATTTAAATGAGTCAACTGGTCTTATCCGAGAATTTAAATTGAGAAAAACACGAAAACGACTGGATAAAGGCCGATTCCATTGATACAGTATACACATCCTCCTAGGTTAGCCACTTCCTGGTTTGGATAAGCAGCCGATGGCCTGACTCGATCAGGCCATATTTTTTTAAAGAGGCAGCAAAGCCAGTCTTCACTCAGCGCGATCTTGAGAATGAAGGGCCTTGAACACGGTAGGTAAAATACCGAAAGACTTTCACCACGCGCACAACACCCTGTGTGCTGCGAGCCATCCGAATCACTTTTTCTGCTTGTTCAGACTTCACATCACCCATTAAATAAACAATCCTATCGGAGGTAATCACCTTAAAGGCATTTGGATCAATGGATGAATCGGCTAAAATGCCTGCCCTGATTTTACTGGTTATCCAAGTGTCTTGAACCGTATTCGTAGGGGCATTACTCAAAAACAATTCGTTGAACAAACGTTCATATCCTTGAATCGTCTTGAGACGACGCGCCGCTTCTTCCAGTAAACCCCGGGTGGGCAAATGACCTGCTATTAATACATCCCCATTAAAGGCTGCAATATCGATGATACAGTTTGGCTTTTTAAATTTTCTGTCCACAAATAAAGCATTCATGACTGCAAAGTACAACTGGTAATCGTTTAATTTTTTATACAGATTATGTCGGTCATAAACCAAAGAAGCACCCGTATACAAACTGCCTATGCATCCAGATAGGAGGATTGTAAGAATCAAAAGAAAGCATGCCAAGGGTCCTTGTTTTCGCATGTCAATGAATGTATTGAAATATTTTAACGACTTTGTTTACACCGTCTATTCTTCTTGCTACATCCACTGCCAGGTTGGATTGTTTTAAAGTAGCTATCCCCATGAGATATACAATACCCCTTTCAGTCACGATTCGTATTGAGCCGGATTCCAAATCTTTTCTAGTCAACATGGCGGTTCGGACCTGGCTTGTTATCCAAGTGTCGTGATTGCGTTCACTATAGGGTATGGGATGAGCCACGGTGAGTTCATTATACACGCGTTCAACCTCTGGAATAGAGCGAGCCATTTGTCCTGCCATCTGCTTTAACAGGCCGGAGGAAGTTTGACCCACAAGCAACACCACTCGGTTAAAACTGGTTACTAGAATGCGTGAATTTCTAAATCGCGGATCACTGGCTATGCGTGCATGGATTATGTGAAATAACCGTGCATCGCTGGTGATGGTATTCACACTGCGTCTATCATAGACTAGACCTGCGACCGCTGCCCCAGCAACCACTGCCGCCACACAACCGGTTAATAAGCTGCCGATTAACAAGGAAATTAGAAATAATTTAACCGATTTGTACATAATTCGCTTCCACATAAAAAACTAATACTGCCCAAACAAAGACTGATCAATTAAATCACAAAAACAATGCAATATGAATAAGTGCAACTCCCTTATTCGCGCTGCATTATCCGATGCCACGCGTAACTCAATGTCTTCAGGACCCAGATGATTTGCAAGCACGCCGCCATCGCGTCCGCTTAAGGTGATGGAATCCATACCGCGCTCATTGGCCGCTTGAAGTGCCTGCAAGATGCTGTCTGAATTTCCAGAAGTGGTTAATAAAAGCAAGACGTCTTGTTCTTGTCCTAAAGCCTGAATTTGACGAGCAAAAATTTGACTATAACTGATTTTCATTGGCGAAAAAACTCAAATTCGTGGCATCCGAGCATAAATTAAACACCGGCAGTGCAGGCCTTTCCACTTCAAAGTGATTGAGCATGGCACTTGCAAAATGCATGCAATTGGCACTGGAACACCCATTTCCACAAATCAAAATTTTGCCATT
This sequence comes from uncultured Gammaproteobacteria bacterium, assembly GCA_963785145.1. Taxonomy (GTDB): domain Bacteria; phylum Pseudomonadota; class Gammaproteobacteria; order Legionellales; family Legionellaceae; genus Legionella. The sequence goes on along the minus strand of CAWAUF010000013.1, from coordinate 19,193 downwards.
GGCAAGCAAACAATTCACCAAACGTTGTGCCGCTTTGGCTATTTCATCCGACAAAGCATCGGCAACGGCTATCTTGGTTTCAATGTTTAAGCCAAAAAATGTCTGACTCTTTCACCCATTTCAATCATCAGGTAAACCTCTTAATAATCTGCACCAAAAGCATCTTTTAACCAAGTCATTTGACCGGATGGACCATCCAAGCTTACCACATCAAAACGCAGCGGAAATTGGTCTTGAAATGAATTATTACTCAGATAGTGTAAGGCAGCCTTTAGTATTTTTTGCTTTTTAGCATAAGTAATACTCACAATACCACCCCCAAAACGAGGATTTGAACGCGAACGAACCTCTATAAAAACCAAAGAGTCTTTATCTTGCATGATTAAATCAATTTCTCCTAAGGAACAATTGTAATTGCGTCTTACCAATTGAAGACCTTGTTTGGATAAATAATCCAATGCCTTGTCTTCTGCAAACTGTCCAACTTGTTGATTAATCAATGAATTAAACCTCACCTAAAGAATGGGCTAAGCCTTGTTTGAATTGTCCCCATTCGAAAACTCTTGCCACTTTCTGATTGGATTTTAAATACAAAAATCCAGTGGCCTGGCTCTTTTCAGATGGGAACACCATCAATTGATTCAACTGTGTGGTTAAAGCCTGACTATCCATCCCCAAAGCATACAATCGATTGTAACTGTTCCATTGTTCGGGCCAATTTTTAACGCTCATCTGATGAGAAAACACCCAAGGAATGTCGCAAAAGATGAGGCCATCTAGATCCTTATCCTTCAGGGCATTGGCATTGCCGCTATAAACCGTCGAGGTGGCATAAACTGGAACATCCCCAGCATAATAATATTTTAATAAAGGAATGATTTGTCTGGCCTTCGAAGGATAAGCCAACAAAAATACCACATCGAAGTCTTGTCTTCTAGTGATGGAAGATTCAATGCTGTGGCCTAAAATTTGTTTTATGCGGTTTTCTCGGGCCTGACTCTGGTTGATGTGAAGAAAATCTCGCATGGTTTTGTGAATGTCTTCATTGTCTGCATAGGAATAAGTACCTGCGACTTGTCCCCCTTGTTTTTGCCATTGACGTGTAAACGCCTGCCTTATCGAATTCCCCCAATCGGTTTTAGGTGCTATCACCAAGGCATTGCGATATCCCTTTGATCGGGCTTTCTTGGCCACTTCCATGGCCTCAAGTCTAGGGGACATTCCAAAGGAATACGAATTGGTTTTTAAAGCAAGATCGGCATCGTTTAATAATAAAGTGGGTACCGGATGTTGTATTGCAGCAATGGTGGTTACGTCCTGTTTCTTCAGCGGGCCAATGACAAAATCCGCGCCCTCTTGAATGGCCTGTTGATAAGTTGCTACGATGTCTTTTTGGTTGGTATCGTAAAATTTGATTGTTGAATCCGATTGATTGGCTTCATAAGCCGCCATGAATCCATCACGAATCGCTTCTCCTGGGCCTGACAATTCCCCGGTTAAAGGCAATAACAGAGCAATGCGCTGCGGTAAACCCGGCATCCGATTGGCTATGCTCTCCAAAGGGGATGGTAATAGTCTATTCGCTGGATGAGAACGAAACTGCGCCTGCCATTGCTCCAAAGCCAAAAATAAAGATCTTAGATTCTTGCGATGCACTTGTGAAATCATGACCAAGTTGATCCAACCCTGCAATTCGGAACCCGGTGTTGTCTTTTGTGCATACAACTCCAGCTCCTCTTGAGGAATAGTGGCCAGAGTAAACCACAAGGTCTTTTGATTGTTTGCATAGGCTTTTTCATCGGTGAGTAAGTGTTCTAATAAAAGGCGCTCCGAAATGGACTCCATGGGTCTGTTTTTTAAGCGATGGACTTGAGCCAACAATTCGTGATATTGAATTTGATGGTACAAAGAAAAGGAATGGGCTTCATTGATTTTGTTTAATTGCCTGAAGGCCTCATCGGGCTTATCACGCATCAGATCCACTTGAGCCAATAATACGTTTTTTTCATCCAGCTGAGTTAAGGTTAAATCATGAGTCTGTGCTAAAATAGCCAAGCCTTGTTGCCACTGACCTTCATAAATCAAGCACCCGGCTGCTGACAATAAGGATTGTTGCTTTTGGGTGCCTTTTTGAGTTTTTGCTTGCAAAAGATAGGTTGTAACTGGAGCCAAGTAAGGGTTTGCAATCTGGACCGGATCAGTCATCGCAACCGCTGTATGGACTAGCAGAAAAGTACACCAGGCGAGAATAAAGACTTGGGTTTTGGATGATTTTATCATGAGAATCCATTCCATACGAAATAAAGCAAGAGGATAAACTATGACAAACCTGCAGGCAACAGGTATGGGCTGTCTTTACGTGGTGGCCACGCCTATTGGCAATCTGGAAGACATCAGTTTAAGAGCCGTGAAGGTGTTGCAATCCGTGGATTTCATTTTGGCGGAAGACACCCGTCATTCCCTTCACTTATTAACTGCTTTGGGCATAAAAAACAATCTCGTATCCATGCATGCTCACAATGAAAATGAGAAAAGCAAAGAAATCCTGGAAAATCTGTTGGAAGGAAAATCCATTGCCTTAATCAGCGATGCCGGTACACCTTTAATTGCAGATCCTGGTTTTCCACTGGTGCAAATGGCGCATACCCATGAAATCCCGGTCATCCCCATTCCAGGACCCTGTGCTTTGATTGCGGCATTGAGTGCCTCAGGCGTTCCCTGCGATTCATTTCTTTTCATTGGTTTTTTGCCAGCAAAACCAACCGCAAGACAAAACAAACTCAAGTCTTTACAAAATCAAAACCACACTTTAATTTGTTATGAATCCACACACCGCATCCAGGATTGTTTGGAAGATGTCATCAAGGTATATGGACAAGAGTGCAAGCTGGTTTTAGCCAAAGAACTAACCAAGGCTTATGAACGCTTCATAAGGGGTTCAGCGGCTGAAGTAAAAGACTGGCTATTGGCTGATCTTAAGCATTTGAAAGGGGAGTTTGTTTTGATCATTCCCCCAAGAACCGATTCAAAGGAATTGGACAATCATGAGGAAATGCTGCACATTTTGCTGCAGGAGTTGCCGCTTAAACAAGCCGTCTCCATTGCTTGTCAATTGACCAAGGCAAATAAAAACTTGCTTTATGATCTGGCCTTGAAATTGAAGCATTAGGAAGGAAAACCTATGAAGATTACACGAAGTATGATGAATAAAGCAGTGGAAGAACACATCTTAAGCCAAGAACAGGCACAGAATTTGATGCATTTTTTAAAAAACATGTCCAATCAAAATCCTGGGTTTAATTTGACGAATGTGCTTTATTATTTTGGCGGTCTCATCAGCATAGGGGCCATGACCTTGTTTATGAATTTAGGCTGGGAAATGTATGGCGGATGGGGGATTGTCTTTCTTTGCCTTTGTTATGCCCTTTTGAGTTTGGCCTTGACGCATAAGCTGGACAAACAGGGTTATTTCATCCCAGCAGGCATTTGTGCAACCTTCGTGATTTGCCTGACTCCACTTGCAATTTATGGTTTTCAGCTGGCCATGAATTGGTGGCCAGGCAACTTTGTATATCACGATTACCACGTCTACATCAAATGGCATTGGATCTTTATGGAATTAGGCACGCTTGCAGTAGGTATTATTTTAGCCTGGATCTATCGCTATCCTTTTATGATCATGCCCATTGCCTTCACGTTTTGGTATCTGTCCATGGATGTGGTCAGCATGCAGAATGGAGGAAGTTTTAACTTAGAATTGAATGCCTTGGTGTCGATTTGCTTTGGACTGATGGTCCTACTCATTGCTTTTTGGGTGGATATTCGTTCCCTTCAAGTGGCCGATTACGCCTTCTGGCTTTATTTTGTGGGAGTCTTGATTTTTTGGAGCGGGATATCGTGCCAAAGACCGATGTCCGCATGGTCTGGATTGTTATACCTAGGCACGAATTGGATTCTAGTCCTAGTCGGTGTGATTTTAAGCAGAAAAGTGTTTGTTGTCTTTGGAGCCTTGGGGGTCTGTTATTATTTGTCCTATTTGGCCTTTCAAGTCTTTCAATTCAGTTATTGGTTTCCCGTTGCCTTGACCATCATTGGATTTGGAATCCTGTATTTGGGTATTGTTTGGCAAAAACATGAAAGGGGAATAACCCAAAAAATGCGATCCATCCTGCCAAAGCCTTTGCAAGATTTGTTACAAGCCAGGGAATAATGGTGCGCGTGACCGTGCAATTTAATCGGATCTAGCTAGGGGCTGTAGCCTGGGGATTGAAGACAGTGAAATCCAAATCCACGAGCCTACAAATCAGCTCATTGCCAGGCTATTGGACAAATTGACTTCTAAACTTTTCATCTCATTTTTTACTTGGTGTTGAAAATAGGAATAAGTTACTTGTGCCACAATGAACAACAATGCCAAGGCCAGGGTCGCTGGTGGAAATATTGAAAAGCTTGATACCAATAAAGCAGGTACAAAAGTATTTCTGGTTAAGGTATAGGCAAAATCAATCCATGCCAAGGTATTTTCTTTTTTAGCAATCACTCTTTCTTCAGGAGAAGCGGCTGTTGTTTGCTGCAATTCGCTTAGGGTTAATGATTTTTCTCGGTAGTTGGAAAAACTGTTTGCCGAGCGATACATGGCCACACCAAAGGCACAAATTAAGAAACAGCCCAAAGGAGAGGTCAACATGGATGCGGTCCAGCCTAAAGCCAATAAACTGGCTGCGGCCATCACGAATAAAAAGGTTTGTTTTTTAGTTCTCCAATCCGTGTCCAATTTAGTGGATTGAGCTGTGAGCATCTTCAAATCTTGCTGTATCTCTTGGATATGTATTAGAAAATTATTTTCGCAAGTAGTGATTTCAGTTTGAACAAGACTTTCTTCGCTTTCAAGATCTGTCAAATTTCGGCGATGCAATTCCACTTGAGGGACTTGGTCTATGGAAAGAGTTGCATCCGCAATGGTATTGGGTAGTTTGGCCTTTTCTAATTGTATACTAGCCAAGCGAGTACGAAAAGACTGCAACTGATTGTTGTGAGTTTGAATGGCCCTCTCTAATTTATTTTCCAACTCCTGCCTTTGTTGAAGAATTCCGGCTTTGGCTTTGAGATATTTATCATGGGCTATGTTGAGTTTCCATGCCGTCATGAGCACGTCAAACACTAAAAATGCGGCTGTGATTTGATTGCCAAGGGCATCGGAGATTCCAAACAATCCATAATTGCATAAGGCATTTACCGGACCCCAAGCAATGTCGTTGTATCCGTTGCCACGTCTTTTCAAGTATTCGTGTTTGAATCTATCGGTTCTAGTCGTGTTGTCCGATTTTTCTTGTTCTGTGGGTAAAAAGGTGTGTTTTAATAGCGTGAAGCTATCAATCAAAAAGCGGGCACCAAAGATACCTACGGATAAAAAATCAAAGACGTCTTGAGTGTGTACAAATACGTCTTTGACTTGATCGACGTATACTTTACTGTCAAACGAGTTGATTAAGCCTTTGATGGTGTCGTTCTCAAAAGAGGCCTTCATGGACAGTTTTACAAACAGCAAATAGATCCTCCACATATTCAACTGCCCTATGTAGTCTCTCATTTTAGAAAAATGCAAAGGCGAGGTGCATATGTTTTTTATGCCCTCTAAAAGATCATCCTTTACTGCCTTTAAAAAACTCTTATTATTGGCATTTAAAGTCACATTATTCGCTATATCTTTTATGTGCGCTTTTAATTTAGCGTACTTTTCTGCTTCGGTTTTATTGTGATAACCAAGGTAAAAGGCTTCCATCAGGGATGCGAGGTAATAACAATACAGCCAATATTTTTTGTTATTGGCATCTCGTTTTTGGTGTTTTAAGGCAGCAAATATGGTCTCAAATTCAAGCTGAATTTGAGACTGATGTTTTAATAAGAATAGGTAATTATTGGTTTTTTTTATGGAGCTTATGGTTAAGGGATTGATGAGCTCATCAATGACATCCGGATTTGTTAAGTTATACTGTGAAAACAATCGGTTTTTATTTTGGTATATTTCAAAATTTTTTTCGCTGTTATAAAACATAATAGAACTCACAAAAAAGTACAAACATTTAAGGTAACTTCTAAATAACCTCGGCAAACGTCGTCCTTCAATGCCTGAGGGATCTCCTGGAAATGACGTATTTTCCGGTCTTATTGAGAAATTATCATTTATTCCGTAGACAAGACTCTACAGCCGCAATATAGAATCGGCATGGAGATGAACAATCAACACTTCTTGATACAGTATCATCTGCCTTAAATTTTTACAATAGTTTTGGGGATTTTTTTTTAGGCAATGAGACTTTGGATTGAACTTATTCACTTACCAATGCAAAAACTTGAAAATATTTTCCCTAATAAATCATCAGAACTAAACTGGCCAGTGATTTCGCACAAGGACTGATGTGCCAATCTCAAATCTTCTGCCAATAATTCTCCAGCTTGATGTTTTAATAATTGTTCTTGTCCGAGTACAAGGATTTTTTTGGCATCATCCAAGGCCTGTAAGTGGCGTCTACGTGCAAGGAATTGCCCTTCATTGGGCTGATAATCCACAGCTTGTTTGATCAATGTTTTTAAATAAGAAATGCCTTCTTTATTCTTAGCAGAAAGATAAACGGATTGGTTGTCTATTTTAGGGACCAAATCCAGAAGATCTATTTTATTCAATACGGTGATGATGGGTATTGCCGCAGGCAATTGTTCTTTGATTTCTTTACTTAAACAAAGATCTGGTGAATTATCTGCTACGTCTTTCACCAATAAAAGGCAATCGGCTTTTTTTAACTCGTTCCAAGCTCGTCTAATCCCTTCTTTTTCAATGACGCAATCGGATTCTCGAAGACCTGCGGTATCGACGATGTGCAGGGGCAAATCGTCTAATACGATGTGTTCTCGCATGACATCTCTTGTGGTTCCAGCTACTGCAGTGACTATGGCAAGATCTCGACCCGCCAAACAATTGATGAGGGTGGATTTACCTGCATTAGGTCTTCCCACAATCACTAAAGAGATCCCTTCTCTTAAAATGACGCCTTGGTTGGCTTGGGAACGAAGGCCATCCAGCTGTGTTAAAATATTGGCAAGAGCTTGAGCCACTTTACCATCATTTAAGAAATCGATTTCTTCTTCAGGGAAATCTATGGCTGCTTCAACGTATAGACGAAGATGGATTAATTGTTCATTTAAGGAATTGATTTGAGTTGAAAACAAACCTTGCAAGGATTTTAAAGCCATTCGAGCTGCCGTTTCAGAGTGGGCTTGGATCAAATCGGCTATGGCTTCTGCTTGGGTGAGATCAATTTTATCATTAAGAAAGGCACGTTCAGAGAATTCACCCGGTTTGGCAAGGCGTGCACCTAAATGAACCGACTCTTTGGTGAGCATGTCTAAAACGATAGGGGATCCGTGTGCTTGAATTTCAATCACATCTTCACCAGTGAAGGAATGAGGAGCTTTAAAATAAAGCATCAAACCTTGATCGATCACTTCCTTCGCATCATTATAAAAAGAACAAAAACGAGCCAAACGCGGAGTCAATGCACGATTTCCATTGAGTTGAAGTGCAATCTCATAGGCTTTGGATCCGAGAGATCCGAACAATACCTACTCCACCTCTTCCTGGTGGGGTGGCGATGGCTACGATGGTGTCTGCAGCCATTTATTTTGAAACAGTGGCGAGTTTTTTGGAAGGTGCTTCATCACCGTATTTGCGGGTAATGTGCCATTGTTGAAGTATGGATAAGGTGTTGTTGACTATCCAATACAAGACTAAACCTGCCGGAAAACTCCAAAACAAACCGGTAAACAATATGGGTAAAAACATCATCACCTTGGCTTGCATCGGATCGGGCGGAGCTGGATTTAATTTTTGTTGAATGAGCATGGTTGCACCCATAATCAAAGGCAATACATGATAGGGATCAGCAGCTGCTAAGTCCTTGATCCAAAAAACAAAGGGAGCTTGTCTTAACTCTACGCTTTCCAATAAGACCCAATACAAGGCAATGAATACGGGAATTTGAATGAGGATGGGCAGACAGCCACCCAAAGGATTCACTTTTTCTTGTTTGTATAACTCCATGGTTGCTTGAGAGATTTTGCCTTTGTCATCCCCATAACGTTCGCGTAAAGCCTGTAATTTGGGTTGTAATTTGCGCATACTGGCCATGGATTTATAACTAGTGGCTGACAGCCGATAAAAGGCCAATTTAATCAAGACCGTCACTAAAACAATCGACCATCCCCAATTGCCTACCATGGTGTAAATGGTTTTCATCAAAGTAAACAGCAAAGACGAGAGGAACCATAAAATGCCATAATCCACCGTCAAATCCAATGATGGAGCAACCTCTTTTAAAACGGAAGTGATTTCAGGTCCGGTGTAGAGCTTGGTATTGATGGTTTTTTGTTCTTGGGGTTGAAGAGAAATTGCAGAACTCACCGAACCTATGGTGTAATCCCCATTCACGGCCCGGGTATAGAACTTACTGTCCTTGTTTGAAGAGGGGATCCAGGCACTTAAGAAATAATGCTGCTGCATGGCAATCCAGCCCCCTTTCGTGTCCACATTCAAATCGTTTTTATTCATGTCACTGAAACTGACTTTTTGATATCGATGTTGGCCTGGACTGGAGTAGGATGCCCCGGTATAAGAACCCACGTGAAATACACTGGATTTATCTTCTTTAGGCGAACTGCGCAACAATTGTGTATTGAGGTATCCCTGCCAAGGATTGGTACTTTGATTGTTGATTTGGTAACGGATCTCGATGAGGTAACTGCCCTTGGTGAAAATGAATTCCTTTTTGACCGCCAACCCCTCTTGATTCTTCCCCTCAAGAACCACAGTCAATTGCTTTTGATTTGGATTGAGCTGATATTGCTTATGGGCACTTGTAAAATTAAAGTCCAATGTTTGAATGCTTTGCCCTGAACTCACGATGAGGCTGCTGTTGGCAACGTAGCGCTGGTTTGCTTGATTTTGTAACAACGGAAAAGGTTTCTTTTTATCCTGAACACTCAAGGGATAATCCAATAGTAAACTGGAAACCACATCGCCTTGTTTGGTATCGATGGCCACATTTAAAACATCGGTTTTCACTTGAATGAGTTGAGCTGGATTCGTTGGACTTTCATTTTCAGCAAAATTTAAAGGCTTTTGTTCTGTAGCCGCTGTGTTATCCGGTTTTTGAGGTAATAACTGACCATTGGGTGTGAGTGAACTGGCTGGAGTGGTTGTGTCTGAAGAACGATTGACCACAGAAGGTTGAGCAGGGTAATCTGCTTGCCAAGCATTCCAAAGTGTTATTCCAACCAGCGCAAGCGCCATAAATAAAATAATGCGTCGTGTATCCATTAAAACTTCTCATCGTTAGGAAAAACAGGATCATAGCCACCGGGTGACCATGGATGACACCGTGCCAGTCGCTTTAAAGTCATCCAAATGCCATTAATTATTCCATGGTATCTGATTGCATTCTGGGCATATTCAGAACAAGTCGGATAAAAACGACAGGATGGTTTCATCATAGGGCTAATGAAATAGCTGTACAATTGGATGGGCACACAGATTATTTTTCGTGAGATTTTGTTAATTGTACCCATATTGTACTCAAATTGGTGTTTATTTCTGTATTTGTTCGCTCTTTTAAACCAGCTCTTGCCAAGAATACAACATCCACTGCAGGTAAGGTTCCCTTTCTAAAGCTTTCTCTTATCAAGCGTTTGATGCGATTTCGGTCATGTGCTCTGGTCAGCATTTTTTTAGAAATGGCTAACCCTAATCGCGAATAACTTAAATCATTTTTTCTATAAAGCACAGTGAATTCGGCATAAACGATTTTCTTTGCGTGCTCAAATACATGATTGTAATCAATTTTTTTCAATAATCTTTGTTTTTTTTTAAAAGCAAACACTTAAGCAGACAGACGCTTACGACCTTTGGCACGACGGCGTTTAATCACTAATCGGCCGGCACGGGTCGCCATGCGTTCACGAAATCCATGGTCACGCTTGCGTTTTATAACGCTGGGTTGAAAGGTACGTTTCATTATAAACCTACTAAAAAAATTATTAAGGTTGGCAATGATAGATAAATTTCGTTTCGCTGTCAATTTTATAGTGGATTTAGGGTGTGATTGAAAGTGTAGGTTTCAATCACACCCGTGGATTTAAACAGGCTGAAACCAATATGGAACTCAAATCCGGGTTTGCTAATTATTATAAGTTATTAAATATTTAAAACTTATTTTTATTATTAGCTAAGTTATTTGCTGTGATTAACTTGTAAAAATCATTATTATTCAATGTCTTAATTGAACTTCAACTCTGTTTAAAACCTTAGTTTAAGTCTGTGTTTTAATTGTGTGTAGTTAAAATTTAATTGATTTTCTAGTTTTTATATCCAACTTATACTCAGTTCCTAATGGGGGTTATACAGAAGTATTTTTACTTATAGTGGATAAATTATGAAGTTTAATACTAAGCCTATTTCTTCAGGAGTAAGGTTTCCTTTCATTGTTTTTTAATCCGCTGAATTTTGTGGATAACTTTTTATATCCATGATAAATTGCTCACTGTTTTTAGTAGGCGCTTTACCACAGTGATCTTAATTGGAAAAATTCCCGCCCCTTGATGTCTTTTATTAGGAATACAGTGTGATTGGGATGGATGGATAGTGAATATATACAGTGAACGTCTTCATCCTCTTTTATTTATAGGGAGTAATATTTTGTCTGCAGATGTTTGGCAAAAATGTTTAAGCTTATTACAAGACGAATATTCTGATCAGCAATTTCATACTTGGTTACGCCCTCTACAAGCTCATACGGATGAACAACGCTTAGTTTTACTTGCGCCTAATCGCTTTATTGTGGATTGGGTTAAAAAGAATTTTTTTTCACGTATTGAAGAATTGATTCAACAATTTCGCGGTGATGAAATCAAATCCATTTCTATTGAAATTGGATCTAAGACCAAACAGAAGCGCCAATTAAGGTTGTGGATGCGGTGATTTCTGCTTCTCAAACGGCCGCTAAAAAAACAGTGGATTATAAAAGCAGTCATTTGAATAAAAAATTTGTATTTGAAAGTTTTGTTGAGGGAAATTCCAACCAATTAGCCCGAGCAGCTCCATGCAAGTGGCTGACACGCCCGGGCGATGCTTATAATCCTTTGTTTATTTATGGAGGCGTCGGTTTAGGAAAAACGCATTTAATGCATGCGATTGGTAATACCATTTTAAAAAACAATCCTGAAGCCAAAGTGCTTTATCTGCATTCTGAACGTTTTGTTGCTGATATGGTCAAAGCATTGCAAACGAATTCAATCAATGAATTTAAACGGTTTTATCGTTCTTTAAATGCCTTACTTATTGATGATATTCAATTTTTTGCAGGAAAAGATCGTTCGCAAGAAGAGTTTTTTCATACCTTTAATGCCTTACTAGAAGGGCAGCAACAAATTATTTTAACCAGTGATCGTTATCCTAAAGAAATTGAAGGCATGGAAGAACGACTTGAAATCTCGATTTGGTTGGGGATTAACGGTTGCTGTAGAGCCTCCTGAATTGGAAACTCGCGTGGCTATTTTAATCAGTAAAGCAGAACAATCCAACATTGAACTTACCTATGAAGTGGCTTTTTTTATTGCCAAACGGATTCGTTCGAATGTGAGAGAATTGGAAGGCGCATTACGCCGAGTTATTGCCAATGCGCATTTTACTGGCAAGCCCATTACCATTGAGTTTGTGCATGAAGCCTTGCGTGATCTGTTAGCCTTGCAAGATAAATTAGTTACCATTGAAAATATTCAAAAAACAGTGGCCGAATATTACAAAGTGAAAGTGGCTGATTTGTTATCAAAACGTCGCAGTCGCTCTATTGCTAGACCTAGGCAAATGGCTATGGCTTTATCCAAAGAATTAACCAACCACAGTTTGCCTGAAATTGGCGATTATTTTGGTGGACGTGATCACACCACAGTCATTCATGCTTGCAGGAAGGTGAAAGAATTGGTTCAAGACACGGGTGATTTTGCTGAAGATTATAAAAATTTAATGCGAATTTTATCTTCATAGGTTGTCGTCTTCCCATAAATATCTACTGCAAATCCATGCCGTAGGCTGGGCCTCGACTCAACAAGTTAAGGTACAAAGCATAGTACTGTTGGGACTAGGTCCAACCTACATGATAGATATTTAATCAGTTCTGCTTAGAAGTTGAAGAGAACAAATTGAAGTCCCTTAGGAGCGTATTGTGTTTCAATTTTCCATTAAAAAAGAAAATCTTCTCACTTCTTTATTGACTATAGCCGGCGCTGTGGATAAAAAAAATTCAGTGGCTGTTTTATCCAATTTTTTAGTGAGGGTGGCTGATGATTTTTTGTTTTTAACGGCTACGGATTTAGAAATAGAAATTTCAGTACAAATCGCTTGTGAATCCAACCAGACATCGGGCAGCACTACGGTTCCGGCTAAAAAATTCATGGACATTATTCGCTCCTTGGATGAAAACACGGTTCCCAAGGTGGTTTGCGAACAGGATCTATTAACCATTAAGCAAGGACGTAGTTCCTTTAAACTGGCAACTCTTCCTGCAGACAATTACCCTCTCTCAGCGGATGAATGCAATGAAGTGGAATTGAACATTCCGCGCATCAGTCTTTTGGAATTGTTCCAATCCACGCACTTTGCCCTGTCTCAACAAGATGTTCGTGTTTTTTTAAACGGTTTATTCATGGAATTTGAACCCAAACGAATTTCTGCCGTAGCTACGGATGGGCACAGGATGGCAATCAATCATTATAATTGTACGAATGAAACTCAGAAAAAATTGTTGCTGCCTAAAAAGGGTGTCCAAGAACTGCTGAGGCTGCTTCATGGTATTTCGGATGAAACCCTGTTGCTCACCGCCGGAAAATCTCATTTTAAATTAATGTCCAGTCAATTTATTTTCCTTTCAAAATTAATTGAAGCCCGATTCCCTCACTATGCGAAGGCGATTCCAAAGGATCAAGACAAACAAGTCCTCTTAGATTGCCTTGCCTTAAAACGAGCCTTAACTCGTATCGTCATTTTAGCTCATGAAAAATCCAAAGCGGTGTTGTTGCACTTGCAAGCAGGCCAACTCACGCTGGTGGCAAACAATAATGAGCAGGAGGAAGCCATAGAAACCTTGACTGCGGAGACTCAAGGAGAAGAAATTAAAATTGGATTAAACGCCACGTATTTACTTGATGTATTAAACCATTTTTCGGAAGGACAAATACGAATATCCATGTCGAATACGGAGAGCTCCATTTTAATTGAAAGTTTAGCGAGCGATCAGTATCAATACATCATCATGCCTATGAAGATATGAATTAGAGCCTTTATACATGGTTTGAAAAACGTTCTGAACTCACTCAACCCCTAACCACTCATCCGCCCTATGGACTCCCATGTTTGGGGCGAAGGGAAATCAGTGGGAACTTTTAAATAGATTCCAGGCCTATTGTCGTATTTAATTGCAAGCCCTTCAATCGTTTTATTTACACAACTGTCTGGCAAAATCTAAGGAATGGCGTTAAGATGAAAATTTGTGTCCCATTCCATGATTCTTACCGAATTAAAAATTCATAATTTACGCAATGTTTTAAATCTACAATTGAAGCTCAATCAACAATTTAATTTCATTGTTGGACCCAATGGAAGTGGAAAAACCACCGTGCTGGAAGCACTTTATCTTTTAAGTTGTGGTCATTCTTTTCGCTCTAGAGAAATTTCCCCTATCATTACCTACGATCAATCCATGTTGACCTTATTCGCACGTGGAGTCAATGAAGAATCTCTGAGCATTCAAAAATCCCATAAACAACCTACTCAAATCAAAGTGAATAATCAGTTTTGTTTTAAAACCAGTCAATTAGCCTATACCTTGCCTTCTCAGATTTTCTATTCCGATATTTTTCAAATCATTGAAGCGGGTCCCTCTGTTCGACGAGGTTTGCTGGATTGGGGATTGTTTCACGTGAAACATGAGTATCTGGCTTTATGGAAATCCTATAGGCGGATTTTAAAACAAAGAAATGCATTATTAAAAACACAAGCTTCTTATTCGCAGTTTCTGCCTTGGGATTTGCAAATGAGTCAATTGGCTCAAGACTTGCATGCCCTTCGAGTGGACTATTTCGTCCTATGGCAACAAGCCTTTGATAAGGTGATAGAGCAATTAACGGATGTTCGTTGCAGTTTGAGTTATATAAAAGGGTGGGATAAGAAAGACACCGGTAAATCATTAAAGGAGTGTTTAGAAGAAACCTTTGTGTCTGATAAACTCAAATTATATACCCAACAGGGAGCGCATCAAGCGGATGTTTTGATTGAAAACAATGAAACCAAAGCAAAACAAAGCCTATCTCGCGGGCAACAAAAAATCATTTTAATCTCAATGAAATTGGCACAATCCACTCTTCTAGAAAAGCAGTGTTTGTACCTTTTCGATGATCTTACAGCCGAACTAGATGAAACCCATCAAAAAAAGCTACTGAATTATTTATCCAACCACACAGGGCAATACTTAATAACCAGCACTCATCCCATACCCATGATGAGGGATTTACAACCTGATCAATACTCCGTTTTTTTAATGGACAAAGGCAACTTAACAGTTTTGTCGCATAATTTTTTTTAAAAGCAGAATGGAGAGGTACTGGATGAGATTAGGCCACAAGTCCATAGAACGGTTCAAAGACTGTTTTTCTGCCTTCAGATGCTGTCTTGTTCGCAGCATATGGTGGAGCTCAATACCGGCCAGCGTAGTTTCAGTTGAGTCAAGGGCTTTAAACCCCTTCATGGGTTTTGTGATTTTCTTGATGGACCGATGATCCTGCTCCAAGATTTGCTGAGCATGGTTGTCGCATTAAAATTTGATCAATAAGACGTAGGTTGGGCCTTGGCCCAACATAGCAAAGTTTCATACCTTGTTTTTCTTGTTCTCCATTCGTTTTATGTATAATCTTTCCATAAAGGAATTGTTGAAGTCCAACTAAATGAATTACCGACGAATATTTGTACCCGGTGCAAGTTACTTTTTTACGTGAACATTGCAAGATAGTCGAATTGATTAGTTGATTCGTAAAATACAAGAATTGCTTATTGCGTTTCAACGGGTAATGAAAACCTGCCCTTTCACGATTGATGGAATAATCTTGCTGCCAGAACATATGCATATGGCCATGACGTTGCCCCCTGATGATACAAACTATTCACAGCGCATCCGTTTATCAAGAGTGCTTTTTCTCATCAAAGCCGAATGTTTCACGTGAAACATTTCATTGACGAATCAATCGCAAGTTTTTTCTATCCGGAATGGTATTTCCTGTGGATCGATAAGGATTAATATCCAAGCCTCCTCGTCGAGTATATCGTCCAAAAACGGTTAATTGTTCCGGCCGGCAATGGTTCATGATGTCCATAAAAATTCGTTCAATACATTGTTCATGGAATTCATTATGATTTCTAAACGAAACAAATATTTAACAAGCCTTCCCGATTAATTTCTTTTCCTGTATAAGCGATCTGAATGCTTCCCCAATCCGGTTGATTCGTTACCAAGCAATTTGATTTGAATAAGATCCGAATATAACTTTCTTCAGCTACTGCATCTCCTCACTGAAAGATAAGAAGACTCCACCAAATAATACCGAACATTCTATATCCAAATGAATCAAGACTTCTCCTTCAAAACTTGTGTAGAGATGAAGGCTTTGATTTTTAATTCCTTAATGGGTGAATGGTCAACCGATACCTTAGGATTCAACGCATGATCCTAAGTCCTTTTGAATGATGTTTTCTAAGTGTTGAACGACTCGAGAATGACATTGTTGAAGGAATTAAAATACAGTTTTAGTGACTTGGACTCAATTAGTTTGGTGAATTGCAATCGTAAACAATGACACCAATACCACCATAGGCTTTCCTTTCGCATTTAACCAAGACACTTCGTAATGATTCCAGCAATCAAAACCATTGAAAGGTAACTTATTTGGGTCAATTCCAATCTCTTGGCGTTTGCCTGCTCGAGGAATGGGATAGAGACGATTTGGATTGTAGCTGGAATCAAAATCGGATTTTTTTCCTAACTCCGATTCATTCACGGACTGATATTTTTTGCAAAGGGTATCATTCATAGTAGTTAACTCCAAAATTTCAATTATTTTTGCACAACTTTTCCAATTGATGGGTTGCTTCATGTCCAGTTGGCTGGCTTTGTGAGTCAATAACCGAGCCGCTTCATTCATTTTAAACGTTTTTTCCATCAATTCTCCTGACTGCAATTCCATCGATTCCTTCAGATTAAAATTTGGATTTTCAAGGATTGATTTAATGCTCGATAAATAAAAACCCAGGTATTTTAAAGTGATGATTTGTTGTAGGGTGATCAAATCCTCATCAGAATATAGTCTATACCCAGCTGCGGAACGTTTGCTAGGCTTTAATAAACCTCGTTCATCATACTATTGCAGTGAACGCACCGACAGAGAAGTCATGTGGCTGATTTCTTAAATTTGATAAAAAGTCATGAACATCATCTCCTCAAGATTGTGATTTTAAACCATCACGCTAGGTGATGGTCAATACTTAAAGAAAAAGGTGCTTCTCAAGAAATCCGGGAAACATGCTTTTTTAAGTGATAATCCGATAAAGAGGAAGGAGAAAAAACATGTGGGCCATAGGTTCTATGAGTACTTAAAATCTTTTGGCTTATTAAGACATCTTTTTCAGATAATTCTCTTACCTCTGACTCTTTGAGTGCATGAATAAGGGCTTTTTTTAACATTTTCATTGCTTCTTGATAGGCAGAAGTGGTTTGAGTACTTGTAAAAAAACAAGCATATTTAACCGTTTCATGTCTATTTTCAGAATGTGCAATAAGCGTAAAAACCATATCAAATTTGAATATTTTTTCAGCAATTGAATACTGAGTGGAGCAATTGATTTCATATAGTATTGGACCCATTATTTTCTTAATAAACGAGATATCCTTAATTTGCTTTATAAGTCCAATGTCTTTGCTTGTTTTTATTATATTTAAATAATCTTCAAGTTCTAATCGAGTGGATACAGGATAATCTTGTGTTTTTTCAATAAGTAAAGGAGAAATTTTAATTAAAATATCCTGTAGTGTTCCTTCAGTGGCTAAGATCAGATGTTTTAAAGCATATTTGAAAGCGGCTTGCGGAGAAAGAGTCGTTTTTGCTTTATTAAAATGTTTTCTAGCTTCTAGGTAATATTCCACCCCGGCTGAAGTTTCAGCAAGTGTATGATAATCTCCTCTTTCATAATTTGGATGTAGTAATGCGCCAGTAAGTTTGCGGACATTATCCTCTTCTTTTATCCATTGATGTCCATTGCTTTCAAACAATTGATTGATAATTGCCAAAATCAAGGGAGTTGTACCTGAAACATGACATCTTATGGGTATATTTCCAAGCTGAGCACCAACAGGCCATGAAAATTCCAGCTGGTGATGCAATTTTTTTCTAAAAAACTTTTGGGAACTTATTTTTTGTGGTTTTTTTTCTTCCATGTATTCTACATCAGATGCTTCAGAATTATCATCTGGCAAAATTTCTTCATAATCTTCTACAAAAGTACATTCATCTGAAACTTCATCCAGATTTCTTGCTGTGTAAGCATGTCTTCCAATAGTAGGAGGCAAAGCATAACGCGGGAATTTTGTTTTTATCTGTGAATGCATGATATATGCATAGTGGTGATGATTTGCATTAGGCTGTATTGGGGGAGTTACCCATTTAGCATCAACGGCTCTATATCCAATAGCTGTAATAATTGTATTAAGAGCCGTTATTAATCGGCTAGGAGGTATTGTAAGAGGTTCTTTATTAAAGAAGTCCTTAAAACTTTTAGCGTCTTTAAACCCACCACGAGATTTAGGCGCGCCGCCCAATAGCCATACTATAGATTCATCAGGCATATTCACAAATTCATTTTTTATTATTTGATGCAAAATTTGTAACTGTTTCATCACCTCAAAATTTGGATTTCTCATAACAGCACGAGATATCTTATGTGTGATTGCCTTTATTTGGCTATGCCTAGGATGTTTCGCTGTCGTGTCTTTGCTATAGGCGAAAGGTTCTAATTGATTTAAAAGATATCTTGGAGTTCAGTCTTGGATTCTAGTTCGAGTGGCATACAGGATTGGTCAAGTTAAGATTGGATATGCAACAGTTTACTAAATGATCACTTGTTGTGCACTCATTTTATTCAAGAAACCAGTCGTATTGTTTATGATACCCGAAACCTAATACTTTCCACAATGCTCAAGATGGAAAAAATAAGAATCATAATATACACTGAATGTTATTAGGGAGTATTTTTAATTCACATTGTGAGGGATGAGTATTCTTGGAAAAGGTTTACACGGATTTGTCATGGAGACTATCAATGAAAATTTTACGGGCTTTAGCTTTAGGATGCGTCTTGTTGTCTGCCTTAAATCATGCCAGTACGTATCATGCCAATCCTTATGCTACGAACATCATTAACTTCCCGCAATTGGTTCAAGCCGTTGAAAATGGTTTTGATGTTCGCGCCATTGTTTATTTCAATAGATGTCTGCTAACCTCTTCTGACCATGAGGACGACATCAACCGTTTTGAAAACAGTTCGGCTGGATTTAAATTTACTCATTTTTTTCATGCCAAGGATAACCTCAATGAACGTTCAATGGACTCTGTGAGCACCTATAGAAAAACGATCATTGAAAGCCCTACTGGCGAATTGTTGACCTCACTGAGTCGTTTAAGTGTTTTTGAAGACAACACAGCCAGGCTCAGGGTGATTGTGTTTGATCCGGTTTTGAATAAAAAAAGGTGGAGCGTGGACTGGATTTGCCCTCTGTATACCGTACAAAATGGATTTCAAAACATCATTCAATCCAATTTTCAAAGCACCATCCAATCCAATATTCAAAACAACGTACAAACGAACTTACAAAACAACGTCGTATCCAATTTTCCAACCAATGTGCCATCCAATTTTCAAAACAATGCCCAAGTGGCCACCCCAAACGTCTTACAAAACAACAACTCGCAAAACCCCCTGCAAACGAATTTACAGGAAAACAGTGGTCTTGTGCTATTTAATTATTATTAAATCTCATACAAGGTAG
>CAWAUF010000012.1:0-18723 GCA_963785145.1 uncultured Gammaproteobacteria bacterium | reverse complement strand
AAGGAAATCCAACTATGAGTTATTTCGATTTGAAAAATTGGATGTATACCAAGCCTCCATTGAGGTTGTGGTATTCATTGATAAAATCACTACAGCTTTTCCTCGCGGCAGAGCTTATTTAACCGACCAACTTCAACGAGCTGGGACATCGATCTCATTGAATATTGTTGAGGGCTCAGGAGAGTTCTCCCCTAACGAAAAAAGTAGATTCTACCGCATGGCAAAAACGTTCTGCTACAGAAACCGCAGCGATATTGGAGGTATCCAAACGTTTAAACATTATACATGATGAATATTATCAATTAACAAGAGAATTACTGAATCGCATTGTTATGATGTTGACTAAAATGGCAAAAAAAAACAGATTAGGCGGAACTCGGGCGGGCTCGGGCTCGCTCACGGGCCCGGGCCCGTATGGTTTCGTGAAAAGTTGAGCATCGCGTTATGCTATGAATAATATAAAAATATGTAGAATTTATGGTCACTTTTTAAAAAAAGTACGCAAAGCCGTTTTTCCTGTTGCAGGGATGGGGACACGATTTTTACCTGCAACCAAGGCTTCCCCAAGGGAAATGCTGTCTTTAGTGAATAAGCCCTTGATTCAATACGCAGTTGAGGAAGCTTGTGCGGCGGGTATAAGAGAAATGATTTTCGTGACCAGCAGTCATCAATTTTCAATAGAAGAACATTTTGATACAACCTTTCAATTAGAACACCATTAAGCAGCCTAAAATAAAGACCAACTGTTGTCCATCTCAAAATTTTCATTTGATCAGCCAGCTGTAGAGAAGTTTAAACAGTTAAAAGCCATATTAAAACCACACCGAGAAAAAATGTGGAAGAGATAAATCGTATATTACACCCCTTAACAACTTGAACTTATTCAATTTACTCTCTATGATTATCTGGGGATACTACTAATAATACAATTTTGGAGAAAAAAATGGATAAACGAAGTTTAGTAATTGCTGCAGCTGCAGCTGCGCTGTTTACTTCAAGTATTTGTGTTGCAGCAGGTGCCGGTGGCGATGCAGCTCACAAACCAGCTCACCATGGCAAAAGTTCTTGCTCAGGTAAGGGAAAATGCAAAGGGCCAAATGGCTGCGATGGCAAGTGCAAAAACAAAAAGAAATGCAAACATAAAAAACATGGTTCTACTCATCATGGTAAAAAACATGCTCACAAACACGGTAAAAAGCATGGTAAAAAACATGGAGAAGGCAGTGCAGCAGGTGCGAATGATGGCGCAAATGCAGCACCACAAAGTGGCTCAGATGCTAACCCTTCAGTAGCTCCAAGCAATTCCATGCCTTCTATGCCACAAGGCAGTGAATCTGCACCAGCTGCTCAATAATCTTGTGGTGACAACCACACATGAAAAATCTCCTCCCCTAGAATGACTGAGGGAGGAACTTTCATATTCTTTTTCTAGGGCCTGTGAACAATTAGCGCTATTATAGACTAATGCTCATAGGCCCTAGTATGCATGCCATCTTTATAAGCCATCCAGGACAACCCAATTGATAGAACAAATCACACAAAAACACCCCTCCTTAGGGATGGGGCTGGGTTTAAGAACCGATCATTATTCTTATATTTTAGAAAAAAAACCACCCGTGGATTGGTTTGAAATTCTAACCGAAAATTATTTTTACGAGGGCGGCAATCCATTGTATTATTTGGATAAAATTCGTGAACACTACCCCATGGTCATGCACGGCGTTTCTTTGTCCATTGGCAGCACAGAGCCCCTGGATTTTGACTATCTGAAACAAGTAAATCAGCTTGCAGAGAGAATTCAACCCAAATGGATTTCCGATCACCTGTGTTGGACAGGAATCCATCAACGCAACCTGCATGATTTATTGCCCTTACCTTATACGGAACAAATCATTGAGCACGTCGTTGGGCGCATTCAATGCGTTCAAGATTTTTATAAAAGACAACTGGTTTTGGAAAACGTATCCAGTTACATCAGCTACAAAGATTCAGAAATGACGGAATGGGAATTTCTGTCCGAAATTGCAAAGCGTGCCGATTGTCTTATTTTATTGGATTTGAATAACATTTACGTCAGTTCCTTTAATCACGGTTTTGATGCAGAAACCTATCTCAATGCCATCCCAATCGATAGGGTGCAACAATTTCATTTGGCTGGACACTCCAATTATAAGGATTACATAATAGACACTCACGATCACCCTGTGATCAAAGACGTCTGGGATTTATATGCTAAGGCGATTAAACGATTTGGAGACATCTCCACCATGATAGAGCGCGACGATAAAATTCCACCTTTTAAAGTGCTGTGGCAGGAATTAGAATACGCCAAACAAATTAAAACCAGTTGCTTATCCACCTTTGGCGAGGCCTTAGTCTATGAAGCTTAATGAATTGCAAAGCTTATTGCAAAATTCCATCTTAACTCAACAACCCTTGATCCAATCCGAGCTTCAAGATCCTCCCAGAGGTCATCTTGATGACCGAGTCGCCGTTTACACCCATGGATATTATCAGCGACTTGAGGAAAGCTTGGCCATGGATTTTCCCTGTCTATCCGCCCTGATGGGCGAAAGAAAATTTAATAAAATGTTATCTAAATACATAGATCAACATCCCTCTGTGAGTTGTACTTTGAATTTTTACGGCAAAGAGGTGTCTCAATTTCTTAGTGAAACCGAGCCTTACAAACAAAAGCCCTTTTTAGCGGAAATGGCCGATTTTGAGTGGGCAGAATACATGGCAAGTGTTTCAGTAGACAAAACGCTGCTTTTAGCTTCTGATTTACAAGCTTTACCCCCAGAGAAATGGCCAGATTTGCGTTTTTATTTGCACCCTTCTTGCCAATTCTTAAGTTTTCACTGGAATAGCCTCTCGCTCATCAATGCCATACGCGATAAGCGTCTGAATCTGAGCGCTAAAAAACTTCAATCCCCACAAAAGGCATTGGTCTGGCGCCAGCAACAGGGTGTGAGTCATTGCATTTTAGATGAGATGAAGTATGACCTGCTCCAGCAAATGAATCAAGGCGCCTCCTTTTTAGAGCTTTGTGATCAGTTGAGTGTGAACATGCCCGAAGAGGAGGCTACGAATTACATTGTAAAACAAATGCATGCCTGGTTAGGAGATCAAATTTTTGTTTGTGGATGATTTATAGCCTAGAAAAAGACTAAGTTTAGGGAGAAACGAATGAATACACTTTTTTTATCTACAGTCCTGGGTTGGTTTATGGTGCTCATGAGCCTTTTGATGGTATTTCATACCGAGCATCTGAAACGGGTGATGAGTGATGTGATAAAACATCCTGGGTTATTTTTTGTCGTGGCTATGGTGACTACCATATTGGGCCTATTGATGGTTTTAAGTCATCCGGTTTGGGTGCGGGGTTGGCCTGTGGTCATTACCTTGCTGTCTTGGTTGATACTCCTCAGCGGATTGCTGCGACTATTTTTCTATGATTTTACCAGTCAAATGGCAAAATCTTTTTTAAGCCATCCCTTAAGAATGAAAATTACTGGTATAATCTTGTTCATCATTGGTTTAGGGTTGCTCTATCCTGCTTTATACATCCGATAAAACATACCAGTCAGTGGGTGCTTTTATTAACAGCCCACTGACCATTGGCTCATTAGAAATACCCAATCGATTGATTCAAGGTCCATTGGCGGGATATTCCTGCGCGCCTTTTCGAGAATCATTCATCCCCTTTGCATCTCCTGGCTTTTGTGTAACTGAAATGAGTTCGGCAAAGGATGTCCTTCACAAACACAGCAAACAATCGCGTTATCTTCATCGATCACCCCTAGAAACAATTCTATCCTATCAAATTTCAGGTCATGAGGTGGAAAGTATGGCCTCTGCGGCTGCCTATTTACAAAGTCTGGGTGCGGATTTAATCGACATCAACTGCGGATGCCCTAAGGCTAAAATCCGTAAAAAAGGAGCCGGAAGTGCCTTATTGGACGATCCCAAACACTTGATCCAACTCATCCAGGCCCTGCGTGGAATGATCACCATTCCATTGACTGTAAAAATTCGCATTCAAGGCAATGATCAGGATTACGAGCTAGCAAAGCAAATTGAAGCAGCCGGTGCGGATGCCTTGATAGTGCACGGCAGACGCTGGGTGGACGATTACGATAAATCCTGTGATTGGCAACAAATCGCAGGCATCAAGAAAAGCCTTCAAATCCCAGTGATTGCAAATGGCGACATCCACGACTTCACCAGCTTAAACCAAGCCATAGAAGCCACTGGTTGCGATGGCTATATGATTTCCCGAGCGGGAACCGGCAAGCCCTGGCTGTATAAAGAATTATTGGAAGGCAAGACCATTTCTCTGAGTTTTTTAGATAAAATAGAACTCTTCATGCAACATGTATCGGCGCTATCCAAGCTGGAAAATGAGTTTAAAGCGATTTTGCAAAGTAGATCTTTGTTACGATATTATTTTAGAGCAGAGTTTAGGACAGAAAAATGGTCCAATTTTTATCAGCAAAAATCTTTAAAGGATCTAAAAGAGTGTTTTAAAAATCAAGGATTATAAATACCTCCCTCCATCCACTTTCACAATTTGCCCAGTGATGAAGGGATTTTGAGCCAGGGACAGTACCGCCTGGCCGATGTAATCTGGATGACCATGGCGTTTCAAGACCGTTGTAGCAATGATTTTTTCTTGTTGTTCTAGAGGCAAACGATTGTCCTTTTCTGGCCAAGCAATGGCTCCTGGGGCCACAGCGTTGACTCGGATAAAAGGGGCGAATTCTTGCGCCAATGACTTGGTCTGCATCTGCAAAGCGGCTTTGCTTTGACAATAAATGCCGTATCCTTTTAAGGGGGTATCGGCATGAGTGTCGGTGATGTGGACGATGCTGCCTTGCTCCTTCGCTAACAAGTCTCTTGCTGCAAGGCTTAGATGGAAGGGGGCTTTTACATTGATGTTGAAAAGCTCATCCCATTGAGAGGGATAACTTAAAATAATTTCATCTTTAATAAATACAGAGGCATTGTTTACTAATAAATCCAAACGACTTGCCCAGGCATCAAGCGCTTGGATTAAGTTCAAAGGGATATCCGGGTCGCCTAATTCACCTTGCAAAACATAGGCACTGTCCATTCGTTGTTGGTTCAAGTGTTGTGCCAATTCATGCGCTTGCTTCAAGGAATGATGGCAATGAATAGCCACTTTATATCCGGCCTGATGCAATGCCTTTACAATGGCGGCCCCTATTCTTCGAGCGCCTCCAGTGATTAAAGCGACCTTGGAGTCTTGTTTGTTGATTCGATTCAAGGTATGGTTCCTCATTTCATTTTTCAGTTCCATATGAGTTTAATGCATACACTATATCAACGTTTGGCCCAGGAGCAAGCGATTCCTTTTGTGGAATTCATGCAGTATGTATTGTATGCGCCAGGTGATGGCTATTACAGCTCTGGCTTGCCCAAATTAGGTCAGGGCGGGGATTTCATCACGGCTCCCGAATTGACTCCTTTGTTTGGTAAAACCTTGGCCAATCAATGCCAGCAAATCATGACAGGTTTGGACCAACCCAGGATATTGGAATACGGAGCAGGGACTGGGAAACTGGCGGTGGATGTTTTAAAACAGCTGGAAGAATTAAACTGCTTGCCAGAACACTATTTGATCATGGAAGTCAGCGCTCATCTGCGTCATTGTCAAGAAGAATGGATAAAACAAAACATTCCACATTTGGCCCACCGAGTGATTTGGCTAAACAGCTTGCCCAAGAAGGCATTTCAAGGGATCATTTTAGCCAATGAGGTATTGGATGCAATGCCCGTGCACCGGTTTGTGAATACCCATGAGGGACTTATGGAAAGTTACGTGTCCATAAATGATAATCATGAGCTCATTGAACGGTTCCTGCCTTGCCAAAATCCAGCTTTACTCGCTTACGTCCAAGAGCATTTGGTCTTGGAGCAAACTCCTTACCTGTCAGAAGCCAATCTGTTTTTGGAAGGTTGGATTTTAAGCAATTATCAGATTTTAGAAAAAGGGGCCGTGATTTTAATCGATTATGGCTTTCCACGACATGAATATTATCATCCAGATCGCAATCAAGGCACTTTGATGTGTCATTATCAACATAAAGCGCATTCCAATCCTTTGCTTCATCCAGGAGAACAAGACATCACCGCCCACGTGGATTTTACCCAAGTTGCCGAAGCGGGGCATAAAGCTGGATTTCACATTGCAGGCTTTACCAATCAAGCCTCTTTCCTGCTGAGCAATGATTTGTTAAGCTTTGTAAACCCACAGGATGATTCCAAGCGTCAATTACAAGCCACTCAGGCCATCAAACAGCTGACTCACCCCAGTGAAATGGGCGAGTTATTCAAAGTGATGGCTCTGTGTAAAGATCTGGATCTGGATTTACAGGGCTTTCAACTACAGGATAAACGAGTGAGTTTATAAAAATGAAATATTTATCCACCATTGAATTACAAAAAGCCTCCATGAAATTTGCTGCAGGACATACCACTATTTTTTCTGCTACCGAAAGAGAACCTTTGCATGGCCATCAGTATTCGGTTTATCTGGCTTTGACCACCTGGGTTCAAGAAAACGGCATGACCTTTGATTATCGATATTACCGCGATAAAATTCATAAATTGTGCAAACATTTAAACCAAACCTTTCTGATGCCTCAATTTTCACCCTTTATAACCTATGCTGAAGATCAGGATTATTATTATTTTACTTTCAACCATAAAAAAATTCCCTTTCTTAAAGAAGACGTGACCTTGATGCCTTTAACCAACATCACCGTGGAAGAACTGTCTCGATGGTTTATTGCCGAATTGATCAAAGAAAAAGAAGAATTGGACCGGCATAGAATCGAAAAATTAGTAGTCAAAATATTTTCCGCCCCGGGGCAATCCGCCAGTCATGAATGGTTAAGAGACTAAACGGACAAACTGTGCACAATTCAGGCTTTATGGACACTTCATTCAATGACTTCAGTTTACAAAATTTGCATCCCCCACACCAACAAAGATGCTTTTGATTATTTAGCAAAAGACGACATCAAACCTTGCATAGGTGCCAGGGTGTGGGTTCCTTTCCGGAAACAGGTTCGTTTGGGCATAGTCATTGCCCAGGGTTTGGCTGAAAAAGAAGGTTTGGCCTTGAAATGCATTGCTGACTTGGTGGACCAGATCTCCCTTATCAGCCAAGACATATTGAGCCTGTGTGTCTGGATAAGCAATTATTACCAGTCGCCCTTATCAGAAGTACTGCCTTTGGCCTTACCTAAAAAATTTCGGTTAGGGCAGAGTTGTCCATTGCCGATGACAGATGTGTATGAACTGGCAATGCCCATGGAGGAAGCTAAAACCAAGATCTCCCCACAAGCTCGAAAACAGCAGGAACTGGTAGAATGGCTGGGCACCCAATCAAGGCCTGTTTCTAAAAAAATGGCAACTGAACAAGGCTTCAACTCCAGTCAATTATTGGCTTTGCTGCAAAAGGGTCTGCTTTGTTTATCCCAAAAGGCTATGCTGCCGGAGTATGCGACTAGGATGCTAACTCCTGCGCTTGCTTTGAATGGTGAGCAAGCTCAGGCTTTGGCAGCGATTAGCCAAGGATTGGAGCATTATCATTGTTTTTTACTGCAAGGCATCACTGGCAGCGGCAAGACAGAGGTTTATTTACAAGCGATAGCAAAGGTGTTAGAGCAAGGCAGGCAGGTTTTAATTTTAGTGCCTGAAATCGGATTGACGCCTCAATTATTATCACGGTTTACCGCTCGATTTAAGCAGTCAATTGCGGTTTTGCATTCGCAATTAAATGAAACCGAAAGGCAAAATATTTGGCGATTGGCGGCTGAAAATGCGATTTCACTGGTCATTGGAACGCGTTCAGCTGTGTTTACGCCTTTACCCAAATTGGGTTTAATCGTGATTGATGAGGAGCACGATGCTTCTTTAAAACAGATGGACGGCGTGCGCTATTCAGCACGAGATACGGCATTGATGCGGGCTTATTTGGCAAACATTCCCATCCTATTAGGCTCGGCAACCCCCAGTTTGGAAAGTCTCTACAATCATCAAAAAAACAAATACTCCTTATTGCGATTAAATCACAAAGCCTTATCCACCAATCCTTTGCACTATCAATTGATTGATTTACGAGCTCAAACCTTAAAAGAAGGTTTGAGCTCAGTGACTTTAAAGATCATTGAAGAGCATTTACAAAACAACAATCAGGTGCTTGTTTTCATCAACAGACGGGGTTTTGCTCCCATCCTATTCTGCCATTCATGCGGTTGGATGGCAGACTGCAGGGCTTGCGACAGTCATTTAACCTTGCACAAACAATTAGGGCAAATGATTTGTCATCATTGCGGTTGGACGCAGGCGCCGCCCAAGCGTTGTATGCGTTGTCAGAACACAGAATTCATTCCAGTTGGAGCGGGAACGCAACGAATTCATGAGTATTTAACCCGATGTTTTTCTGAAAGGAAGATATTGCGCGTGGACTCGGATGAAGTTCGCAAAAAGCATTCATTGGATGAGCATTTACAGAAAATAAGCGATGGCGAAGCCCAATTGATCATCGGAACGCAGATGTTGGCTAAGGGACATCATTTTCCAGGACTTTCTTTGGTCGTAGTGGTCGATGCCGATGCAGGGCTTTACAATCAAGATTTCAAAGCACTGGAACAGTTGGGTCAGTTATTGACACAAGTGTCCGGTCGTGCAGGACGGGCTGAACTTCCAGGTCAAGTGCTCATTCAAACGCATTTACCCAATCATCCCTTGCTTAATGTGTTGATTCAAGAAGGGTATGATGCCTTTGCTGAGGCTTTAATGGTCTCACGCTTCCAAGCACAGCTTCCACCTTTTTATTTTTTGGCAGTCATTCGCGCCCAAAGCGCATCCCAACCCCGTGTATTGGAATTTTTACAATTTTGCAAGACACATTTGCTCACCCATTCCTTAACCGTAATGGGACCTGCGCCTGCTCCCTTGGCACGAAAAGCAAACCAGCATCGCATGCAACTGTTGATCAAATCGCCCTCCAGAAAAGCACTGGGACTGGCATTATCTCAGATGAGAGAGGTTTTAAGTTCCAATAAATTAAGTCAATCCCTGCGTTGGAGCGTAGACGTGGATCCTATGGATTTATCGTAAAAATTCAGTAATTATTCACCAAAAAATCCAGGTAAGGGCATGCCCTTCCAATTAGCCTTATGTTTTAGTGAATAGTTACAAAATTCATTGATTTTATTCATCATTCAAGCTAACTTAGCCTTTCAACTATTGACTAAGAGATGGATTATGGATGCTATTAATAAACGCTTGGAAGTGACTCTTGCAGATACCTATACCTTATACCTTAAAACCCAAAATTATCATTGGCACGTCAAAGGCCCGCAATTTAAAAGTCTCCATGAATTATTTGAAACGCAATACACTGAATTGGCCGATGCGGTGGATAAAATCGCGGAAAGACTCATCATCATGGGACACAAGGCCCCAGCCACCTTCATAGAATTCATGCAATTAAAAACCATCAAAGAGGGCGATTCTTCACTCAATGCCAATCAAATGGTTACCGAATTGGCAAGGGATCACTGTGCCTTAGTGAATGATTTGAATAAGGCCATGAAATTGGCCCAAGAAAGCAATGACGAGGGATTTATCAATTTATTGAGTGAACGCATCGCCGCTCATGAAAAATCCCATTGGATGCTCAGTGCTTCTAAAGAAGTCTAAGGTGCTGGTTTTTTTATTCCCCCTTACTCTTTTTTTAAGTGCGATCCTTTTATTCAGCATACAGCCCATGGTTGCAAAAGCCTTGCTCCCGGTTTATGGGGGAACTCCTTCAGTCTGGACAATCTGCATGCTGTTTTTCCAGGTTGTTTTACTGATTTCCTACGGCTATGCATGGTTGTTGAGTTGTTTTAATAAAAGGGCGATTTGGCGTTGGGTGCATGGGGTTCTGGTTTTATTCAGTTTATTGACTTTACCCATCTTGTTTCATCCAATACCCAATTTCAGCCTTCCAGAATGGGCTATTTTGTCCAGCCTTTTGACGCAACTTGGATTGCCACTCTTGGTGATAGCCACTTCTGCCCCCTTGTTGCAATTTGCTTACAGCCAAACCTCAGGCAAAGGTGCTTCGGATCCTTATTTCCTGTATGTGTCCAGTAACCTTGGATCCTTGCTTGCCTTGCTGCTTTACCCTGGGTTCATCGAACGATTTCTCGGCTTAAGGCTGCAATTTTATATTTGGAACCTAGGGTATGGCATTTATTTGTTGTTTTTGTCTGTCCTTTTATTTTTAAATTCGTATAAACCATGGACGGATACGAAAAAAGAATGGGAGCTTATTTCATGGAAAGATTTGCTTTCATGGGTGTCTTTGGCCTTTATACCCTGCAGTCTGATGATGGGGGTTACTTTATACATCACAACCGACGTAGCCGCCACTCCTTTGTTTTGGGTATTGCCCTTGGCCTTATACCTGCTGAGTTTCGTCATCACCTTTTCTTCCAAACCGTTGATATCTCCTAAATGGGTAAGCCAAAACAGTATTTTTTTCCTCATTTTTACCATATTAGGTTTTATTTTAAACCCACATCAAGTCAAAGCATGGCAACTCATCGTTTTTGATTTATTGAGTTTTTTTGTACTCGCATTGTTGTGCCATAGGAAATTATACCTCCGAAGACCCAAGCCCCAAGAGCTGACTTTATTCTATTTTTGTTTGGCTTTAGGAGGGGTATTGGCTGGAATTTTTAATGGCATCATCAGTCGGCAATTATTCAACCAAGTGTTGGAATATCCCTTGGTGATTTTGTTGTGTTTATTTGTGATTCCTTTGCCTAATAAAAAGGGGAGGGCTCTGGGTGGTCTTGGCGGTTTTGGGGCTGCTTCTCTTTTCCAGGTATTTTATGTCGGGCTTTGAGCCTATTTTTGGATTGAGCATGGCTCAAATTGGAGCTGTATTGTCCTTGGTGGTCAGCGTGATGTGGCAACAAAATACGTCCACTTTATTCCTCTCCATGAGTTGTCTGTTTTCCTTTCTTTTCCTCCCCATGTTACAAACCGATGCGGTATTATTGCAAAAACGTAGTTTTTACGCAGTCAACCGTGTGATTGAAAAAAGCGGACTTCATGTGTTTTTTAGCCAATCCACGGTGCACGGGCTACAGATCATGGCTGAAAAAAAACCTCTAAATGGCTTTAAAGCCTATTATGGTGGGATACAGCCGGTGATTGAGGCTTTAAAGCAGCAATTCAATCCACTGGCTGTGACTTTGATGGGATTGGGAACTGGAACCATGGTTTGTCAATTTCGTGAAAAAGATGCGGTTAAGGTAATCGAAATTGATCAGCAAGTGATAGACATTGCAAAAAATACCAAACTATTCACTTACCTCCACGACTGTGCACCCGTAAACATTATAAAAAATGACGGCAGGCTGGCCATGGACCAATTGCCGGATTTTTCACAAAAATTATTAGTTCTGGATGCATTTAATTCCGATGCAATTCCAGTTCATTTGATGACTTTGGAAGCTTTTCAGCTGTATAAACGAAAGATTTCCGAAGACGGCGTAATTTTAATCAATTTAAGCAACCGCCACCTCAATTTGCTTCCTGTAGTCAATGCCATGGCTCGTTCTTTGGATTTAATGATTTTCTTTTTGGAACATCAAGGCAATAGAAAGCTGGGCCAATTGGATTCCAATTGGGCTTTATTGACTACCAATGAAAATTTAGTGAATCAATTGACCCCCAAAACCGGTTGGCATTTTGTCACAGACGATCATTTGATCTTATGGACCGATGATTACTCCAATATCCTTCCCTTACTGAAATGGTGATTTATGAGTCCTTGTACAATTTTTAAATACCCTATTTTAATCAAAGAACAACATTTGGATACTTTTTGTCATGTCAACAATGCAAAATATCTGGAACTATTAGAAGAAGCGCGTTGGGATTTCCTTAACAATCATGGACTTGGTCTAAAATCCATTCAGGAAACTGGAATTGGACCCATTGTTTTAGAGTTTCATATTGGATTTTTAAAGGAATTAACCTTACGGCAATCCATTGTGATTGAATCCCAAATGGTTTCTTTCGAGAAAAAAATTGGGGTGATGCGACAGGACATTTTGAATGAAGCCGGTGAGCTGTGCTTTCATGCTAAAATGACTTTTGGGATATTTGATTTAAACACCCGCAAATTGATTTTACCCCCAAGTGATTGGCTGCAAGCCATAGGCATGTTGCATATGCAAACATAAAAATATATTTTTTTGTCATTTTGTTCGAATTTTAGTTGTAAATGCCGAATAAATTACCTAGGATTAAATTGAGAGGTATGCTTTTTTATCTTCATCGCATCGTCTGAAGAGTAGACGGGGTGGATGCTAGATGTTGTGAAGGAGATTGTTATGAATCCAAGTTATACAGCAACCATCTATTGCGGAGAAGAGATCATAGCCTATAAACATGGAGAAGACATAGAGGAATTGTATTTGTGGATGTTGACTCATGTCAATGAAAAGTTTGGTAGCGCACGTGGAGAGGTGCTGGAGATTAAAACCCATACCGTCGTTAGACAATTTCGAAAATCTTCTTTGGAATAATAATCAGGAGTTTTTGGGATTGTGTTTTCTCAAAATGAAAAAAGGAATGATACAAAAAACAACAATGCTTCCAATCATGAACAGTTCATACTGCAACAGATGATCTGGACTGATTTGCAAGGGAGGAATGAACCCCACCGCAATGCCAATAAGACTCACTATCCCCGCACTCAAGGGCATGATGGTCCCAATAAAAGTTTGAAAGGTATTTTTCGATTGCTTACGAAATAATTTAATCGCAGCAGAAAATAAAATCAGGTAATAAAGCAAGGCAAATTGAGCTGTCAAGGCAGACAAAAGCCAATAGGAGCTGTTGACCGAGGGCAATAATATAAAGGCACTCAGCAACAGGGTGTAAATCAAACCTTGGAAAATAAGAATGCTCATGGGAACCCCATTTTTATTCAATCGGGTGAAAATGGGAGGAGGATGAGCCGTGCCCAATGCAATGTGGATCCCGCGTGTAAGACCTATCATCCAAGAAGAAGCAATACCAAGCCCACCAATGACAATGCACCAGCCTATGATTTGAGTGCCAAAAGTAAAATGATGAGCCGCAAAGAATAATTTGAATATTTCCATAATGCCAGTTAATAATTTGATTTGTTCTGGAGGAACGATGATGCATAAGGCCAGAGAACTTAAAATGAGTGAAATTAAAATGATGGGCGCGCTGATGAGCAAAGCCCGAGGGTAAGCTTTTTGGGGATAGGGCACGTTTGCAGAATGCATGGCTATGACTTCAATGCCCAATAAGCCGAATAAAATATTGGAGAAATAAGCCAGATTGTTCGTTGTATCAGCAGATGGTAACAGTGCTTGCCAACTCAGGGGGGTGGCTGAAGGCAGGCCGGAAAACAACCAATAGGCCGCTAAAACAATCATTAAAAACATAGGCAAAAGCGTGCCTAAAATAGCGCATAAAGTGCTTATCCTCGCGCTGGATCGGATCCCATAGGAATGAATGAAGGTGATTAGCCAAAACAAGCTGACGCAAGTCATCAACATAATCCAACGATTGTTTTCATAATCCGGATAAATGAGCGAAGCAATGATGCTGGAAATGAACGCAAAAATAGTAGGATACCAAATGACATTGTATATCCACAAAAGCCACATGGATAAATAACCTAAGGATTTACCAAAAGCAGCCTCTACCCAGAGGTAAGACCCTCCGGCATGTGGAAAACGTACGGCTAATTGAGAGGCCGTCCATGCCAGTGGAAAAAAAAAGGCAATACCAGCAAAAAGATAAAAGGTAACTAAAGAAAACCCATATTGAGCGCCAATAGGCAAATTACGCAAACTATCAACGGATACGATGGCAATCATGATCAATTGAAATACACCAAAATGTCGATTACCTGGGTTGGTTGTACCCATATTAATATCCCTTTGATCCTGCTGTAAAAACTACATTAAAATGATCTTTCAAAAAAGCACTCCAATATTAATTATAGGGCAAAATTCAAGCTAAGTTGGCAAAATGAGTGATTACGAGCCTTAATACTAGGCATCTGGGCTGTCGCATTGTAAATTTAAATTCCTTTTTTGTAAATGGATTGGCCCAGTATTCTCCAGAGTCAATGGATTTTATAGATTCTTAATTCATGAATTTACTTTTTTCTGCTGACATAAAGATTGACGCCCTTTAAATACCTGATATACTTCGATTCCTACAAGATCGGAGAGATGGCCGAGTGGTCGAAGGCGCTCCCCTGCTAAGGGAGTATGGGACAAAATCTCCATCGAGGGTTCGAATCCCTCTCTCTCCGCCAGTCAAGCTTGCGCCCGTAGCTCAGTTGGATAGAGTATCTGGCTACGAACCAGGGGGTCGGGAGTTCGAATCTCTCCGGGCGCGCCATATAAATCAAGGACATATCTCTTATTTGTGACATAAAACCCAGGCACAGGAATGGCTCGTTTCGTTTTAGATTCATCGGCATGCACCAAGGCATGTTTCTTATCTAAATTGACCTGTTGCCATTTTATATGTGTAACATTGGACTCACGTAGACCAGTCGCTAATGAAAAAGCTGCCATTTCTTTTAAATGTTCTGGCCTGGACTTTGGCCTTTTTTTGATGGCTACGCGATTGCAACCTAATCTGCTTTGAATAAATTCAAAACCAAACCTGCCATAGATTTGTTCTATTTTATTACATCACAACCAACCGCCGTTGTACACGCTGGCACGTACTAATGACAGCGTGATAAACCAACATAGGGGGTATCCATTTCGAGACGCGAACAAGGCTACATTGATTTAAAATAGAGCAACTAAGCGGCCATTGCAAGATGATCTAGTATCAACGCTATATCTTGATCGATGATTTTTACTAAGTCATCATGATTTGCAGACTTTGAAAATCGTTTTGACCAAATTGATCGCCTCACCACAGCAATAATATCAATGAACGTTAATTCGCCTTTTTTGTCATACCAAGAGGTTGTTTCGACCACTACCAATGATCGGATTTTATTCATTTAATCAGTATAACCATCTGTCTAGTCCAATCAATCGATGTTTTGTGGCGACGACCAGCTTGATCGTTTGATTTTTTGGATGGTGATGGCAATGTTAAAAATGGCAATGCCCAGGCCCTACGACACCAGGGCAGGGGTACGATAATCGCCATGCACTCCCACTTTAGGCCATAAGATATGACAACATTTGATTGGCTAGAACGTACCGCATCACGGTATGCACCTTTTGCTTTAATCTTTTTTCCTTGTCGCTCAAGGGTTTCATCAACAGCTACTAAAATTGGCCATGATTCAGGTAGCAATTTAATGAGCAAACCAAGCAGTATCTTACTTAATGCTAGACCATCCCAAGCAGAACGATTCAAAACACGATGGTATTTTCCAAAATTAGATTCATGGCTTAAGTTCATCACGCGAAGTACACTGGTTACTCGTCTTGCGCCGCGGCATAAAATAGCACCAAGCGAATATTTTTCCATGTTGGACGATTAAATGCGCATGCAAATACAGCGATAACTGATATAATTTCCGGTGTCATTGTTGGTAACTCCTTGTACCTTTTTGTCTTCAGAAACACAAAGATACTGATTTTTCTAGCAATGACAACCTTTTTTAAGCGGAGGATCGCAGGCGCTGCTCACGTCTCGAAATGGATACCCGCTATGTAGGCTTATCACTCCGTCATTAGTACGTGCCAGCGGGTACGACGGCGGTTGGTTGTGGTGTAATAAAATAGATCAAATCTATGGCAGTTTTGATTTTAAATTTATTCAAAGCAGATTAGGCTGCAACCGTGTAGCCATCAAAAAAGGCCAAAGTCCAGTATTAAGATTATGAGAAAATTGATATTGAATTTAACAGCCGAAGCGCATCATTCCGCCCTACAGGCAAAAAAGATTAATCGACTTGCAGCCTGGTCATCTATAACAGTTTTCGCAGCTTCTATTGTTATATTGTACTTATTTTGCGCTTATACTTAAAATAAGTATATTAAACTGTCTCGCCAATAAAAGTGAATTTAACCTTCTGAAGTATCATTTGTTAAATTTTCAAACCGAAGGACAACAACGGTAAGGATAGCACTAATTATAGACAGCAGTAGATAATGAATTTTTCTGTTCAGATTGCGGGCTTATAGGAATGTGAACTAATAGTTCTGCTCTGTGTAAATCAAAATCAGAATACAAGTTACTTATTACAAGATATATTTTTTGCGCTAAGGTTTGGATAGATGTGCATTCAAATAAACCAATGTTGGGATCAAAGAAAAAGTAGCGGCCTGCTTGTATAATGATACCTAAGGCATGATCGCCATCTTGCTCATGTATCCTGAGCTTTATGAATAAAAAATTCACATTTGTGAGGATTTTTGAATGTTCCTTGATGTATACATCGCGATCTGTTTCTGCTTGCCTTAGTTTTTTTTCTCTTTCTAAAAAATCCACCTTGTTTATTTTAGTAGAAAGGCTTTTAAATACTGGCTTATGTGGATGTCTTACTGCGGAGGAAGTTTTTTCTTGAATGTTTTTTGGGAAAAATTTATGTAGAGGAAGTATCATTTTTAATGAGGCACCATCCTCAAGAAATGACTCATTCGTTTGGTTAATAGGAAGATAACTTGATTTTGTGAGACTTTCAATGAAGTGGGTTAAAAAAACCTCACTTCCCTGGTTTAGAGGAACTGCAGATGAATGCACTACACAATCCTGACTGTGTTCATAGATCCTCAGCCTTAGTTGTTTTATTAGCCTTTTCTTCTCTTGTGTAAACGAAACCAAAGGAAATGCGGGCTTTGCTTCTATAGTCTCTAAAATACCTGTTCTAATCATGATCGACATGATTTGTTTTTTTAATGCGTGTACTTTAGAAAGGTTTTTTATCATGTCTTCAGGAATATCCACAATTCTTTGCTCCATCAAAGACATAACTAACCCATAGCAATATCCTTTAATAATACCTTTTGAAAAAAAGGATAGAGCTTCTTCAAAAGTAAGAGATAACAATTGTAGCCAGGTATTAAATTCTTCGGGCATTTCTTCTTTGATTTCATTTAATGCGACAAAAACCATATCATTGCTAACAGTGTCATACTGTTTAAAGGGAATAAGGGGTTTTAGTTCATCTGATAATTGAATTGCGTACTTATAGGACATAAGACCAAAACAAAGGCTTGCGGCTCCAAGCAACTGAAAATAACTATTTTCTTGAGATTCTGCCTCTAAGAAATAGTAATAAAGCATTAAAAGGCTAGAAGCGCTGAAGCTGTATGTTGCCAATGGTCTACACGCAGATATACAAACTTTACTCATTCGTTGCCAGAAGGAAAAGGACTTATCTCTTTCTTGTACTGGGCTACCAATAAGTTTGCTTAGAGCATCTGAGCTAAGATGGTATATCGTTTTAATTTTCACAAAAGAAACACAATAATTAATTTTATTACATTTTACTACAATTTCTATACTCATTCAACCTGAAGGCACAGGTTTTATAATCTGGAAGTTATCATTGATTCGCTGATAAAGGATAGGCTTTATTTTAGGGACTGTTTTGTGAAAAAAATCAGCAATAGCTTGACTAAATTCTTCAGGAGGTGTAAAAAAGACATTGTTTCTCACCATCTCATTCATAATCTTCCACAAGCGTTCAATAGGATTTAAATTAGGACTGTAAGGCGGCAGATAATGAAGTTTAATGCGTCTGATTTTAGCATGCATTTTTACAAGGGCTGCGATGATAGCCTGAGCGGTCAAGAAAGATATGTATCTTGAGCGCGCGTGGGAAAGCTTTTTCTACCTTATCAAAAAACTCAACAGTACTTTGCGCATCCACAGTCTTTGGAAAATAAGTTATCACCTTCTTCATTAACACCTTGGGCATCGAGCTGCTCTTGATTGCGGATGTATTCTTTAATCTTCACTTCTGCGAAACCAACAGTTGATACTGCATAGCCTCTAGCCCAAAACTTTTCACCATTAAAATTCCGTTTTCTTCCACCAAACTGCCTTGCAACAGCAATCGCACTTTTTCCTTTGATATATCAAATCACTTCCGAGACTGAATATTTCGGTGGGATAGCTATCAACACATGGACATGATCCTGAACCATATGCCCCTCTAAGATCTTGCAGCTACGTTGACTCGCCAAATCATGAAACAATGGTCCAAGAAATTTACGAATCTGTCCATACAACACCTTCTTCCTATACTTTGGTACAAACATTATTTTTGATCAAGGTGACTACGAACCAAGGTGTCCGGGGTTCGAGTCCCTCCGAGCGCACCAATAAAATCAAGGGCTTAGCTCTAGTTTGTGACCAAAAAGCCAAGTTACTGTGACCAAAACGTTTCTAAACACGTTCACCCGCAGCCCTTAGGTGTGCACTTGAAAGGTGCGCATAACGCAATACCATTTCATAATTGGACCACCCACCCAGTTGTTGTAACTCATGTAAGGGTGTACCATTTTGCACCTACCAATTCGCCCAGGTATGATGCAAGTCATGCCAACGAAAATCATTGATTTCTGCACGAACCAATGCTTTTTTCCAGGCATGATTATTACATCGACTAACGGGGTTCCCTTGATATGTAAAAACATAAATTGGGTG
>CAWAUF010000011.1:0-43101 GCA_963785145.1 uncultured Gammaproteobacteria bacterium | reverse complement strand
AAAAATAAAATCGTCGGTGTTGCGGGGATATCTATAGATATAACTGCTCGTAAAAAGGCAGAAGAAAAAATACTATTAAAACTGAGGAACTCCGAAAGAACTTTGAATGATATTTTAGATAATTTGCCAGGGCACGTGTATTGGAAAGATAAAAACGGGGTTTTTTTAGGTTGTAACCGATTACAGGTTATATCTGCTGGTTTTACAAAAAAAGCGACATAATCGGGAAAACTGATTATGAACTTCCATGGAAAGCGGATGTAAAAA
Organism: uncultured Gammaproteobacteria bacterium; assembly: GCA_963785145.1. Lineage (GTDB taxonomy): Bacteria > Pseudomonadota > Gammaproteobacteria > Legionellales > Legionellaceae > Legionella. Next base: position 42,834 of record CAWAUF010000011.1, on the reverse strand, counting down.
AAATTATAGAATCTGACCGCATGGTCATGGAAACAAAAAAATCAATTTCTAGAGAAGAAGAAGCTCAAATAGTTGGAGCAAAGCAAGCATCCATTTTTTTGTCCAAAAAAGCTCCTCTGTATGATTCCAATAACAAAATTATAGGGATCATAGGGATATCTTTTGATATCACTGACCGTAAAAAAATGGAGATGGAATTAATACATGCAAAAGATAAAGCTGAAACAGCCAAGTATATTATGACAGAGTTTGTATCCAACATGGGGCATGATTTATCGACACCAATCTCTGATATGGGTAGTGTGGTCCAGATTCTGAGCTTCTATATCGATGAATACCCTGAATTTAAAGAACTTTTTGAAACTCTCTTACAAAGGAGTGAGGATTGTGAAAAAGTAAGACAGCGTATAATAGATGCTACCTATATCTCTAATCTAGAGGTTAAATCAGAAACCTTTTTTATCTCTCAGTTACTATTAGAACTTGAAAAAGAGCTTCGACCTACAATTGGCTCAAAAAATGTAAAATTAATTATCAAACCCATAAAACCGAAAAAGGAAGACTGGATTGTAACGGATCGTGTAAAACTACATGATATAATTTACCAATTAATGTCAAATGGCATTAATTTTACGGATGAAGGTCAAGTAACAGTATCTGTCTAAAAAAGGACAATATGATTCATATCAAAGTCGAAGATACTGGCATTGGAATCCCAGCAGATATGTTAGATTACATCTTTGAACAATACACCAAGCTCTCTAGGTCTAATAAGTACGGCGCTGCCTTCAAAGGGTTTGCACGCAAGTTTATATCTTGCAAAGATACTGGCCAAACTATTAGGTGCCACCATTCAAGTTGAAAGCGAGGTAGGTAAAAGCTCTATCTTCACTCTTTCTATCCCTGCGTCCTAAAGCTGATTAATTTTATTTACAAAATGATAAAAAATATTCGGCTTTTTCTTTGGTTAGCGGTTTGGATATTACTTCTTGCATTCCTGCCTTTATGTATTCCTTAAACTCTTCAGGACTATTATTTCCTGTAACAGCAATGATAGGAATCGGTGTTATGATATAGGCGCGGTTTTTTGGACACAAAAGAGGATTTTTTAAGAGCTATTCTTCTTAATAGAAAGAGGAGAATAGGATGGGAAAGAAGCGTAATTATTTTACATCATCAAAGAAAGCAAAAATAGCTGTAATTGCTGTTGAAGGGAAACTGACACAGGCTCAAATCACCAGCGGATATGGAGTACATCCAACGCAAGTTAAAACATGGAAGCAAACTGCCTTGAAGGCGATTGATGATGTTTTTTCTGGGGCTCATGAAAAAGAGAAAAAAGCTCAGGAACAGCTTGTTAATGACTTGTATCAAGAAATTGGCCGCCTTCAAGCACAATTATCATGGCTAAAAAAAAGCATGAATCTGAGCTTGGGTGAGAAACGAGCCATGATTGAAGCGACAGCTGAACTGAGTATTCGTGAGCAATGCATGCTGTTAGGATTATCGGTTTCAAGCTATTATTATAGGGCTCCCCCCTGTTCTGAAGAAGACGAACGGCTGATGGCACTACTTGACGAGCATTATCTCCAGTATCCATGCGAAGGTAAAATTAAACGTGCGAAATGGTTGTCCAAGGAGGTTGGCTATCCAGTAGGAAGGCGTCGAGTAAAAAAACTGATGGAACAGATGGGGTTATCAACGATATACCCAAAGCAAAATACAAGCGTTCCCAATAGGGTGCTGCGCCCAATTAATGTTATTTACTCAGCCATGAAACCCCACATTGAGTTACCTACTCCAAAATTGCTCCCACCTGTTACAGTAGAATGCGCTAATACTCTTAAACTTAGATTATTTTTATTTTTGCCATAATGTATAAAAAATTAGCTATACTTCCTTAAAAGGGGGGAATTATGGCTAAAGCCTTTATTACTGCTCATGATGCGCTTGCTCTTTTAGAAAAGAATAAATTATATCCAAATCAGCTTCATGATATTCTGAATGAAGAGCTGAAGGCTAAAAAAATTTTATGCCTTTCAGATACAACAGATGTATTATTAAAAGACCATGAAACAGCTTCAGTTGCTCATGCCATAGAAAAAGCAGGATTGGGAGCTCAAATTGAAATTATCCAGTCCGATTTTGTGGATTTTAGTTATTTGAGTCCAGATGAAGCTAAAAGAAAAAATGCACCCAAATTTGGAGCTCATTTACCTCAACAAGAATTTGAAAGTCGAAGAGAATATGCAAAGATAAATTCAACTCAATTAAAAGAGGATATATCGCAACAACATGGAATTGATGTAATTTTAGGTCGAAATTGCATTTGTGCTTGTTCAGGCGATGAAAAACTCTGTGGTGGTATTGGTATTTCCATTGAAGAGCAACAAAATTATTTGAAGATATTAATGGAACAAGGACCAAATTTGATCGTTCTAAGTGCAAATTCTAGGAGATTTACTGATGATATGTCTGGACAACTTTTGTATATAGAGGCCAAAAAAAATATGATTCAGGCGCTCAGTAATTTAAATGCGCTCCCTGAAAACCCTTATCGGTTTGAACTTTTCGAGTCAGAACCCAATCGAGCTTTAAGTAGCCACCCAGAATATGAAAATGGTTACACAATTGTAGCCTATGATACGCGTAAAATAGATTTGCATCCCTCCTTAGATAGTCCTCAAAGAAAAAGGCAACAGGAGAAAATTGAAAGCCGCCTTGACGCCAGTGCAACTGCTTTAACTGATGGGAAAAAACGGGAGCTAGCAAAACTCCCCACCAATAAGGACATGCCATCGATTAATTCTTTAGAAAAAAAATTCTAAAGAACACCAGTTTGGAGTTAGGGTTAATTCCATATAGTCAAAACTGCTTGATCAGTTGACAGCATAAGCAAATATTGGAAGAATTACCCTTTTGTGAATTTTGGTATTTCCAATGCGTTATTCATCTGTTCGTTACAATCCCTTTCGGGCCTTTAAAAAATTTAATCCCTTTAAAAGCAAAACCATCATCGATCGCCTGATGATCAATCAAGAAAACTATTTCATCTCTTTTTTTTCATGTCTAACCGGATCGCTCGTTGGCGATGATCCAAAGGCAAGCGATGCTGGTGGCTTTGCTTTTGAATTTGGGATAATTGATTATCTTTTTATTTTTCCAGCTCTTATTAAATTTGGTGCCTGTATTTACATGATCTATATGCCCTATGGAGATGGAAATGATTCTACTCTATGGCAAAAATTGCTGTTTGTAGTAACTACACCTGTCTTATTGCCCTTTTTTCTGCTTACTCTATTCCTGGTAGTACCCTTTAACTATGCGATCGCTGCTATTACTACGCTGTTGTTATCCCCAATCTTGATACTTCATCAAAGATATCTCATGAAGCAGAATGCTTTGGTTTTAACAACACCAGTGTTGTTTACTCAAGAGAACGTCCCATTCCCATACGTAGATGTTTACAATAAAAAAACGCTAGACTACAGTTTGTTATTAAAGAAATTACAAGACAGCAGTCAATGGCGGGAATTTACTCTGCTCAATTTAGATATGAATCTCTACTTCATACGTCCTATTTACTTAACCCGTCAAAACGATCAGAGTTTGGATGAGGAGGTGATGATTTTAGGATTATTTCATTTAGGTTCACAAGTAAAGTACTATGGATTGATCATACCAAGTAAAGAAACCAAACCACATATTTTAGCCATTCAAAAGCTCAACGCCTTTCATTTTTCGGAAGCAAACATAGACCAGCAAGCATTGAATCAAATGTTGAAACGAGCCCCTCTTCAAAACGAGCTCCAAGCCAATGCTTTGTTTACAGTCACTCAAGCCTTTCGCAATGCAGCTCGTGGTAGCGCATTAGAACTATTCACCAAGGGCACAGTCATTCAGGATTTATTTCTTACGATTGAACAGATGGCCGACCTGGGTTCTATCCCCCAATCAACCTATAAAGCCAATGATTGTTTGAACGCTCGATTTCTAATGAAAAATCAATTCTTTCAAGCAGCGGAAGCAGATTGGGTGTTGCCGATAACAGAAAATTCATCCTGCCCCCCATGATGTACTTTGGATGTTGTCCAAATCATGGATTTTCAAAAGACTTAACCCCTCTCTCCCCGTAGACCTTCTACTTTAATCTAAAAGTATTTTCAATTTCATCCTCAGATTGTTCTGCTTCCTTCTCCTTCTCTTTCTCTTCCCCTCTCTTTTTATCTACGGCAGAGGTTTCTTTATCAAGGTAATCTGGTTGGAGTTTATTTGCTGGTACTTCCAATTTAGAAGCCTGTGATGCCTGTGTCCGGGTTATTTTTCCAGCCAAGAGTTCTTTTAATTCTGCCTGTTCTTTTTTAAGCCCTTCAAGGTTTTTATTATATTTTTCTATATCCCCATTCAGTTCATCTATTTTCAGGCGTGCTTTACCATATTCAGGTATTTTGTAACAAGAGCGTCTTGTTGTTTCTAAGTGACTCATTGTAAGGCGTTGGAATTCTCTTTCAGCTTTCAATTTTCCAATATATGCCTGGTGACCATCTATTTTGCTCTGTAGTTCTTGTGCCTTGAGTTCATCAGGACTCAAATGATTATTTTTTTTCTCTCCTTGTGATAACACAGAATCTTTCTTCCATTGAGAAGGAGCCTCTGATAACTGCTTCAGGGTTATTTTCCCAGCCAACACGAGTTCTTTTTTTACTTCTGATTGTTCTTTTTTAAGTTCTTTAAGATTTTTATTATGGTCTTCTATTTCTGCATCCAGTTCATATATCTTCCGAAACGCTTCAGCATATGCAGGTAGTTTGTAGAAGGATTTTTTTTGCGTTTCCAAGTAACGAGCTATAAGACGTTGGAAATTTCTTTCATCTTCCAGTTCTTTAATGGATGCATGATGCCCATCTATCTTGCTTTGTAATTCCTGTAGTTCTTCGACATTTCTTTCCTTATTCGCTTGATTACCAGCCATGGTCGCTACCTCATTCAGCATTGCTTATACAGATAGTATAACAAAATTTTTATTATATGGACATTTATTGTGCAGATTTTTTTAATTTATTGTCACCATTACTATACTGGATCCTTTTTTTAAATTTATGAGCAGAGAACAGATGCTGTTTATAGGACAAGTTCATCAACAAGCAACAATAGAACTAATTGGCCAAAGACTTGTGGCCGGCTCCTGTGCCTTATGAAAATCTTCTGAGCTTTCTTTAGCAAAAAAAGCAAGGGGGATGGGAGGCTTTAATTTTTGATTGATTTTTTCATACAAGCAATACACACAAACCGATACCAAAACACTCACTGCAACAAAAAGTGCAGTAAGAATTGGCCCCGCCAGTGTAAAGGATAAACCAATGGCGCCGCCAATGAGCATTCCGGGACAGGTAAAGATTGCCAATTGTTTTAAAAAATTAGGTGATTCTGTCGTATTTCTTGAAACAACCAGATTCCTCAATTCTTGCATGGCTTTGGGATTTGCCCTGTCCCCATAAACCATTTGGATGTTGTCTATCAATCGATTTTCAATAAAGGCTATAAATTCTTGATATTGCAATTTACCTTGTTCTACGCCCAAAGTGTCCATGAACAAATCCAGAATGCTTATTTTTATATTTTCCCAGTAACACCTGTTTTCCTCTGAAATCATCCACATTGTTGATAACTATGCGTTCATCAAAACAATAAGGCGTAGTATCGTAGCGTTTGGGAATGGTGTTTATTAAATCTCGTGTAAGCTTTTCTTCGGCATTTATATTGGACAACAACTCAACCACAATGTCATGTAAGGTTTTTTCATTTGAAATGATGGTTTTTCTTACGAATTTGCAAACACCATCCCATCCGAGACCACCCAGTTCATTCAAATCGTAAAAACTCATTAGGTATGCCTCTGGGTTTACTTTTTTAATGGAAACTGAAAAGGTGTGTTTTTTGTAACCTGCTGAAAAAAATACCCTAGAACGTTTTGCTCGAGCAATCAGAATCAGCAACATCGATTTTGGTGTGCTCAGTTCTTTGCCAATAACGGATGGCTTTAACAATGGGAGCCAAATCAGGTCTGCCATCGGAAAAAGCACTGATGGTTGAATTGAGTAACAGCAGGGTTTCAAACTCATATCCAGCTTCAGAAACCGCAAACAGGTTGGGATTTGCAAAGACAATCCTTTTAGCGGTTAAGCTCTTTTTACCCAATACACAAGCCAATTGTCTTTGAGCCAGCCATTCCTTTAGGTGTGGTTCGCTGGAATAGGGTAATAAAATACGCAGCGCTTCATGATGACCAAAGAGATAAGCCCGGTGTAAAACCGATAATCCCCCATCATTTTTTTTATCCACGGAAAAATGTCGTTGCAGCATGACATCGCAAAGCCATTTTAAAGTAGTGGGTTCAAACCGTACACAGGCAAATTCCAGTAATAAGGTCGCATTCTCATGGGCGTAGGTTAAAACATTGGGGTGCTCATTAATCAATTTTTGACTTTCTGCAAATTGTTTCTTTGTCAATAAGGCAATGATTTGATGATAAATTTTTTCCATTAAAGGATAGTCAACAGCAGAAGGCATGGTATTTTTTCTAAGGAAACATGGGATAAATTATACAAACATTCATTTGTTTAGACAATAAGGAAGGATCTAGATGTCAAACCTAAATGAAAATGTCCTCTCAATTTCCAAACAGAAGAGCCTTTAGATGATAAAAGCATGTAAAAATGAGCGGGTTTAAGCGCTTAATTTGTGCTATATGCTTAATGAGATTTGCATAGGATCCTTGCAATTGTCAACAGCCCCTAGAATGAGCAGAAAGTAAGCGTTCACTGATTGCAAAATAAATTTTTTCTAAGGTTTCTAAATCTTCAAGCCTTACCCATTCATTGACTTGATGAATGCTTGCATTCAGCGGACCAATTTCCACCACTTCAACACCAAAGGGAGCGATGAAACGGCCATCGGAGGTGCCGCCACTGGTGGATAATTCCGTGTGGATGCCGGTGTGTTCAAAGATGGCTTGTTTTGAAGCCTCCACCAACAGCCCTGTCTTGGTTAAAAAAGGATCTCCATTTAAACGCCATTCTATGATCGGGTGCAAATCATGTTGCTTAAAAATTCCAGTAACCTCTTCCATTAAGGAGTCATGGGTTCGTTCTGTGGAAAATCTGAAATTCAAGTGAAGCAGCAATTCACCAGGAATGACATTGGAGGCCTGACCACCGGAATGAATGTGAGTGATTTGCATAGAAGTAGGGGAGAACCAGGCGTTGCCGGCATCCCATTGGTTTGTTGTTAATTGGGTTAATGCAGGGCTGACCCTATGAATGGGATTTTCAGCCAAATGAGGATAGGCCACGTGGCCTTGTTTCCCATGCAAATGGATTTTAGCGCTTAAAGAACCGCGCCGACCGACTTTGATGACATCGCCTACTTCTCGAGTACTGGAAGGTTCGCCAACAATGCAATAATCCAAGTGGATGCCTCGTTCTTGCAATTGTTGCATCACATAGGGAGTGCCCAGATGAAATTCGTCGCCTTCTTCACCACTGGTGATGAGAAATCCTAATCGACCCAAAGACTGAGGGTAGGTTTTTACCCAGCGTTCTGCGAATTTGAGCATGCAGGCAAGGCTGCCCTTCATGTCGGCCACCCCGCGACCATAGAGTTTATCCTCCAACAGGGTCAAGGCAAATGGATCGCTGTTCCATTTAGCCGCAGCGCCTATTGGGACCACATCCGTGTGTCCTGCAAAAACCAAAAAAGGGCCTTCGCTTCCACAACAAGCAAAAAAATTGGAAACCGGTTGATTATCTAGTTTCAGGCAAGAAAAGCCTAAATTTTCCAGAAATTGAATCATATAATCCTGACAACCCTTGTCTTCTGGAGTGACGGATTCGAAACGAATGAGAGTGTCTAGGATTTTAAAAAGATCAGTCACAGGCGTCCATCCTTAACAACTCATTGATGCTGATTTTCGCTCGGGTTTTTTCATCGACTTGCTTGACGATGACAGCGCAATACAAGTTGTGGCTGTTGTCTTTAGAAGGCAAGCTGCCGGCAACCACTACCGAGCCTGCAGGGATTCGGCCATAACTGATTTCCCCAGTGAGGCGATTGTAAATTTTAGTGCTTTGACCTAAAAAAACGCCCATGGACAATACCGAATCTCTCTCCACAATGACGCCTTCAACGACTTCGGAACGGGCTCCAATAAAACAATTGTCTTCAATGATGGTGGGATTGGCCTGTAAGGGTTCCAATACCCCTCCTATGCCCACACCTCCGGATAGATGAACGTTTTTTCCTATTTGCGCACAAGATCCCACGGTAGCCCAAGTATCCACCATGACACCCTCATCAACGTAAGCCCCGAGATTGACATAAGAAGGCATGAGCACCGTGTTTTTGGCGATGAAGGCACCGCGCCTTACCATGGCATGAGGCACCACACGCACGCCCGATTGTTGGAATTTTTCCAATGAATAGTCCTTGAATTTGAGTGGCACTTTGTCGTAAAAATTGCAAAAACCACCCTGGATGAGGTCATTGGAGTATAATTTGAAAGACAACAAGACGGCTTTTTTTATCCATTGATGCACTGTCCATTCGCCGTTTATTTTTTCTGCCACGCGTAACTGCCCATCATCCAGACCAGACAAAACCTCCTCTATGGCTGCCAACAGTTCTGAGCTTGCATTGTTTAAACTCAGGTTTTGTCTTTGTTCAAAAGCTTGTTCTATTGTCGTTTGCAGTAAGTTCATGCGGTTCCTATTTCAATGAAGAGATTAAGTTGTCTTTTTCAGCCCAATGCGCATTCAACCAGTCGTTAAACGTGGTTTTACTCCCATTTTGATGCATCAATTTTGGGCATGTGAATTGCTCTGGTATAGGAATATGACGCACATGCACGGTGATGGACGTGATGCGTTTGCAAAGAAAATCCCATAAAGAATGTTTTTGGGGGTAGACGATGGTTACATCCAATACAGAAGTCAGTTGTTTTCCCATGGCGTTTAATATAAACCCAACTCCACCGGCCTTGGGCTTTAAGAGATGGGTGTAGGGGGAAGCTTGTTGCTCTTTTTTTTGATGACTAAATCGGGTGCCTTCGACAAAATTCATGATGGAAGCTGGATTTTTCTTAAATTTTTCGATTGCCTTTTGGGTGCTGATGAGAATCTTTTCCTTGCTTGTGTGGTTTTTTTTCAAGATAGCTTTTGCTGTATCGTTTCATGAAAGGGCAACCCATAGCCCACCAGGAGAAACCCAATAAAGGAACCCATTTCAGTTGATCTTTGACAAAAAATTTCAACACTGGAATTTTACGATTCAATAGGCGTTGTAAAATCACAATATCCAACCAACTTTGATGATTTGCGATGACCAAATACCAATTTTTATTGTTTAAATTGTCCAATCCTGAAATGTCCCAATGAATTTTTTGAGTTTTATTAATATACCAATTGTTCAAATCGCACCAGCACGCCACGATGGCATCCACTCCTTGCGTACAAAGGGATTGCCATTTCTCATGGGGAAATAATTTAAATAAACCCATGCACAAAACCGGAATAAAAAATAAACTGGTTGAGAGGATTAGAATGAGGGTGGCTAAAATAGCCTGCACTTGGCCACCTGAGGTTTTGTTTGTTTGCATCAACTACTCCTTTTTAAAGCATAATCCAAATCAGCACGCAGGTCGTCGACGTGTTCAATCCCAACCGATAGTCTTATCAAACCCTCTTCAATGCCCAATTGTTGTCGTTGTTTCAGAGGGATGGACGCATGGGTCATGATGGCTGGATGCTCGATGAGACTTTCCACACCCCCAAGACTTTCGGCCAAGGTGAATAATTCACAACCGGCTAAAAAGCCTTTGGCAGCATCAACACCTCCTTTCAGAATCAGGGTGATCATACCACCGTTGTCACGCATTTGTTCTTTTGCCAAAGCATGTTGTGGGTGACTTTCAAGTCCGGGATAGATGATCTTGCTGATTTTAGGGTGGCTGCTTAGCCAATTTGCTAAATAATTGGCATTCTCACAATGCCTTTGCATGCGCACAGACAAGGTTTTCAAACTTCTTAAAACCAGAAAGCTGTCAAAGGGACTGGCAATGGCGCCGGAGGCATTTTGTAAAAAAGCCATTTGCTCAGCCAGTTCGGAGTTCTCCCCCACAACGACCACTCCAGAAACGACGTCCGAATGGCCGTTTAAATATTTTGTAGCCGAATGAATCACCAGATCAAAGCCGAGTTCTAAAGGGCGTTGTATCCAGGGGGTGGCAAAGGTGTTGTCTACCACAGAAATAAGGCCATGTTTTTTGGCAATGCTTGCAATTTTGCGCAAATTAGCCAATTTTAACATGGGATTTGAAGGCGTTTCCACCCAAATCATTTTGGTTTTTTCAGTGATGGCCGCCTCGATGGTTTGAGGATCGGTCATGTCTACAAAAGAAAAGGCTAAATTGGAGGTACGTTGCTTGACCTTATCAAACAAGCGAAAAGTGCCTCCATACAAATCATCCATGGCAATCACGTGATCTTTAGCATTCAATAAATCAATGACGGTATTGATTGCAGCCATCCCGGAAGCAAAGGCAAATCCCCTTTGGCCCGATTCCAAACTCGCAACGCAATCCTCATAGGCAAATCGAGTGGGATTTTGTGTGCGCGAATATTCAAAACCAAAGTGCTCACCAGGGGCTATTTGTTTGTAAGTGGAGGTGGCGTAAATAGGAGTCATTACTGCTCCTGTTGCCGGACAGGGTTTTTGGCCAGCATGAATGGCCCGAGTATCAAAATGATCGATTTTCATTGAAGTCCTTTTTTAGGATTAAAGATTTTATTCAATCAGCCGTTATACTTACAGAGAACCATTCTAGTGAGTGATGTATGAATAGGCAAGAAATCAAATATCAAAAAGTTGCTCGCGTCGCTGAAAAATTAAAAAAAAGAGGCAAAGAACCCTCCGTCACCGATATTTATAAGGCATTGGGTTTGATAGGTAATTATCCGCCCGAGCTGTCCACCATGCTGGAACAATGGTATCATACGCAACCTGAATTCAAACGAATTGTGAATGCACCGGTAGGATCAGCGGCCATTCTTGAAAAAAATTCAGAGCTCGAACGCTCCCTTTCTTTACTACGAGCCACCTTAGAATCCACAGCGGACGGAATCATGATGGTCAATGGCCATGGTGCGGTGGTGGACTGGAATCAAAAGTTCGTTGAAATGTGGCGTATTCCATCTTACATGATGGAGTCAGGCAAAGAGAGCATCAGTTTCGATTACATTTTGGACCAATTGAAAGATCCTCAATCCTTGATTTCGGATGTCCAATATTTATATAAAAATCCAGAATGGCAAGGCGAATTGCCTGAATTGAATTTTAAAGACGGACGTATTTACGAACGCTTTACCCAGCCCCAGCGCGTTGGGAGCGAAATTGTTGGGCGAGTCTACAGCTTTAGAGACGTGACTCAAAAACGTCTGGCAGAAGATGAATTGCGTATTCGTGAACGAGCCGTTGAGGCCAGTACCCATGGCATCGCGATTATTGACATCAGTAAAAAAGAAAACAAAGTGATTTACATCAACAAAGCCTTCGAGCGCATCACCAGTTACTCAGAAAAACAAGCTTTGAATCAAAATTTAAATACCTTATTGGGATCCGACTTTGAAGAGGTCAGTACTAAACGAATTGAGCTTGCTTTTAGAGAGGCACGCGAAGAAACGGTTGAAATGGAGAATGTCAAACGCAATGGTGAAAAGTATTGGTGTGAAATATCCGTAGCCCCAGTGAAAGATTCCTTCGGCCACGTAAAACATTACATCTGCATTCTCAACGACATTACTCAACGCCGGGATATGGAAAGTCAATTGGTGCGGCAAGCCACCTATGACTCTTTAACCAATTTACCCAATCGCGTGCTGTTGATGGATAGGGTGGAACAATCCATTTTACAAGCTAAAAAAAATAAATCCATTTTGGCTTTTTTATTCTTGGATTTGGATAGATTTAAATTAACCAACGACACCTTAGGTCATAGCATGGGTGATAAGCTCTTGCAATGTATAGCGAATATCCTGTTAGGATTCACCAATGATTTTGATACGGTTGCACGATTGGGTGGGGATGAATTCATTATTTTATTGACCAATATACAAAGCATGCAGCAGGTGGAAAAAATTGCGCAGAATATGCTGCAGGGGATTGAAAAAACCATACAAATCGAAAACCACAACATTAAAATAACAGCCAGTGTGGGCATCAGCTTTTACCCACAAGATGGCCAAGATTACGAATCCTTGATGAAAAGCGCGGATTTATCCATGTACCATGCAAAAGACAGCGGCAGAAACAATTACAGACTGTATGAACCGGAAATGAATCGAAAGGTCATTGATCACATGCTCTTGGACAATGCCTTAAGAGAGGCGGTTAAGAACAATGAATTGTATCTGGTATACCAACCTTTAGTGGATCTGAAGCAATCCAAGGTGGTGGGTTTTGAAGCGCTCATGCGCATGCACAGTAAAATATTAGGCCAAGTCAGCCCTGTGGATTTTATCCCAATGGCAGAAGAGACGGGTTTGATTCTGGAGATGGGAGAATGGGCATTGGAAGAGGCTTGCATGCAAATGATAAAATGGCAAAAGCAAGGCCTTAAAAACTTAAGCGTGGCAGTTAATATCTCTGGAAGACAATTTAGGCAAAGTAATTTGCCTGAAATCGTGGCTAAGGTTTTGAAAAAAACGGGTTTGGAATCCAAATTTTTAGAACTTGAATTAACCGAAAGTTTGTTGGTCGAAGACATAGAGCACGTAGTGGAAACCATGTATGCCATAAAAGCCATGGGTGCAAGATTGGTGATTGATGATTTTGGAACCGGCTATTCCAGTTTGTCTTATTTAAAACAATTTCCAGTCGATAAATTGAAGATTGATCGATCGTTTATAGTCGAGATGTCCAATGATCAAAACGACGCAGCCATTGCCAAGGCAATCATCAATTTAGGCCATAGCTTGAATTTAAGCGTCTTGGCTGAAGGAGTTGAAAACGAATTTCAGCGAGATTTTTTAATTGCTCAAGGGTGCGACTACGCGCAAGGATATTATTACAAAATTCCTGACACGCCTCCTAATATTTATAATTTCTTAAAGGGTTTGCCTCAATCCAATTCATGAGACCTTAGCTATACTTCGCGCGAAGTACAGCTCTAATAGCCCAAATCAATAGGACTTGTCGGTCATGTCTTGAATCAGATGAGAACCTAAATTTGAAGTCATAACAATGACCCTATTGCGAAAATCCACGGTTCGACCTTGGTCATCGGTTAGCCGCCCATCATCTAGGACTTGCAACAAATTATACAAAAAAGACAGGCTTAGCAGGTTCACTTTGGTCTATTGTTCATAATAATTGCCCACAGGCCCTAGTGCGATAAATTAACATGAGATCGAGGTAGACGTTGGACATCTGTGCGTTAAAGTCATAAACTTACTTATTGTACATCCATTGGGGGCCTTGTTGAACTATTCCCTTTTGCGACCTTTGCTGTTTCGTTTAGATGCAGAAACCGCTCATGCACTGTCTTTGTCAGCCTTGCATTACCTTCCTCAATTTTGTTTCACCCAGCCCAAAGCCCAGCCATTTAAAGCCATGGGAATCACTTTCCCTCATCCCGTGGGTTTGGCCGCAGGCTTGGATAAAAATGGGGATCATTTGGATGCCTTGGCTAAATTGGGTTTTTCCTTTATTGAGTTAGGAACGGTGACGCCAAAGGCTCAGGTGGGTAATCCAAAACCGCGCTTATTTCGTTTGATTGCAGGCCAGGCCATTATCAATCGCATGGGTTTTAACAACCAGGGGGTGGATGCGCTCATTGCCAATGTAAAAAAATCCACTTACCAAGGGGTGTTAGGACTTAACATTGGTAAAAACAAAGAGACTGCCTTGAATCATGCAGCAGAAGATTATTTGCATTGCCTGCGGAAAGTCTATGAGTACGCCGCTTACATCACCATCAACATTTCCTCACCCAACACCCCTGATTTGCGCCAGTTACAACAAAAAGAATATTTGGATGATTTGTTGTGGCATTTAATGGAGGAGCAAAAAAAATTAGCCGATCAACATCAAAAGCAGGTGCCTTTGGTGGTTAAGATTTCTCCAGATGAATCGCCTGAAACCCTCAAGCAGATGACAACTCTTTTTTTAAGTCATGGCATTGAAGGAATCATTGCCACCAATACGACCTGTTCTCGAGAACTGGTTCAAGGACTGCCTGATGCCACGGAAATAGGGGGCTTGAGTGGCAAGCCTTTGGCAGTCAAATCCACCCAATGTTTGGCTTTATTAAAATCACTTGTAGGGGATGATTTGACTTTAATTGGAGCTGGTGGGATAACCGATTGTCACAGGGCACGAAAAAATAAATGCTGGGGCCAGTTTGTTGCAATTATACACAGGCTTAATTTACCAGGGCCCAGGCTTAATCAATCAAATAATGGAAGGTTTAAAACACGATGTTCATCACAAAACAGATCGCTTTGCAAATGGAAACCTGCATTAAGCAAACTCATATTGAAGTCACGAAACAGTATGATGCGTATCGTGTATTGGATCTAAGTACTGGAGCTGCTTGTTTTTCTGGTTTTGATTCGTATCTTTCTCAAGTGATTGGTTGGGGATTTGCTTTAAAACCTAAACAATATGCCGCTGAATTGAAAAAAATAGAGCAATTTTACGCATCCTTCCAGCATGCTCGGGTGGATATAGAATTATGTCCTTATGCCGGCACTGATCTGGCGGTGTTTTTAAGTGAGCGCGGCTATGGTATCACTGAATTCAATAATGTGTTTGCATTCAATTTAATGGACTATAGTCCAGTGGATTTGAATTGGGGCGATTTGATTATAAAACAATTGTCTGCACCTCAATTCGAGGAATGGGCCACTCAAATGGCTATAGGTTTCGAGTACCCACCCATTAAAGAGCAATTTGTTCGTTATGCCAGCGCAAACAATGTGCTTGTGTTTGGTGTTTATGATCACACTCATCTCATTGCCGGGGCAAGCTTGGCTATGCATGGTGAGGTATGTGATTTGGCGGTCACTAGTACTCTGCCTCAGTATAGAGGAAAAGGACTGCAGAAAAAATTAGTGTCACTGCGGTTGAATGAGGCAAAAAAAAGAGGTTTAAGAATTGCTACTGTGACCACTGTGCCTGGAACTGTTTCCGATCTCAACGTTCAAAAAGTGGGTTTTTCTTGTGCCTATACGCGCATCAAATTCACGAAATTGGCTCTTTAGTCCAATACTTGGTACAATTGACGATCTGCTGTTTTTGAATTATGAGTGAATGAAGAATAAACCCCCAATTAAGACCCTTTTGTTGTATAAGCGCTTATTAACCTTTGTAAAACCCTTTTGGACGATATTGTTTTTAGGCATCCTGGCCAATATTTTATATGCCGGCATCGATGCGGGTTTTACTTATTTGATGCGTCCTTTTTTGGATAAAAGTTTCATTCACGTCGATGAGGTCTTTGTTAAGCAAATCCCCATCATCGTACTGGTGGGTGTGAGCTTGCGGGGTATTCTCAGTTCGTTGGGTGCTTACTGCATGACTTGGGTTGCGCGTTCGGTGGTGAAGGTTTTAAGGCAACGTGTGTTTGCTCACATCATTCACTTGCCTGCGGATTTTTACGATGAGGCCACTTCGGGTGAGATGTTATCCAAAATATTATTCGATGTGGAGCAAGTCGCACAGGTGAGTGCGGATGCTCTAACGGACTTTGTTCAAAACGTTTGCTTGGTGATTGGGCTTTTGGGTGTCATGATGTTCATCAGTTGGCAATTGTCTTTGATCTTTTTATTGATCACGCCTTTTGTGGGTCTGATTGTGAGTCTTACGAATAAGCGGGTGAGGCGTATCAGTCATAAGGTTCAAAAAACCATGGGCGAAGTTACGGAAATTGCAAGTGAGGCAATCGATGGGTATAAGGTGGTGCGTATTTTTGGTGCAGCCGAGTATGAGAAGGCCAAATTCAATCAGGCAACGGAGGCTTCTAGACAAAACGACATGAAAGTGGCTGTCAGCAAATCCCTCAACGTATCCGGTGTCCAAATCGTGATTGCTCTTGGGATTTCTTTGATCATTTTAGCAACCATTCAATTGTCCACTGTGCTTGTGATTACAGCCGGTTCTTTTTTAGCCATCATCATGGCCATGTTTCAACTGATAAAGCCCATGAAAACATTAACCACTTTAAACGCCACTATTCAAAGGGGTTTGGCTGGTGCGGAAAGCGTTTTTAATTTATTGGATGAAGCCATAGAGCCGACTAGGGGTTTGACTTTGACGCAGAAGGCAGTGGGTGACATTCAATTCAAAGGGGTGTCTTTTGCGTATAGGCGGGGTCATCGGGTGTTGCATGATTTGAATTTCACCATAAAAGCCGGGCAGTCTGTGGCTTTAGTTGGGCACTCTGGGAGTGGCAAAACCACCATAGCCAGTTTGTTGCCTCGTTTTTATGAGGTGACTGAGGGGACCATTGCTTTGGATGGCATTCCCATTCATCAATTGAATTTATCCAGTCTGCGTCAGCAGATGTCCTTGGTGAGTCAAAACGTGATTCTTTTTAACGATTCCTTGGCGAATAACATTGCGTATGGCCGTCAGAATGCTACCAGACAAGAGATCATCACGGCTGCAAAATTGGCTTACGCGCATGAATTCATCAGTCGGTTGCCAGAGGGATACGATACGCCCATTGGTGAGAATGGTTTATTGTTATCTGGTGGTCAGCGACAAAGGATAGCCATTGCCCGAGCCATTTTGAAGGATGCACCCATTTTGATTCTCGATGAAGCCACCTCGGCTTTGGACGGTGAATCCGAGCATTTCATTCAATTGGCTTTGGATCAGGTGATGTTGAATCGCAGCAGTTTGATCATTGCTCACCGATTATCCACCATCAAACGTGCCGATAAAATCATTGTCATCCAGCAGGGCCGTATTGTGGAGCAGGGTACTCATCAAGAATTAATCGACTTGAATGGGCATTATGTACAACTGCATAGGGCGCAGGAAGTGGGGCAAATGGATGAGGAAGTTCTGATTTGATGGATTTATTTTGGAATAGATTATGGTATGGCGCCTTTCATCCTCTTCAATGGGTTCTTAGGCCTTTTTCATGGTTATACCAAGGGATTGTGTATTTAAGAAGACGTGTTTTGCAGGCTTTTTGTCAACAAAAATTCTCGGTTCCAATCATTGTAGTGGGCAATATCACTGTAGGCGGCGTCGGTAAAACTCCGTTGGTGATTGCATTGGCTAACAAAATTCAGGAAAATGGGTTGCGGGTTGGAATCGTCAGCAGGGGCTACAAAACAAAGCTTACCAATTTTCCTTACGAGGTACAGCCACAGGATTGCGCGATGACTGTGGGGGATGAACCTTTGTTATTGGCTTTAAAGACTCATTGTCCGGTGGTGATAGCGCCTAAGCGCAACCAAGCGGTGCGTTATCTTTTAGACAAACATCAAAGCCAGATCATCATCAGCGACGATGGCTTACAACATCATCGCATGGGACGAGCCATTGAGTTATTGGTGATGGATGGTTTGAGGGGATTGGGGAATGGTTGGTGTTTGCCTGCTGGGCCTTTGCGAGAATCCAAAAAGCGATTGGAGGAGGTGGATTTCATTGTAGTGAATCACAATTCAGCCACTGAGGGCGTTGAAACCCCGTTTGTATGCAATTTAAAGGGTTCTAGAGGGAATGTTTTTGCGATGACTTTAAAGCCAGGGCCCATTAAAAACCTGGCTAGTCAAAAAGAAACAGCAACCCAATTCTTTGACACACCCTGTGCGGCTGTGGCTGCCATAGGTCATCCTCAACGCTTCTATTCCACTTTGGATCAATTGGGTATACAATATGAGGCATATTTTTATCCAGATCATTACCTATTTAGACCAAATGATCTAAACTACGCTCAATCTTTAATTATTATGACAGAAAAGGATGCTGTTAAATGCGTTTCGTTTCGTAATGATACTATTTATTATTTACCCGTAGAAGCTGTATTGAATGATGCATTTTGGAATGCATTGTGGTCACATCAACAATTACTGGGCTATTGCTAATATGAATCTTATCCGACCTTTGGTTTTTTTTATCGTTTTAATCAGTTCTGCTGTGTTTGCTTTACAATCTATGGAATCAGAATCACCCCTTCTCGCAAGCTTGCCTAAGGTGGGTAGTTGGATTTTTTCGGGGTTGCCACCAATGAAAATGGTGAGCGGTTTGGTTATTTTTTTCAAATGCAAAAACAGGGATCGACCTTGCATGCAAAAACGGCTTTGATTGATGGACAGACCAACAAATTGCTTTTATTTTATGAAGGCAATGCAACTCTTGAAGATTTAAGTTCCCTTAATTGGCATGTGGGCCCATCGTTCATGCGTTACAACCCCATCAACGACAGTTGGATTTTTGGTCTTAAAATGGCTGATAAACAGGGATTTAATTTCAAAGTGGACATGTTGAAAAAAGAAAACGATACCACTGATACTTTGGAGTTAAAACCAGGAGTGGAATTACAGGCCTTAGAAACCACGCGTTTGAATGGACACATCACGGGTGTTGATAATAAAGAACAATTCGTCACTGGCAATAAAGCCTGGTTTGCAAGAATTCGTTTGAACAAGGCTCAAAAAGAAGGACCGGCAATCAACACGACTTTTTGTCGTTTGAACAATGACAATGGGTTTTATGTCGCAAAACTCAAAGAATCTCTCAATTACAAATCAGCCATAGCCAGCTGGCGAGACCCGGCTGGAGCTAAATTAAAAATGTCAAAATTCATCTCAATAAAACCTCTGGCAAATGACGAATGCCTTTTGCACGTGGTTTCACCTAAGTTGGACATGAAACTGTTGAATACTCTAAAAAACGGGGACAAATCTTCTCATGCGCTGGCAGGTTTTTCCAGCCAAATGCCCCTGGGGTTTTGTTTCGTAGAAGAGCAATCCTTCCTGCCCTTTGCTTAAGTTTGAAAAGCTGTTAAAATCAGTCGCCTATGCTTTGTTTTTCATAAATAAAGCCAAATTTTAGGCTGTAGCCTAAATGAATAGGCATGAATTAACCTTTTTAAGAAGAATACAAAATGCCCTCTACTCCTTTAAATAGCCTCAGAAAGCCCTCCTCTTTTATAAAAAAAATAGGCCAAAGTCTCTTTGCCTTATACCCTGGGTTCATTGCAGGCTTTATCCTCGGTTTTGAAAGAACTTTAGTACAGGTCATGGGAAAATATTTGATTGAGGGATTTTTTATTCCCCTCGAACAAAAGCTTACAGATTTTGTTTCCGGCACCCTCCTAAAAGCTGTATTTTTGATTCCAGCGTCTGCCCTCATTCTGATAACGACGGTTATTATTTCGCCAATTGGCATTGCAGCCAGCTTATTATTTGGGCTTTATGGAATGGCCTATGGAGCCTACACGGGATTTAGATACGATGTTTTCTTTTATGAAAACATCGTGGATTTGTTAAATCTTTCCAGATGGAGTCAAAACGAAGATTTGAGTGAAGAATACAAAGCTTTTTGCAGTCATTACAGCCGAACTCATGGGATTTCATTTGATTTAGAAGAAGATGAACTTCCAGATCGAACAGAAACGCTTTTTGATTTATGCCATGGTCAGGATAAAAATGCCAAAAAAATGGCTTATGGCTACATGGCCTATACTCAGCAAATGGTCTACAATGCAGGGGAATCCCATGCTGTAAAATGGAGAAAGCTGGATCATAAGAAGCAATTTGAGTATGCTAAACGCACTGAAGCGGGTAAATTTGTGGATTTAAATGCCATGAATTATTATAAATCCATTCATTATGACTGGTGTCAAGATCTCCCAACAGCACAAGATGATGATTTAATTTTTTCAATGAAATATAGACAGACGTCGGAGCTTCTGAACTACAAACTTCTGCTTGCTTTTTTTCATGAATCTGAATTTAAAACCCATCGGATTAAATTGCTTGAATCCTTGTTGTTTTTCACCTGTGATAATTTTCTATACGATGAGATCCCATACGAAGAGGTTTTGGATTTTTTAAGTCAACCTCATCCCAACAGCGGACCCTTGGACCAGGAGAAAATACAGACTCGAGTGACGCAAATCGTCCAGGCTGTGAAGGCACAGCCTGTTCTTGAAAACAGCTATCTTAGGCTATTTACCATCTTATTAAATGAATCCGACGAAGAAAGTCGTGAAATCATAGAAACCATTCTGGACGCAGAAAAACCAGATGCCTTGCTTCAGTTTAAATGTGAATTCCATAAGATCTGCCAAACTACAAAAATGTCTGAGATAAAGAAGTCTCTCCAGAACAAGATTTTACTTCCCCTCATTGAAATGGTAAATGGATATGCGTTTGCTCTATTTGATAAAGACAAGACACCAGAGGTTCTTGAAGAGAAGATTTCGAATGGGTTGACGCGCTGACAATATCAGAGCAAAAAATCCATAAAAAGTAGGTTGGGTCTTTGGCCCAACCATTTGTTTTATTTAAAAAGATTTGAATTGATATGAAAGCAATCTAAATCACAAAATACGGCAAGGCAGATGTTTTGCAAATCCAAAACTTGCCAAAACCCAAACCTGGAGCTATGGTCGAACCTCCTAGGCGTGCGCGCCATCGGCACCGTTACCACCGAAGAAAATGCTAAGATTGCCTTGGATGCCGGTGCGCATGACGTCATTTTATACACTCAAAAAGTTAAGCGCTCTGAATTTCCCGGATTGCGCTGCGCTTCATTCAGGCTACTATCGCAACAAATCCTCTCCTTAATGCTGCCTTAATAAAGATCATTTATAATAAATATAGGACTATTTCCATAGATCTCATGTGAAAACGACTGTTCGTTTGGATTTGTTTGAGGATTACCTATGCCCTATACACCCAGTGAGGCTATTGGCCTTTTAGAAAAGCATTTTGCTCTAGTAAAGCAATCCTTGGCCCCACAACAACAAGAAGACAAGCCTATTGAGCAAATGAAAAAACGCTTCGTTTTAAACGAAGCGCAATTTAAAGACGTCATGGGAAACATGAGGGAACTTCAAGAAGCAATCGATGCAGCGGACAAAACTTTAGCTGAATTAGACAAGAAACCAAGATCAAGTGATTCAAACCTGCGCCAAGAGAATAAAAAATTACGTGATGAACAGCAAGGATACAGAGATAAATTAGTAAGTAAATTTGAAGAATTCACCATAGCAATCGCAACTGATCTTAAACATAAAAAAACCTATATAGAAAACTCTGATTTCCCCAAATATTTCCACACCGCAGTGAAATATTACAATAACTGCACCTATCACTTGCATATTTCTGATAAAAAGTTTGACAATGATGAAACTTTCAAATTAAAACAACAACAATTAAATGAGAATTTTGAGAGTTTTAAGAGTCTATTCGCAGAACGATTAGAGATCAAGACTTTATCTGATCAAATCAGCGAAAAAGTTGACAAGTTCGCGGCAAATGTAGATAACGCTTTTAAAGAATTAGGTCATTTAGTACAAGGTGCCCTCGAAGAAAAAAGAGAACCTATGGACCAGACCAAGAAGCGCCTTAGGCAAAACAAATTTCAAATCGGTAACCCTTCAAGAGCAGATGAAGAAGAAATTGAAGTAGAACAGTCTATCTCTTTTGCAGCATTCACCAGCACTGCCTTGAATGAAGACGTCAATGCCTTTGAAGTAAGTCTCAATAAATGGATGAATAGCAACGAATCACTCGCAAACCACATCGATCTACTCAACGAAAAAGCGGCCCGATTGGATGCTGAAAATCGAAAAATAGCTAGTCTGAAAGCACGGTATAAGGCAGAAAGAGTCAAACTCGAAGGAAAGAACATTGCTGAAAGGGTATATGATTTTTTTAACATAGGCGAAGAGATACCAGTTCAAATTGATGTTTCAGATGGCAATTTTTTTAAAAGATATAATGCAGCAATTAAGAAACTCAAAACTGAAGGTATTACGCTCGCTCATCATTTAACTGAATTAGAACAATTCAATCAGTTCATCGATGAACTCGAAGGCAGAAACTCTAAAGACAGTCAACCCAAAAACATATTTGATAGAATCAAAGATAGAGACAGAGAATTCGTACAAAAAGTGATGCATTTCAATTACGAACCTGAAATTTCTTTAGAGCACAATGAGATTGCTAACAAGTTGGATGCGTTTTATCAGGATCCTGTCGTGCAAAAAGAACTTACGGATGCCATCCAGGCTTCCTTGATTTCTAGAGTGGTTAAATTTTTTGGATTCAATATAAGCTTTGGAGCCAATAAAGCAGCTGAAGCGACGCGCAATGCCTTTGGCGAAGAACTGAAAAGTTATGGTCTTGTGGGTGATCAATATGAAAAATTAATTGACCCCATTGAAAAATTATTTATTTTCAGATGCTTCGCCTTAGGTGAAGAAAATGCAGTACCGGATAAAACGAAATTTCCTAAACTTGCAAACCTTAGAGAAGATCTCCTAAGACCTCCTCCTAAAGATTTAAATCAGAAACAACTGAATGCCATCATTCACCAACATTATCTAAAACGCTTATTGGATGATTGCGACCAGGCTTTTCATGATATTTATACGATTCATTCTGCAGAAATGAAAAACGATGAAGAAATGGCACCCATTTCAAAATTCATTACCCAATTTTTCCAAGATATATTTGATAAGTCCAGCAATGAGAAAAGAAGAGAAGTATTTACTCAGCAAATGATGATTAACTTTTTGAGTTCCTACATTGATAATCTAACCAATAAGCTCCATGAACAAGTAGACAAACCTTATCTTTTTAAGCGCATCTTTTTCAGCGGATTGTTTATCGCCGTGGCAGTTTCCGCAGTGATGTATCCTTTAGGCGCAGCCATAGCATCTATAGGCCTGACGTTTGCAGCGATTGCATTGGTGAGTGTTGCGGTAGCCTATGTTTTCAATAAATTTGTAACCAAAAAAGTGGACAAACACAGCGAAGAAAGTAAAGCCGGCATTAATGAGGCCATTACCATTGCAAAAACACACAAGCAGCGATTGGAAGCCATGATACAAGAAGCCAAAGCAACCACGGTAGAAGACGTCAAAAAAGCAGAAGAAGTGAAAGAATTAAATGATCCTTCCAATCCCTTCACAGCGATTTTGGATTCGATAAAAGGTACCGATAAAACTTTTCCAATAGGCTCTGCTCGCGCCTGGGAAGCTGAATATCTTTCTCGTTACCGCCATAGTCTGCGCATAGAATCGGATTTACAACCCCAATTCTTAGACATCATTGATCAAGCCAAACAGCAGACCAGAAAAATGCAAATTTGTTTGATGCAAATCTTGAAACCTGAAATAAATAGTAAATTGAAAATTAATCAGGACGTGTTAAATAACTACATTGATAAAGGTAATAAATTCATTGCAGCTCATGGCGACCAATACCAGAACTTTGAATTTAAGCAAAAAATAAAAGAGCAAATCCTTGAAATCGTTGCAGCCATTCCTGAAAGCATGGGAAAGCTACCAGATAAGCTGACGGCTTTTTATATCCAATTGGGTGGTTTATCTGAAGATTTAATCCTTGCAAGGCAATTGTCTTTCGTCGATAAAACATATGAAGCTAAGAAAGAGGAAATTAAGGCAGAAATAAAAACGGAAGAAAAAAAAGAAGAGTTTGTACGACCACCTAATTCTGTAGAAATCGACCAGGAGAGTGTTGCTCCAGTTCAAGAGCCAGTGCAACACCCATTGCCAAAGGCCATAGGCAATTTGGACTTGCTTATGAATCAAAGTAAAAAGAAATTGTTCAGGGGAGATGCTGAATACAGACGGGTCTTTGGGCTTACTACTTTAAAAGATTTCCCTTTGAATGCAACGAATGTGAACGCTTATTTGGAAGACTCTTTTAATTTTTTGAACAGTTTAAAGAAGCCCACTCCAACCCCATGGGGTGTACCTTATGAGCATAGCCATGAATACATGTTGTATCAGACGCTGTTGATGAAGCAATTAGCCGAGCTCGTGACTCCGGACAACCGCGGCCTGTCTCAGGATGTGAAACAAAAGATTATAGATTACATGCAAACATCCTTTCCCGAAGAGGATATTAAAGCAATTTTTCGTCAAGTAAGGACTCAAGCCCTATTACCTAAAGACCAAAAAAAATCAAGTTATTGGGATATTGCGGCTGCGATTCGAGTCGGTCTTTGCTATAACCTGAAACCGATGACACCTGAGTCCTTAATGAATCAGCAATGTCAAGGAAGACCCTGGTTTGATAATAAGCAGATCTTTCTTTTAAACAAACAGCTTATGAAGGATTTAGACCCTCCTGCGGGTATCTCTGATTATCAAGAACGAGTGGATACGGCCATACAAGAAACCGAAACGTTCTTAAAAGAATTGCATGAGCTAGAAAAGGACAAGGGTTTTTCTGTATCCGCTGCTTTCCTAGACGAAGCCGGTTTGAAGAGTAGCAACATTGGAGACACAAGTAACTCAGGCCCTAGCCAATTTAAAAGATAAAAAAACACAGCAATTGGACGAGATGGCTAAGAACATAGACAAAGCCAGACAGGAACACCAACTTTCTCATGACGTCATAAATGAAGACCATAGGAAGATGAGCACGCAAATTGTGGACCAATTTGACCCACTAATAAAGATTCTCGAAACCATAAAAACCAACTTAGAAAACCATAGAAAAAACTTAGAAATCCAAAAATTAATCGTTGCCATTGATGAAGCCAGCCCCCCCGGTTCCAGTAATATTGTATTTTTTCAGAATCCAAGAAAAGGGGCAACTGAAGCGTTCATTCAAGTATTGAAGAATGCCCAAAATGCAAAAGGAAATAAACGAATTCCTCTGACGGAGGAGGAGATTCTGTCAGTTATACCTGTAAGTACGTCTTTACAGGCTAGGGTGAAAGACATATTAAAAACAGCGATTAATGAATATGGACCAGAGGTTCATAGCCAAGTAAACCAGCAATGAACTTTTTTCAATCAATTAGCCTTCATCCAGGCTACCCTTCAGTCGTAACCCTCAAAATTTCGGCTAGGGAAGTGTCTCCTATGAGCACTCGTTTAAATCCATCTTCTCGTATGCTTGGAGTGGTGGGTCTTAGATAAGTTTCCATGGTCTGCAGAGTTTCCTGTCTATGAATCATGCTTCTTAGGGTTTCATCGACGACGAATCAGCTCATAAATACCCGTTCTGCCTCGATAACCCTGGTGATTGCATAGCTCGCAACCTTTGGGTGCATACACTAATGACAAATCCACATCGCCTTTAAGCCCCATCAATTGCTTTTCATCGGCTCGGAGTTCATGGGGTACTTTGCAAACTGGACAGAGTTTTCTTACCAAGCGTTGCGCAATGAGTCCCACGATGCTGGAGGATAACAGAAAGGATTCCACTCCCATGTCCCTAAGCCTTGTCAAGGCACCTAAAGCGGAATTGGTGTGCAGGGTGGATAAAACCAAATGACCGGTTAAACTGGCTTGTACGGCAATTTCTGCGGTTTCTAAATCTCGAATTTCGCCTATCATGACAATGTCCGGATCTTGTCTAAAATGGCCCTTAAACCTTTAGCAAAAGTCATATCCACCTTTGGATTGACTTGGGTTTGCCCTATGCCGATCAAATCGTATTCTATGGGATCCTCAATGGTTAAAATATTTCGACTGACTTGGTTGAGCTCGGTCAGCATGGCATACAAGGATGTGGTTTTACCAGAGCCGGTTGGGCCGGTGACTAAGAGGATGCCATGAGGTTCTGCAATCATCTGGCGCATGCTGTGGATGGTCCATTGGGGCATGCCCAATAGATTTAAATCCAATTGCGCCGCCTGTTTGTCTAAAATTCTCAAAACCACGCGCTCACCATAATTGGAGGGCAAAGTGGATACACGTACGTCTATGTTGTGACCACCAATTCGCAGGGAAATACGACCATCCTGAGGGATCCGCTTTTCTGCGATGTCTAGTTTTGCCATTACTTTGACTCGAGAAATCACAAGAGGCGCTATGACGCGTTGAATTTCCAAAACTTCCTGTAGAGTGCCATCGATTCGATTACGCACCAATACGCGATCTTCGTAGGTTTCGATGTGAATATCGGAAGCCTTGTGTTTGATTGCCTGAGTGAATAGGGCATTGATAAACGGATAATGGGCGCATCGTCTTGATTGGCTAATAAATCTTCACTCATAGGGAGCTGACTGGCTAATTGGGATAAATCCATCTCTTCACCCATGCCTTCTGCGGCATCTAAAATGGAGGATTTGGATTGATAAATGTGAGCTAGATGTTGTTGAAAAACCGTTTCATTCACCGGCTTCAGGTTCAAGTTGCATTGCAATAAGCGTTTGACTTCAGCAAAAGCTTGTAAGGACGTATTGGGTAAATGATAAATCAGCGCGGTGTGGTTTTTTATGTCTCCGACGATGATGCCATTGGATTTTGCAAAGTGATAAGGAAGTTTTATGGATTTTTCATCACCTTCCATGGGGATTCTCTGACGATGCTAAGTTGGGGGGACTGATGAAGGGCATGGGCAAATTGGAAACGGTCAAAGGGGGTAGAACCGTTTCTTGATTGTTTTGATCATAAATTTGTTGAGAACGCACCCAATCCAGCTCGTATTGTCGTGTGCGATCATATTTCTCATCGGTGGCATCCACGATCTCCCTCTCGTTGTGCAAAATAATCGGTTTAATAAAGACCATCAAAACCTTTTTTTGTCTATTGCGAATGTTGTGTTGGAATAATCGGCCAATGCCAGGAATGTCTCCCAAGATAGGCAATGCCACGTCATTATGTCCTAAGCCATCCTGCGTTAGACCACCTAGAACCACGATGTCCTCGCTTTGAACATTCACGGACGTGACAATGCTGCTGATGGAAAACGTAGGCGTGGTGTTGTTGTTTATGATAGAGGAAGGATCAAGGGTATCATTGCCCTGATCGATTTGCATTTGGATACCACAGCCTTCCGTAATTTGAGGTCTTACATACAAATGCAAGGCCACGTTGACCCTATCAAAGGTGGTGTAAGGGCTGGCAGGGGCATTGCCGTTGCCATTATTAGGATAAGAAGTCGAAGCAACGGAAACCTGTTTACCTACTAAAATTTTGGCCTGTCGATTATCCAATACCACCACGGAGGGAGTGGATAAGATGTTGGCCTTTTTATCTGTGGCCAAAGCATAGATCTGAGCTTGCAAATCCCTTAAATTCGTTTTGGCATTGATGATGGCAAAACCGGGTTTAAAGCTTGCTGGGTTGCCGGTTTGCTGAGCCGATCCCCATTCAATTCCAAGCTCGTTGATCTCGTCTTGATTGATTTCCACTACCATGGCTTCAATCAGCAACTGAGCGGGTCGAATATCCAACTTGCAAATGACCGCTCTTAAAATTCGAATGATGGAAGCTGGGGCATTGAGGATGATCGAGTTTGTATTGGGTTCGGCAATGATTTGTATGCTCGGTTTGGTGGAACCTTCGTTTTGATTGGACACCGTGGTGGTGTTGGCGGTTGCCCCCGTATGTCCTGCAGCCGATCCTTCTATGGGAGTTGCCACTGCCGTGCTTGAACCACTGGATGGGGTGGTGCTTGGGTAGGTGAGGTTGGATGCAGGATTGGTGCTGTCTAATATCGGCCTGGTGATGGTACCAATGGTGGTTCCAACAGTACCACTGAAGTTCGCTTGAGCAATGCCTGCCAAAATGGGAACCAGATCTTCGGCTCTTAAATAATGCAGATAGACCACCTGGGTGTTGCTGTTGGTCTCGTCTGAATTTCTATTGTCTAATTTTAATAACAACATGCGAATGCGAATTCTATCGGTTCGGTTGCCACTTATTAAAATGGAATTGGTTTTGTCATCGGCCGCAACGTTAATTTGCTCTTTATTGGCTTGATTGGGTTGTACTTTGAGCAAATCTTTTAATGTAGCCGCCACGTCCATGGCTAAAGCCCGTCTTAAATGAACGACGTCTATGCCGATGGCATTGGAGCTATCGACTTGTTTGATGATATGAGTCAAACGGCGAATGTTATTTGCCCTGCCGGCCAAAATGATCATATTGGATGGGGCATAGGCGGACACATTGCTCCATTGGGGCATCAAAGGCCTTAAAATGGGGACCAATTGTTCAGCCGGCACGTAATGGACCGGAATGACTGAAACCATCATGTCATCCCCTTGTGGAGGGTTTCTTAACTCGTTGATGAGACCTGGTGCCAGGCCTTTGGCATCGATGACGGGAATGATTTTGATGATTTCTCCAGTCGGTATGGCTGCATACCCATTGACTTGAAGAACGGACAAAAAGACTTGATACAGCTCATGGTTGGACATGGCTTTAGACGAGATGATGGACACTTTTCCTTGTACTCTGGGATCCACTACAAAATTTTTACCCGTTACCCTGGAGACTTCAGCAATGACTGATCGAATGTCTGCATTGCGGATATTCCATAATTTGTCATCGCGCGAATCCATTTCAGGGAAGTCAGGCTTTTTAGTTTGTATGGGGTCTAAACTGGATGGAATTTTAGAGGTTGTGCTTTTTTGCAATGGATTTGAAGTAGCCTGGGATAAAGAATCTTTCAAAGCCCGAGCCGCTGGATAATCATCAATGGGGCCAATTTGGATCAAAAAAAGACTTTTATCCGCCAGGTTTTTGATTTCAACAGTCTGTTTGACCAGCTTAGCCAGTAGCAGTTGGCGTTTGATAGCCTGCTTTTCGGAGGTAAAAGCACCGGCTTGAAGATAAAACAAGGTCTTGCCGTTTTTGGTTGTTGTAGAAATATTGATGTCATTTGCCCAAACAAATGAGGGCAAAATTAGAATTGCACTTATCAATACTTTTAAACGCATTTAAATATCGCAAAATAATGGATGAGAACATCATAACTAAATTTACGAATCACCCATAGCTTTTTTAGGAAAAGTTAAGGGTTATTTTTATCTAAGATTAAGGCATCGGATTCGCTTCTTTGAAGCTGGCAAGCAGATGGGTATAAAAAATAATCGTAGTGCTTTCATAGCCAGAATCGGTACCAAAAATAATCCAGGCTTCCCCTTGGGAGTTGGTGGTCACCCGATAATTATTCAGTTTGGCTTTCATGTCCTCATCTGGAAAACAGGGCAGGGTTTTTAAGCGGTATAGTCCTTGCGTTTCCACCCCAATGGTTCCAATGGTGATCATGTCCTTGCCATCCAAGCCCTGATTGCCCTTATCCAAATGGATTTGATATAGGTTGGAATCGTCCACAAAGCGTTCGGGCTTTTGAGATACTGCGCCTATTTTCACATAAACCGAATCGCCTGGAGAACCACCAACCCCAGTGGAATTGCTGCTGGCATTGGATGCAAATTCTAAAGAAAATTCCATCTGATAAAGGGTATTGGGTTTTAATCCACTTATTTTTTTATAGGCATACATGAATAAATCGTCGCTGTGATTATTTCCAGATATTTTTAAACCCTGTTTGTAGCCTGTAATTTCTTGAGGTAAGGAACAACCGGTTTTGAATTGGAGCTCATAGTCTTTTTCTCGACCTTTGGGGTAATCTGCAAAGGAAATTTGAAAGGGTTCTTGGTTTGAAAAAAAGTATTCAAAGGTTTTTTCCTGAGCAGGATTGGAGTCTGCATAACTGGAAATAGAAGCGGCCATGCACAAGAGTAAGACGAAGAAATATTTCATAATCCAGGAGTGTTTTGTTCAATAATAATGCATTATAAGGGCAAAAATGGGATGGGTCAAACTAATTCAGGCATTAGTTGAATTTTGGATTAGGATCAGTGGCAGGACTGCTGGTGTCCTTGTCTTTTTTCGGAGGCGCATAAATGGATAGATTCACCAAGGGGGATGCTTCTTTCTTCGCTTCCACTTGAAGCCTCTTATCCAATTTCTTTATCAAACTGTCGGATGTCAGCGACATGTCATGGCTATTGAATTTGGATTGTTCGTAGTTGTTGGACTCGGTGGAGAGCTTAATGCAATCTTCTAAGTACTCTCTAAATTCAGGATCAGCAAGTTGCTTGGTGGTGATTGCTTTCATGAGCACCTGATTGAAAAGAGAGATTCTATCCAATTTGATTGCCGCATCGAAGGCTTGTGTCAGCATGGCCTTTAGTTCCTCATCTGCAATCATGGACTGTAACCGATGTTGGATGTCAAACTGCAGTATTCTTAAGGCATGGTTGAGGAACCCTTTGTCTTTAGCTTCGCGGGTATATCCAATGATTGTATCCATGGTTTGCAACATACTGGCGATTTTCTTCTCAGGGGTTTGGCTTGCAGAATCCATGATGTGGTTGTATTGATTTAGGGCTTCCAGGATTTGTGTTCTGTGACCGGCTTTATAGTGTTTTGAAAGATGTTGTATTCTGTTCATATCCAAATATTTACAGGTTGGATTGAATTGATGCTCATTCTCAGGAAAAAAAGCAGTTTCTGATAAATTTTTAAAATCATGCAGCGACATTTTGGTGTGGGTTTTATCGATGGACTTCAGTTCCTTTTTGAAATAATGGGATATGAGTTCTGGTTTTATGCTTTTATTCCATTCGATAAAGACTTCCTCTCCCTCAATGCGTACGTTTATAATTTTGAGCTCATGCGGTTCGGTCCAAAGATTCCTGTAGACTCGCCCATCGTCTGCAAATAATCTGGGTTTATTGAACATTTTTTCTAAAAGAATGGTTCTTTTTAAAATACCAAGTTTTTCCTCATTGTTTACAACACTCAAACCAATGGGCCTGCCATTCATCAGGGGAAAGGCTTTGAATACTTCTTCCATTCGTGTTCTGACAGCGGTGCGCAGTTCCATGGCGTCATCGCGCAAGGCAACCAATTCCGTGTATTTTTCGCCGTATGGTGTATGGTTTAATTCCGCTTCGTGAGTTTTTATGATCCCATTTATCATCTGGATGATGGCATCCCCATTGCGTATTAGATTGGCAATGCTGTCTACTTTGGCATTTATAATTGAATCTTCGACTAAAGTTTTGTTGCGGCCCTCCGTATGTCGACTTTGAGAGCGAAACCAGGAAACAGAAGACAAGCTCATTCTGGAATCCAGGGTAAAATTGTTTTCCAGCATAATTACTTGATCAAAAATATATAAAAATCGGCTTTCAGATAGGGCTTTATTCTGATTGAGTTTACCTATGGAGTCGGGATCATTGCACAAATAAAGCAGTCCTAAGGCCGCTCCAAAATCTTCTATGCACTGATCCGATTGCAAACCTTCCCCTACCGGTTGTATGGTGGAATAATTCACATAATCCGAGACTGGTTTACCTCTTGCAAAATCTTTTAATAAAGCAATTTTAGCAAAAGGCACAAAAAGAGCTGGCTCGCCCCCATAAGTCACCATGGTGGATTGGGTTGTGTTTAATCTTAAAATTCTTGCAATGTTTAAAGCAATGGCTTCTCGTTGCACTTCGGTTTTTTTACCGTGTTTGGGTAATTTTAAGATGGCGTCGGGCTTTAATTTGAAATCCGCGGGTTCAAAGGGACCTGGGTGGTCAAGAAAACGGGTTAATTTTTCTGAGATTGCTTCCATTGATATCAAGGTTATTTTTGCAGTGACTCCACCCACAGAATCAGGCAAGGGTGCATACAATTTAGGGCCTTGTTCTTGAGGGATCTCCATAAAGGTCAATTCCTTGTAACTGACGTATAAATCAAGCCAAGCTTGCTGAGCCGGGAGCAATGGGGTGATTTTTTCTTGGACTTTGGATTTGTTTTCTGGATCAAAACTTGGAAGAAAGTATCGTATTTCTGAGGTGAGTTTTGTTAATGCAGCACGTCTTAAGTCTTCAAATGGCTTCAAGGCCTGATGATTGGTACTGGATTTTACTTGTTTATGGGTGTAATTCAACACATCCAAAGAAGCTGCCGTGGGCACAGGAGGTTCTAATTTATCTTCAGCCATCATTCCCCCTTTAGGTAGAGAGACATTTAAGGACATTATGATAGATTATAGCACAAAAATAAGAAGGGGAGGGCTATTAAGCCATTGATTGATGGGTTGTATTAAGAATTTGGCGGAGAGAGAGGGATTCGAACCCTCGATACGTTGCCGTATACACACTTTCCAGGCGTGCGCCTTCAACCACTCGGCCACCTCTCCATCAAGGGGGGAAGCTTATACGTTCTGACGAATAAAATCAACTGGTTTGAAATTGGCCTTTCGGTTGAAACTCAATAAAAATAGGTTCAAGGCTTTGAATGTTTTGTCAAAATTAGGTAGTATTTGAATTTTGAATTAACAAGGTTTGCTTTATGTTTAAAGCCTGCATAGCATCTGTCGGTTTAATATTTCACTGTCCCAGTTGGTCTTTTACTTGTAATTTAACGGCTATGAAAAGCAATTGCTGGTCTAACTCCATATACACAGTCACGATTGACGTCATGGATTCAGGTGCGGCGACTCCAAAGAAATTAGCAACTCTAACCATTCCAAATACAGACAACGTGGCAAAACAATCCTTTACCTGCCAACCTTCACAAATTCTGACTTACCGAGTTCGCTTTGATCCGCCTGTATGGACAAAGGATAAAGGAAAAGCGTATCTCTCTAAATCATCCAAGAGTTTACCCGCAATCATCAATCCGGGTGAAGTGGCTTGGGATATATCGGTATGTTTTGCCAATGATTTTGCTGGAGTGCCGGGTTCTCTACTTGCCACTGGCACTTGTCAATGCATTTCTTCCAGTATACCGCCTCTAGACAAAAAATGGCTGTTGGATGCTGCTAAATTGAAAGACGGAGTTTCTCATTGATTACTTTACGAAATAAAATTGGACAGATGTTGGTGATGGGCTTTAACGGATGTTCGCTTCAGGACAACAGCCCCGTCACTGAGTGGTTGTCCAATGATGGATTGGGCGGTGTGTTGTTATTTGATAAAGATTTGTCCAGTGGATTGTATGGTAAAAATTTAAAAAATCAATCTCAAATCAAACAATTGATTCATCAACTGAATCAATGCGCTTCCAAATTATTATATTCCGATGATCCCTTGCCCTTATTGACCGCTATCGATTATGAGGGGGGAGCGGTAGATAGATTGACCCGAATTGAGGGTTGCATGACCACGATGAGTGCCATTGAAATGGCCAAATTGTCTCCTTTGTGTTTGATTGAAGAGTTGACTCAAATGGCGGTCACCTTGAAGTCTTTGGGTTTCAATCTAAATTTTGCTCCTGTCATTGATTTACATCTTACCGAAGAACGTGGAATCA
This sequence comes from uncultured Gammaproteobacteria bacterium, assembly GCA_963785145.1. GTDB lineage: Bacteria > Pseudomonadota > Gammaproteobacteria > Legionellales > Legionellaceae > Legionella. Next base: position 9,500 of record CAWAUF010000011.1, on the reverse strand, counting down.
TTGGGAAATTAAAACGCAGTTTTTCTATGGATCCAGAGGTGGTCGTACGAGTTGCCAAACAATTTGTAGACGTTTTTAGTCGGCATGGGATTGCTTGTGCCTATAAGCATTTTCCAGGTCATGGAAGTGCTTTGGGGGATACGCACGAGGGTTTTGTCAATGTGAGTGACACCTTCCAAGCCGAGGAATTGACTCCGTATTACTCCTTGCTAGCCAGCAAAGATCAGCCGGTCATGGTGATGACGGCTCATGTGATCAACACGCACTTGGATACAAAAGGCCTACCCGCTACCTTATCGCATGATATTTTAACTGGACTTTTACGACAAAAAATGGGATTTGATGGCCTCATAATCAGCGACGATCTTCAAATGCAGGCGATCACCAACCATTATTCTTTGGAAGAAGCCTTGCGTCTTACCATCAGCGCTGGGGCTAACATGATGATCTTTGGCAATCAGTTGGGAACGCACACCGCTCCTCAACTCATTGACGTCATTGAGCGATTGATTGAACAAGGAAAAATTGACCTACAACGGATTGATGATTCATTCAGGCGAGTGATGCGTTTAAAACAACAAATCCATTGCATGGAATTGGTCGACCATTAAATACTTGACGCCGAGCATGGATGTTGTTAGAATATGCTCTAGATGCTTAAATTTTAAGCAGATGACTGCCTTATGTTGACTCTGAATTCAATCCCTTTGCATTCCTTCATGGTAATGATTTAAATTTTAAGGATACAGAATGTGCGCAGAAAGCTCGCAAAAAAATAAAAAATTATTCTTCAGTACTCCTGTTATCTATGCACTCATGATTGGCCTTGGCATAGTCAGTGGTCTGTCGGATGTTGTCTTTTTGAAGCAATTGGGTTTAATTCTTTCTGAATTGTTTATCAAACTGTTCAAATGCATCAGCTTGCCCATCATTTCTTTGTCCATTATTGTTACTTTGGCCAATTATAAAACCGATGGGGGGATGTTGCGAATTTGGCAAAGAACCATTTGCTATACTTTTTTAACCACCTTCGTTGCTGCTCTCATTAGTTTTATTTTGTACGTTTTAATTAACCCAAACACTGTACAAGTTCATTTAAATCAAAATGCTCCAGCAAATGTGAATGATTTGGGCTATTTGCACTATTTGGCGAATATCATTCCTACGAATTTATGGTCGCCTTTTTTAGAGCAGCAGGTGATGGCCGTGCTTTTGCTCAGCATCATGATAGGTTTTTCGGTTCGCAAAATTCCTGACGAGGAGGCACGTGAAACCATTACCCGTTTTTTTCGTGGGGCTCATGGCATGTTCATTGTGATGACTGGCTGGATCATCAAACTCATTCCCATGGCTTTGTTTGGGTTCATTACCTCTACCGTCATTCAGTTGCGATCGGGTAAGGACATAAAAGGCATAGGGCAGTATCTGTTGATCATCGTTTTGGCCAATTTAATACAAGGATTTGTCATCTTGCCTTTGTGGTTGAGGATGAACGGCATCAAACCCTTTAAAGCCATGCGCGGTATGTTTCCCGCCTTATCGGTTGCCTTTTTTTCTAAATCTTCTGTGGGCACCTTACCGGTCACCATGGCCACGGTGGAGAAAAATCTTCAGGTGAAGCCAAGCATTAGCCGATTCGTCTTACCCTTATGCACCAGCATCAATATGAATGGTTGTGCGGCCTTCATTTTCGCCACAGTGATTTATCTTATGCAAAGCCATGGCATGTCCGTATCTTATTTAACCATGGGGTTGTGGGTATTCATTGCTACCATAGCGGCTATTGGGAACGCAGGCGTGCCCATGGGTTGTTTTTTCCTCAGTGTCAGTTTATTAGCTGGCATGAACGTACCCATTACTTTGATGGGAGTTATTTTGCCTTTCTATGGTTTAATAGACATGCTGGAAACCTCTTTGAACGTGTGGTCTGATGCTTGTGTGACTAAAGTGGTCCATGAAAAAGCGTTGGTTGAAGAAAAGGTGAAAAATCCCGCCCAAGATCAAGACAATTTAGAACCCGAAATGGGTTAAAAAATCCTGGTTCAAGGAACATCTTTGGCGTCGGATTGATCGGCATTTTTTGCGGCTTCTTGGAAAAAATTGCCGTGACAAGGAAGTCGTGAAGCATTCAAGGCCGCCATTTCAAAGGTCAAACCTAGTCTTCGTCTGGAGGCTGGGGGTGGCAAAACAGGGAAGCGGATGGGTGGACAAGGTTGTGGAGCTTGTTTCAATTCTAAGGCGGCTTCTTGGAAAAAATTGCCGTGACAAGGAATTGGTGAAGCATTCAAGGCCGCCATTTCAAAGGTCAAACCCAGCCTTCGTCTGGAGGCTGGGGGTGGCAAAACAGGGAAGCGGATGGGTGGACAAGGTTGTGGAGCTTGTTTCAATTCTAAGGCGGCTTCTTCTTTTAAAATCTCACGGACGCGTTTGATGATCAGTTCCCTGCACTGGTTCAACACCTTGGTACAAGCTCGCGTACGAAATTTTTTGTCTTGAAAGGAACTGCCGATGTTTTTTTCTAAACTTGCTGCTGAAACCACCTGAAAGCAAGGCGTGGTGCCACCACTGCCAGTAGCTGCTTCTTTTAAATTGCCTAAGTTATTGTCGATCAAAATGATGTTTTTGGCTGGAATTTCCTCATTAAAATGTTCTTTAATTGATTTCATGACCCAGGCTTTAGACAAAACAACATCTCCTGGTTTATTATTAAAACACAGGTGAATGGGGGGTAATAAGGCCCTGGTATCCCAAGGTATTGTCGCATTTGCCACCTCACCCAAGTCGCATAGGATGTCTATCTGATGATGGTTTTCCACATAGCGTCTAACTATGTACTGCGTTTCGGTATTCATCAAAGACAGAGGTTTTCCGTTTTTATCCACTACCGGTAAAAATTCTCCTAAATGAGCCATCACCAGATCCACAGTATCATCGGGTAGTGCATTTTGTTTGCCTGAAATGATTTGAACCAAAAGCTCAAAGGAGCGCCTATGACAAAATTGCCGCATGTCTTTAATGAAATTGGTCCAGGCACTTGAATCGTCGTAGTGATTCGATCCATTGAAATCCACTAAAGAACGCGGTTGTGTTTTTGAATTCATGAGGGTTTCATCGATGTCGATGCAAAGTATGATCATTTTCTTGCCCATCTTTTAACTCGTTTGATTTTTAAAATGCGATTATGAACCATGAGAAGTTGAAAACCAATTAAAAAAACCGTATAAACGGTTTAAATTCAAAAAAGCAGTTGACATATTATCTATTAGTAGATAGAATCCTTTTCTATGAAACATACAACGATGCAAGAAAAAATATTGACTACTGCAGAAAGTCTAATCCAAACAATGGGTTACAATGCTTTCAGCTATAAGGACATTGCTCTGGTTGTTAGAATTAAAACATCCAGTATTCATTATTATTATCCTGCTAAAGAAGATTTAGCCGTCGCCGTGCTTGAATGGCAACTGGGTAAATTGTCTCAATCATTGCATGAGCTGAAGGCCAATGCCTCCTTATCCTTAGAGCAAAAACTATTGCGTTTGGTGGATGTTGTGCTGTCAGTGACCTTGCAAGATGAAATGAAGATGTGTTTGGGGGGAATGCTGGCCTCGGATGTGGTTTCATTACCAGAAAAGGTGAAAATGAAGGTTCGTTTCTTTTTTAACCTTCTGGAACAATGGATTATAGAAGTATTAAAGGATGAAAGTAACAAAAATGGATCGATTAATAAACTGCATTCAATCGTTGATTTGCCTAAATACCTTTTAATCCAACTAGAAGGTGGCTTATTGATGTCTCGTTTGTTTGATGATTTTTCTTACATCGAAACGGTAAAACAATTTATTAAACGAAGTTTTTGATTTTTTTTTATTTAAAACATCTATCTACTAATAGATATACTAACGGAGAAAAACCATGAAAATGAAATGTGCTATTAAAGCTTGTGCCTTAACCTTAGGATTAATCAGTTCAACCCATGCGAGTAAATCACTTATGATAAACGCCGACACGATAAAGAAAGCCACTTACATTCAAATGACGAGTAAAGCAGGAGAGGAATTAGCATTGGAACAATTTCTAATCCAAGGGGCTTCCTTGGTAAGACAGACTGAGCCCAATACAGCCCTGTGGTTTGCATTAAAGGAAAAGGATCATGTTTCAATTTTTGATGTGTTTTTAAATGAAAAAGGAAGGGCGCAACATTTCGCAGGACAGGTGGCTCAGGCATTAAAAGACAATGCAGCTCAATTGGTTGAGGGGGGATGGGATCAGGGCGTGTTATCCAATGTCCATCATTTTGACATCCTGGCTTCCAGTCAATTTAAAAAACTAAAGGAAGTGACCACAGCCTCTTACATCGTTCTTAAAGCAAAACCTGGAAAAAGCCAAGCATTAGAACAGTTTTTAAAAGAGGCGGCTCAACGGATTGATCAAACCGAACCGCAAACCTATTTTTGGCTGGCTTTAAAAATGGACCAAAATACTTATGCCATATTCGATGCTTTCCCGAATCAAGAAGCGAAAACAATGCATTTTGCAGGGCAGGTGGCATCTGAATTACAAAAAAATGCGCAGCGGTTGATTGAAGGTGGATGGGAACAGGGCGTACTTGCCAATGTGCATGATTGTAAAATTTTGGCTTTTTCTTAATTCCCTATTCTTCATAATTTTACACTTACTACGTCTCACGGCTTGTTCTCGAGACGTAGGGGCTGATACTTTATTACGCTATTGCCCAATCAAGGCTAGGGCAACTGGATTAGGGGATGTAAGTCAGCAACTTTTGTTCTTGATGCACAGCCTCAAGTGCTTTAGGTAAAAACAGCGGTGGATGAAAGTCTACTGGGGAATGTGCAGGGTTTTGAGTGCTCTGCAGCTGCGGGGGCAATAGGTGATGCAGCTGCAGAATTTTATTCGCAGAGTCAATCAATTCTTGAGCCCAACAACAAGTTGCAGTCAGTCTATGCCAGCGATAGCGTGTAGGCCTTTTTAAGAAAGGTTGGGTGGGGTCTAGATGAGCATTGGGTTCATTCAAAGGATCTTGATGACGAGGATGCTTAGAGTTGTGGATTAGCCAATCACGCATTCCCTCATAGCCGGTGATTCTACTGCTAGCCGGAACAGTAAGCCAGGTTCCATCCTGCTGCTGGTATTGTTTATATAAAAGGATGGGGTTCACAATCTCAATGCCAATGAGCTCGTCTTCGATTTCATCCAAGTGTGCATCAAAGGCAGTTTGCACTGCATTTAATTTAGCAACCAATTCAGTGTAACGTTCAAAAAACAATTTTAAATCATTGACTTGTTGCTTGGTGATTGGAGGTAAGGTGGTTGTTTGGGCTGTAAAATATGTTAATGTGTCTTCAATTTGTTTTATTTGATCTGCAGTAAGTCGTATTTGCGTGGTAGGAGAGGGTTCTTCTAAAGCATTGAATTCCTGCGTCGTAATGCGTTTTGGATACCCAAAAAGTCGTTCGTAAAAAATTGGATAAGCCTTTAACGCATTCCAGACTCCTTCCAAATTGGTTTGAAAGCCAACTTTTAAGCCAGTCCACAGGGAGCGAATTAAATCAAAAGGAGTAAAAATAGCCAGTGCGAGTATAAAAACAGCAAGAGCTGCGGTTAAACCAAGGAGTAGCAACGGCATTGCACTTATAGTAATCAATGGAACCAAGATAATGGGAATTTCTATTTGAGATAATTTGGAAAAGATCTCTTTGGCAGTGACAAAAAAGAGAACAATACAAGTTAGAACAGCAACGACAACCTGCCAAAGGCCATTTCCTAATACGTATAAAGGGAATATAATGGCACCCGTCAGCATGGGAATGATTTTCATTGGGATTTCGTCAGACTCAAAAGGTTATTATTTCAACTGAATGATAGTGGCTATGGGTGGGCTCGAACCACCGACCTCAGCATTATGAGGACGAATTTATAAATGCGCCAGTACATCTCCATGGATTACCATGTGAATTAAGTCGTTTAAATAAAGGACTTAATCGAAATTGGATTGCATGGTAATAAATCATTATGCTAGTCTTCAAAATTAAATTGCACCCTGATTAAGAAAGGGTGTATTTTAGATTCAATTTGGAAGAAGATTTAAAAATCATTATACATGGAATGGATTATTTTGTGAATGAACTATCAATAAAAGACCTACCGGATTATAAAAAATTCCTGCAACAAGTAACCCATGAAATTCGCCAAGCTCGCATCTGTGCGGCTAAGTTCAGTTAATAAAGTAAAAAATAATGATGAACGGGGCGCATTCCCATTGTGTAAGTAGAAATGTTGCAAAATTAAATTGATTTCTGTGAGTAATTATTACGCACGAATTGTTTTATTTCCAATTGTATAAGAAGATTTTGATGTTTCTAAAATTGTGGATAATCACGTTACGGGATTGCCAGAGCATGGTTAAATATCGCGTCATTTGACTAATATTAAATCACGACATGGCGCGACAATAAAGAACGGAGTAAAGCAATAAAAAAACAATTAAAAATGCATCCTCTATAAAAATAAGAATTCAACTTGCTCGTATATAATTCAAATAAGACTTTATTTTAATCAACAAGTCATTTATAATGCATTTTTATTTATTTTAATCTCAAGGTGTATCACATGAAAGATAAATTTGACAAAGTCCCGTCGATAGCCCAAGCAGAGCTATTGCCCACTCCGGAATTAGCTCGGTGGGCCCGTTCTTCAAAACATCTTCATGCCTTATTTCAACCCCTATTAAATGCACGCAAAAAGGAACATTTAGCAGTAACTCAGCTGTTATATCATGTGGTGCGTGGGGATGAGCATGAGGCAGTCCGTGCTCTGTTAAAAGAAACGATTGATTTATTATATAAAAAAGGCAGTATAACCGATTGCTCAGGTCGAAAATTTGAATCCATCAGTCCTTTTGAATATGCACTTTGGGCCTTAGATAAACACATGTGGGATTTGATGCTTGACTGCATCCCTAAAAATGCAAAAGGCAATGAGGTATTAGCACACCTACAGTCTCAATATAAGGCATTTAAGATACAGGTAAAGGCATCTGAAGAAAAGGTGGAAATACCCCAAATTAAAGGAGCTACATACTGGCTTAACGGAATAGCCATCACAGAGTGTCATTTTAATTTCAACAAACCATCATCAACGCGCTGCAAACTCAAGTGAATTTACAAAAGGCTTCTGGGAATAAAAATTGGGATGATATTGATAAGCAATGGGTAGAAGGTGTGGGGGGTGCACAAAGGCTATTCCCTGTGCATGTTGTTAATGAGTATTGTGCTCCATGGACTATTCAACCTATCCCTAATTTTAATGTCAATTATGGTTCATCGAGGAAGTTTTATAATTACGCTAGACTAATAAAGATGAAGATTGGTTTATGGTTGGTTCTAAGTTGGGTGTCCGTTTCGGTATATATAAAGGCGTGGGTCGCGTGGTCGCGTGGGCGGTTTGCCCTTGAGCTGGGACTAGAGGCTTACCCTGCGCGATTTAGACGCCATGACGGCGTTATGGAAAGCAAGAACAACTGATTTTATCATTCTTGAAACCCAACTAGAAGAAAGGTTGGCGGTTGTAAATCAACCCCTAACTGTCCACATTTGATTGATTTGGTGACCTTTAAATTGGACTGGTTTTGAGGGTACATCCTGCTACGATAAGATAAAGCTCTCGAATGCTTTTTAATTTCATGCATCTGCATCCATGGGTTCATTGTTCGTGAAGCTCATTCTCCATCATTGTCGGTAATCGCGGCTTTACTTTTTTTATGCCTCCCTTATAGTTAAAGAACTCTGTTCCTTGTGTAAGCAGGGTTGTTCTATCAAAGTATCCATTGCTTTCTTTCCAAAAAAAGCAGCATTTTTGCATATGCGCATCAAAGCGTGCGCTTCTTTTAAGGCGAATTTTCTGGATCACAAATTTTCATGCGATCTTTGATGGATTCTCTGCAAGCTTTATAATACATGATTTCTACAGGAGGGTTTGTAGGGTTAATCCATTTTCTATCGTAATTATACTGACCTCTAGAGTATTCATAACAATTCTTAAACTGCTCATTATAGACCCAACAAGGACTTAAAGGACAGCTGGCGTATGGAACAATAGTACAACTTTCATTAGAAACAGAAAAAATACCACAACTTACTCGTGCCTTGTTCCAATTAAAGCTTGCATTTAAAATAACAATTAACTCGTTGATAGGACCCATAATATAACCTCCTCTAGACAAGCGAGATTATATTTATATTTCAAAGAGTTACTGAATTAAAAATTGTCGTACTTAGAAAAAGCTGTTATTATTTTTGAAAGAACAGGAACTCACTCTGATCTATTTCAATAAGTGTTTCAAGACTAATCAGTTAATCTCAAAGATGCGTTTATCCTTCGATTATTGTGCATGTTGTATGAAGAGCAACGATAATCTCTATAGATTTTCCTGATAAATTGTTGTTTTTTTGACTAACCAAATAATATAATGCCCATTATGCCATCACTAAACCAATTAGGAAAAGTATATGCTGGAAATTTTTATATGCGAAAATAAAAAATAATGAAACTAACGCGATGCTCAACTTTTCACGGAACCATACGGGCCCGGGCCCGTGAGCGAGCCCGAGCCCGCCCGAGTTCCGCCTAATCTGTTTTTTTTGCCATTTTAGTCAACATCATAACAATGCGATTCAGTAATTCTCTTGTTAATTGATAATATTCATCATGTATTCTGTGGCATTTAACAAACAGAATTGGGAGAAAAGTACTAGCGCATACTGTTGGTATGATGGTCAATAAAATATTAGGAAATCCTCCCTTACAATTTGAGTGCCTTGAAATTGTTTAAAAACCGGGCTCGGGCTCGCTCACGGCCCGGGCCCGTATGGTTCCGTGAAAAGTTGAGCATCGCGTGAAACTAGAATATTCAGAACTGACTTTCTCATTAACTCCACCTGGCAAAATATTGAAAAGTTAAACGATCAAGTTGGCGTAAAAATGATTCCAGGCGCTAGAACGAATCGATTAAAATGTTTACTTATTGTAGAACTACCAGAATCATTGATTAATGCGAATTCCATGTTTTTTTGCATGGGACAACATTGTATGTTTTTGGTAAGAAAATCCATCGTCTCTAAGGCGAGAGATGGGCATTATTTTTTCTTTAATAAGAGCTTAGCTCGGGACTTTAAGAACATTGCAGAATCTTCGCTGCTCGCTCCAAATATGCCCATCTGATTGTTCAGTGATCATTACAAAGATGCCCAAAAATTACGTGTGTGTTGCTAATTGCTAACTTTCGTAAGATTCCGCATCGAAATTAACAATTAGCAACACACAAGCCCTCCCTGTGAGATTAATCCAGAACCATCTGCTAAGAGAGCGAAGCGCTAGTAAGGGCCCTTACTCAGGACCTCAGAAACTTACACAGCATAACTTCTTATAATAGCCTCAATTTCTGAATTAGTGGATGACAGCTTTATTTTTTTAGTAGTTGA
>CAWAUF010000010.1:0-13715 GCA_963785145.1 uncultured Gammaproteobacteria bacterium | reverse complement strand
ATTAAAGGCTATCAATAAAAGCAAGGCAATCATTTGCAGGAGTGTTTTCAACTTACCGATGTAGCTTACAGTCACACTGGCACGATTACCAATTTCAGCCATCCATTCTCTTAAAGCTGAAATCACAATTTCCCGCCCAACAATCACAATGGCTGGGATGGTGATGTAACTGATGTACTCGTTGCTCACCAACAACAATAAGGTGGTGGATACCAATAGTTTATCCGCTACTGGGTCAAAGGAAGGCCCCAAAGGGTGACATCATCTTTAATTTACGTGCCAAATAACCATCCAGCCAGTCCGTAATGCTGGCCAGGGCAAAAATACCTGCAGCGACTGCATGCGCTCCGTCAAAAGGCAAATAGAATACAATGACTAAGATTGGAATCATTAAAATTCGCGCCAAAGTTAACAAATTAGGCAAGCTGGTTATTGTTTCCACTGTCATATACCCCCTATTACAAAATAGCCTTCATCCTACCTTAAACCATCTTCGGTAAGCCCAAAAAGTTTGCCAATTGGCGATAATCGTTAAATACCGCTTTTGCCCCTGCCGTTTTCAGCATGGTTTCTTGATGATTGTAAAAATCTACGGCAATGGCATCGACCTGGATACAACTTGCCATTTCCATGTCCGAGACTGAATCACCAATCATCAAGGTGTTGGAGGAATCTTTATTAAATTCTACCATGATTTCTTCTAACATTTGTGGACAGGGTTTGGCAGCCACTTGGCCGGCACTGCGAGTGACTTTAAAAATGTCATCCAAACCCGTTGCTTGCAATGCACGAACCAGGGAATAATGCCCTTTGTTGGTCGCTATGCCCAAATCCATGCCTGCATGTTGCAGTTGTTTGATAAACTCTAAAACCCCTGGGATCAAACACAACTCCGTGGGTTGCGAAACCATGGACAGTTGAACGGCTTGTATTAATTGTCCTTGTTCCAGGCTTGAGGTGTTGGGAAATAATTTACGCAAAGCTTCTTCCAACCCCAAAGAGACGTATTTTTTGGCAAGATAGGGATCAACTTTACCCAGTCCCAATTTGTCTGCTTCCTGAGATACTGTGTTTAAAACTTGCCCTAATGTATCGGCAATGGTACCTTCCCAATCAAAAACCACCAACTGATATGGATTACTCATGACGGATTAAGCTCCTTGCTCGCAATTGTTTGAGGGTGCTGGCAAATTGAACATCCACATCGGCTTGAAAAAATCGTTGAATGCCATTCAAATGAAACCCAATGGAGCGTGCATGCAAATAAAGACGAACGGGATGATTGTCTATTCCCTCCACTCCATTCGCAAGTGATCCGTATTTTTCATCGCCGACGATGACATGACCTAAATGGGCACTGTGAACCCGAATTTGATGGGTACGCCCCGTTTTTGGGCGCACCTCCATCCAACAGCACTGAGAATGATTTTCAAGCAGTTTGAAATCCGTGCTTGCTGCCTTGCCCTCTTCATGAACCGAAACGATTCGTTCCCCAGATTTTAAAATATTTTTTTCAAGTGGGGCAGTCACCGTTAATTGTTTTTCGTATTGCCAGGGACCTGTTAATATAGCCCAGTAAGTTTTTTGTACTTCACGAGCTTCCAGTAGGGCCTGGATGGCTCTTAAGCAACTGCGTTTTTTTGCTAATAAAAGACAGCCTGAGGTTTCTTTGTCCAATCGATGCACCAATTCCAAATAGGCTAGATCTTGCCGAGTTTTTCTTAAGGCTTCAATGACTCCAAAACTCAGTCCACTGCCACCATGGACGGCAATCCCACAAGGTTTATTAATAACCAACAAATTGGCATCCTCAAAAACGATGCATTCATTAAGTCTATGAGCTAAATGATCACCCACGAACAATTCTTTCGATTCAGACTTACGAATGGGAGGGACACGAATGCTGTCTTTGGCATGCAATTTCAAAGAGGGCTGGGCTCTTTTTTTATTGACCCGAACCTCACCCCCACGAATAATGCGATAAATATGGCTCTTAGGAACTCCTTTTAAAAGGCGAATTAAATAATTATCTAAGCGCTGTCCTTCTTCTTCATGGCTCACTTCTTTATAGCTAACTTCACCCATTGTCAATAAACCTGTTTGCTGTGCGTGAATTTTTTGATATGATTATGCATCGCAAGAGAATAATCTCTAGCGACCGAATTATAACGCATAAACAAAAAATGTTTAAGAGTCGATTAGTCGATTCATTATCCAATAAATATGAGTTTATGCATTTAGATGGCTAAAATCTCTGGTTTTTTCAGCATAATAAAAAATCAAAGATTGAATCGTTTTGCATGCCAGAGCTTGAGCCTAAACGGCGGCTTTTCCTGCTTAATACCGGACACAGACAGTATGTGAGTATCGGAGGGCAGAAACCACCAGCAAGGTCAAGATGGAATAAATGCAGATGGATTTTAGCATTATTTTAGTTATTTTGATAATAAATATTACAAAAGAAGTTTTTGCCCTACCCAATGAAAAGTCACATGGGGTTAAGAACTGAAGAAAAAAGTAACCGTTCACTTAATGGCGTTCACCTAAAGCGCCGATTATGAAAAGTATCGTGTGACCTAAAGTAGATGCCATTATTTGAACACTTACGAAAACAAGACGCGCCTTCATTTGCTCAAGATGTAAGGATGCGACCCAATGCCAGAGCTAAATTGATTAATATTTTAACAGATACCAACGCATGCCAGATAGGCAAACCCAATACGAATTTAAAGGCCTTTGTTCGCGCCATAAAAAATAAGTTTGATTCGATTCATTCAATTCGTATCCCATACAATTCATTGTTTGCCCTCTTACATCACAAGAAATATGCGTTTGGTCTGTTCACTAGGTCATGGGTTCGCTTAATATCATGCCTTTTAATGATTGAAAAATACGTTTTAAACCGTTAAATTTGATTCATAAAAGACTGCATTGATCCTTAAATCTCAAATGTCTGCGCCTTATCATGAGGTTAAGAATGAGTAAAGTAAGTTATAACGAATTGAGTATGGAAAAAATGCTAATCAACGCCATGCAAACTGAAGAAGTTCGGGTGGCATTGATTAAAGACAACAAATTGTTTGATCTGGACATTGAATGTCCCAGTGAAATAAAGAAAAAAGGCAATATTTATAAGGCAGTAGTCACGAGACGAGAACCCAGCTTAGACGCAGTCTTTGTTGAATACGGTTCTAAACGCCAAGGATTTTTGCCACTAAAAGAAATCGCTCCTGAATATCTTAGTAAAAATCCCAATGATTTTGGCGACAAACGACCTCCAATCACGAGCTTGATTCGTGAGGGTCAAGAGCTACTGATTCAAGTGGATAAAGAAGAACGCGGCAGCAAAGGCGCCGCCTTAACCACCTTCATCACCCTGGCAGGTTGTTATTTAGTATTAATGCCCAACAACCCTCGCTCCGGCGGCATTTCCAGGCGCATAGAAGGCGACGACCGGGATGAATTGCGAGGCACCTTAAATTCCTTAACTTTATCCGAGGACATGGGGCTAATCATTCGCACAGCAGGCGTTGGAAAAAGCCAAGAGGAACTGCAATATGACTTGGATATGCTCTGCAATCAGTGGCAATCCATCAAACAAGCCTATCATACTGAGCTGGCTCCCTGCCTAATCCACCAAGAAGGGGATGTGATCATTCGTTCCATTCGTGATAATTTACGAAAATCAATCAGCGAAATCATCATTGACGATCAAATTTCTTACATTAAAGCCAAACAATACATAGAACGGGTTAAGCCAGAATTTCTGCCCAATCTGAAATTATACAACAGCAGCATTCCGCTGTTTAATTTCTACCAAATCGAAAGCCAAATAGAAACGGCCTACAAACGCCAAGTCATGTTGCCTTCAGGTGGTGCACTGGTCATCGACCGAACCGAAGCTTTGGTTTCCATTGACATCAACTCTGCGAAAGCCACTGGTGGTTCTGATATTGAAGCCACCGCATTAAATACCAATCTTGAGGCAGCCGATGAAATTGCCAGACAATTGCGTTTACGCGACTTAGGCGGGTTGGTGGTTATTGACTTCATTGACATGGGTTCCAGTAAAAATCAACGCGATGTGGAAAACCGTTTAAAGGAGGCCTTGCAGGCGGATAGAGCCAGAATTCAAGTCGGTAGAATATCGCGTTTTGGCCTTTTGGAGATGTCTCGTCAACGATTGAGATTGTCATTAGGTGAAGCCGCTCAAGAAGTGTGTCCTCGTTGTGAAGGTCGCGGCATGGTACGCAACATCCAATCGCATGCCTTATCCATCACACGCTTGATTGAAGAAGAAGCACTCAAAGAAAAAACTGCTGAAATACAAGTACAACTCCCCCCAGAAATAGCCACTTTCATCATGAATGAGAAGCGTGATTACATTCGTGACATTGAAAAAAGACACAAAGTCAGCGTAGTCATCATTGCAAACCACTTATCTGCAATCACCGCACTATTTCATCACGCGCCTGAAAGAAGACAACGTGGGTAAATCAAAAAAACCCAGCTACAGCTTAATTCAACAGCCTGAATTGAGTATCATAGACTCAGGACAAGTTGCTACTCACGATGAGCCCGCAGTAAAACCGTTCTCCGAACATCACGTTCTCAGACAGCAACCCACCAGTTTCATTAAAAAATTATGGACAGGCCTTTTTGGTGCCCAAACAAAATCCTCTGCCCAAGAACAAGCACAAACCAAATCCCATACCCCGGGCGTGCCTGCAAAATCAGGTTCCAAAGAACAGTCTCATGACAGACGCGGTCAGCATCCAAATCGTAGACGACGACCCAGTGGCAACCAACAACGCAGCAGTGCAAATGCAGCCCATCCCAATGAAAACCCCAACCCTCAACGCAGAAAACAACCGCATCAAGCTGGACAACAGGGCACTAAACCCACTAGCACAAGAAATCCAGCGAATAAAAGAAGAGAACCAGCTACGGCTAAAGATCAGGAAGAGAAATAAAGCGCTCAACTATGGGGGGCGTGGTTGACAATTCACCTTCTCCTTCCTCCGAATTGCGTTTGCCCCCAGGGATCCACACGAATTAAATCCCTACCTACCGCGCTTAAAGCGCGGTTACATCTAACTGTTTGTGCTTCAAACTTATAAACATAACGCGATGTTCAACTTTTCCCAATGAAGCGTCACCTTTATACAGAGTCTGAAAAACGTTATGAACTAACCTCAATCCCCCCGAGGCGTAGATGTGTGTGGTCCTAGCAGATGCAACAGCGGAATCCAGGGGTAAGAACGCTGATTTTCCTGGATTACGCTGTGCTGCATCCAGGCTACAACCCCGAGTTAGATCCGATTAAAATGTGGAATATGTTTTAGCATTCCATCGAGTTTAGGTTTTGGAAGCTTCCGCAAATTGTTCAAATTGAACGTGGATGATCTTGGTAATGTCTTCAAGCATTTTTGGGCATAATGCCTCATCCCCCTTGGCTTGCTTAAAAATCACATTGGAAATGAATGCAGCCAAACCATTGGTAACCACCTTTGTGTTTCGACAGTTTGCAGGTAAGCGTTCTAAGGATTGAGTCAAAGCGGTCAGTAAATTTTGCCCTATAAAATTCATCGCATTGCTGTACATCTCTACTGTAGCTTGAGATTCTGTAGGAGTATTTTCTTGATTCGGATTCATGGGTGGGCCTTTATAGTTTTGAAGGATTGGGATTATAGAATCTTAATCAGCCCAATTCAATGTCTAAAGATCCGTTGCCATAGGGTTTACCCCAATATTCGGATTCACCCCGCAATCATCCAAGATTTTAAGCAAATTATTGCCTCGTTTGGTCAAACGTTTTACGCAATATTCCTGAAGGTAACTTTTTAAAATATAATAATAATTGTCTAAAGTTAAAATGTTGAGGATCTTTTCAGCCCTATCCACATCCGCTTTATTCCTGTAATCGCAAGCTTGAAACAGCACCCCACCTAGCATCGCCGCAAGACTGGCTTTGCGTTCCGGAGAGGCTGAATAAAACCGTTGGATGCACTCATCCAAGGCCCTGTCTTTATCCCATTCCACCCATTCATGATAAACGTTCATGGCAGTCCGCTCATCAAACTCGTCTGGATTTAAATCCGACATGGCATAAGCCACGGGAATCACCGATTGCACATTGGCCCAAGAGCAATTGCCGCTGATTTGAGAGGGGATGGACATTTTGATGAGTGGAACTAGACCTAAATGCTGGTTGATGACTTGATGGAAAAAGCGTCGGTTTTGCTTTTTATATAAGAATTCTTGTAGAAAATGGATATCAATCAGCTCCGGCTTGGTTATTTTATAAATGTTCACACTGCCCTCTTTCAAGCTGTTCTCACCTCGGTCAATTTTAGCCCACCATTCATGATAACGAATGAAACAAAGCGCATGCCCGCGACTGGCCGCGGGTAGGATTAACAGCGGTTCTTGCAACAATTCTTCCAAACGATGCGATTGGTGTTCGTTGAGCTTAGGCTGGTGTTGAAATTGCAACATCTCGGCCGCATGACCGAAGCCGTCCATGATGAGATGAATCCAGTGGAAATATTCTCTTAAATGGCGGGTGGAATAACTGCTGATAAAACGGCGTAAGGAATCTTTGATCACGGCCACAGTGAATTCTAAAATAAAGCCTTCGTAATCCAATTCAATGAATTGACCTTCGGCATTGACAATGTCCACATCGCCCCTTAATTCAAAGCGATGCCCTAAGAGTTTGGCATTGATGAAATCCAAGGCAAAATCCAATTTGGCCCCATGATGGTACAGCAGATGTTTTAGGCTGTCTTGACCTCTCAAGACCGGATAGACCAGCACGGACAAGCCATTGCGTGTATAAGCATTTGGATTGGCTCCATGGGCCAATAATAAACGAGTCAACTCCAAATCATGATTGTCTACGGCCCAATGCAAGGGCGTGCGTCCGGTGACATCGGCTTTATTCACATCGACTTTACGTGCAAGCAGCTCTTCGGCTGTCTTCAATTGACGGGTGACTGCGCATTCAATCAGAGGGGTAAATCCGTATTCATCAATGTCATCCAGGGACTCACCGGCGCGCAAATAGCGTTCAAAATCCGGCATTCGACGCGCGATGATGTCGGCGGCGATTGTCATTTAAGGCCCCTTGGGGGTTGGCGCGGTACTGAATTTAGGCATATTGCCTAAACGCAGTTGTTTTTCTTGTTCTTGATTACGTTTTTCATTATCGTACTCCATGCGAGCGGTGGAGTTTAAAGGAGGTTCTGGATTTAAGTTGGGATCGATGCCATCGAACCGTTGAGTAGCCAAATCCGGATGTTGCAGCATGTCGTTTTGATATTCACCTTCGTTTGCAAAATCTTTGTTTTTTTCTTGATTATCGGCCGAATGATCCCGCGCCTTCACAGAGGCTAATTTTCTGTGGCCTTCTTGTTCGGCTAGACGCCTTTCCCTTTCCATGGTGGTGGTTTCAGCAATTAAAAAAGAGCCACCAGCTGAAATGGTACCACGCATCCGAGTACGACCACCTGTTCCGGTACCCCCGGTACTGCCGGTACTACCCTCATCGGCAGTATCCTCTCGTTTTTTGGATGACGAGCCAATGGAAATGATTTTGCGAGAAATGCGCTTAATTTTGTTCATATTTTAATTATATACCCAATTATAAGAAATCTCTTTGCAAAATTTCAGCAATCTGGATTGCATTGGTGGCAGCTCCTTTGCGAATATTGTCAGCCACCACCCACAAATTCAAACCACAAGGATGCGAAATGTCTTGGCGGATGCGACCCACGAAGACCTCGTCTTGCCCAATCGCGTTTTTTATAACCGTGGGATAGGATGATTTACCCGGGTTATCAATCACTTTTATCCCAGGAGCTTTGGATAATAGACTGCGTGCTTTCTCAGCCGTGAGCGCCTTTTTAAATTCCATGTGAATGGCCTCCGAATGACCATAAATCACTGGGACGCGAACCGCCGTAGCATTGACCAAGATGCTGTCGTCTTCCAGAATTTTCTTGGTTTCCCAAACCATTTTCATTTCTTCACGGGTGTATCCATTGTCTTCGAATTGATCGATGTGAGGAATGACGTTGAAGGCTATTTGTTGGGGGTATACAGACACTTTGGCCGGTTTGCCATTTAAAAGCTCCCCAATTTGCGAAACCAATTCGCTGATCGCCTCTTTTCCAGTACCGGATACCGATTGATATGTGGCCACATTGATTCGTTGTATGCCTGCCTCATCGTGCAGAGGTTTTACGGCAACGAGCATCTGAATCGTCGAACAATTGGGATTTGCAATGATGCCTCTGTTGGTATATTGCGCAATGCAATGGGCATTGACTTCAGGTACAACTAAGGGAATGTCTTTTTCGTAACGAAAACAAGACGAATTATCAATCACCACGCAACCGGCTTTGGCCGCTATGGGGGCATACTCAGCCGCTACATCGCTTCCTGCGGAAAATAAAGCAATGTCGGCTAAGCTAAAATCAAATTCAGCCAAATCCAGAATATCCAAGGTTTGACCCTTAAAAGAGACCGTTTTACCCAGGGAGCGAGAACTGGCTAATGGATACAGCACTTTGGTTGGAAATTTTCTATCCTTCAATACCCTTAAAAACGTGTCACCCACTGCCCCGGTTACTCCCACGACAGCGATTTTTAACTGTTTGCTCATAGCATTACCTCGTTGCAAAATATTTTGACTTGAACTATTGGCTCCATGATCTTTACTTACACTGAGCCTTATGCCTTAAATGATGATCCATCAACACCAAAGCCATCATGGCTTCAGCTATGGGCACGGCTCGAATCCCCACGCAGGGATCATGTCGGCCTTTGGTGATTACCTCAACCTCTTCACCCCGAATATTCATGGTTTTGCCAGGAGTGATGATGCTTGAGGCAGGCTTCAAAGCCATACTGACTTCTATGGACTGTCCTGTAGAAATCCCGCCTAAAATGCCACCGGCATGATTGGTTAAAAATCCTTGACGCGTCATTTGATCTCGATGCACACTGCCCAATTGCTCCACCGCATCAAAGCCTGAGCCAATTTCCACCCCTTTTACCGCATTAATGGACATCATGGCAAAGGCAAGTGTGGCGTCCAATTTATCAAATACTGGATCACCTAAGCCCACTGGTACACCCCTTGCAATCACATTCACCCGCGCACCGATGGAATCGCCTTGTCGTCTGAGACGTTCTATGTAATCTACCAGTTCCTGAATTTGGCTTTTATTAGGACAAAAAAAAGGATTGTTGTCGATTTCAGCTCTATCTTCAAAATGCGAGCCGAATATCACCCATTTGCTGCAAATAACCAAAGATTTCTATCTTCAAATGCCTTTGCAAATACAAACGAGCAATTGCCCCTGCTGCCACACGCGCTGCGGTCTCGCGAGCTGAAGACCGTCCGCCGCCACGATAGTCCCTATGCCCGTATTTGTGATGATAGGTAAAATCGGCATGTCCGGGTCGAAACAAATCTTTGATGTCTTCGTAATCCCGACTGCGCTGATCCTGATTGCGGATCAGTAAAGCAATGGGAGTACCAGTGGTCCTGCCTTCAAAAACCCCGGACAGAATTTCAACGGCATCTTCTTCGCGTCTTTGGGTTGTGAATTTGGATTGTCCAGGCTTGCGTTTATCCAAAAAAGGTTGAATGTCTTCTGCAGTCAAAGCCATACCGGGTGGACAACCATCCACCACACAACCGATAGCAGGTCCATGGCTTTCACCAAAGCTTGTCACTGTGAATAAGGTTCCAAAGGTATTTCCAGACATACCGTGCTCACTTAATTAGGCATTGGCCAACTGCTCTTTCGTTAATAAAAACACCCCTTGTCCGCCTTGCCTAAATTCTAGCCAAGTAAAGGGCAAAGACGGATAAGCCTGGCACAACGCTTCTTCGCTGTTGCCGACTTCCACTACCAAAATACCGCCCTCTTTTAAATAAGCATGGGCATTTTTTAGAATTTTTTCAACAATGGCCAAACCATTATTGCCAGTTTCCAAGGCCAATACGGGCTCATGCCTGATATTCATCCGGCAAGGTTTGCATTTCTTCCTTACCGACGTAAGGGGGGTTGCTGACAATGATATCGTATTTCACATCTGGGACATTTGTAAAGCAATCGGACTCGATTAAATTCAATTGATCTTCCACATCCAAACGCTCGCAATTGATGCCAGCCACGGCCAAGGCCTGAGTGGAAATATCCACTGCATCCACTTGAGCATCCGGGAAAGCATAACAACAAGCAATGGCAATACAGCCACTGCCCGTGCATAAATCCAAAATGCGATCTACTTTATCCGCATCCATCCAGGGTGAAAATGTTCCACAATTAATTCTGCTATGGGCGAACGGGGTATCAAAACACGCTCATCCACATAAAAGGGCAAATCACAAAAATAAGCTTCTTGAATTAAATAAGGCACTGGCACGCGTTGATTGATGCGTTTATCCAATTGATGACACAGGTGTTTTTTCTCAGCCATGGTCAAACGTCCACTGCAGTAAGCTGGGCTCCACATCATAAGGCAGATGCAAACTTCTTAAAATCAAAGATCGCATATCGTCCCAGGCATTGTCCGTACCATGGCCATAATGCAATTGCGCTTGCATGGCGCAAGACAAGCTAAACCTTAAAAAATCAAGGACGGTAACCAATTCTTGTGTTTCTTTTATTAAGTAACTACTCAATTTCAGTTCTCTACTGATCAATAGAGTACAAATTGTACTCCATCTTAAGAACAATGTCCTGCCTTCTTTTTGACTTTCAATCTATACTGTTACTATTCCTTTCCAATTGACATTAAAATGGCTAAAGACGGTTTAAGCGATGAAGACAAAGCATTATTTAGGTCCTACGTTCGGGACATATCGCCATTGGATAAAGACAATCGCAAGCCAAAACCACCCAACACAAGCCATGAAAGACTATTACCTATCCGATTACATTCAAGAAAATGTCTTTGCAGAAACCCTTATCTCTTACTGCGGTCCCAGTTTAGCCTGAAAACAATTCAAGATTTAAAAAACGGCAAATCCCCTGGAGAGCGAGACTGGATTTGCATGGACTCACCGTGGATAAGGCACGGTTGGCCCTGTGCCAGTTTGTTCATGAGCATTACCAACAAAACACAGGCTGTCTGCTGATAGTGCATGGCAAAGGCGGACACCGGGGCGAGCCTCCCTTGATTAAAAATTTAATCAACCGTTGGCTTCCTCAATTGGATGAGCTTTTGGCTTATCACAGTGCTCTAGTAAAAGACGGAGGTCAGGGTGCAGTCTATGTTTTGTTAAAGAAAAATAAAGAAAGGGATTGACAGGGAATGCTTGCGTTACAAGTCCAATCTGAGGATAATTCCCTCTAATGTAGACACTGTCTTCGCAATTCAAACTTAGGTAACCCATGGAAAAATTAAGTCAATTCATTACGCATCATGCCCTGCTTTGGGGTGCCTTAATTGGGATTTTGTTATTAATTCTTCTCAATGAACTATTTGCTCAAAAAAAGAAAGCGAAAGAACTCAGTCCGCAAGCCTTGATTGATAAAATCAATCAGGATGAAGCGGTGTTGATTGACATCCGCGACAAAGAAACCTTCAACAAAGCCCACATCATCCACTCCATTCATGCCAAGCTGGATGATTTTGAACAAGGCAAAATGAATAAATACAAAAATAAATACGCTCGTCTTAGTATGTGCAAAGGGCTTGCAATCTTCTGCAGCAGCTGCAAAACTACAGAGTCAGGGCTTTCAATGCACTGTCTTATCTGGTGGAATAGCCGCTTGGCAAAACGCGGATTTACCCCTAGTGAAAGGAAAAAGTTAATCATGTCTGAAATCATCGTCTATACCTCTGAACACTGTTCTTATTGTGTGAGAGCCAAAGCCTTATTGAAACAAAAAAATTTAGATTTTAAAGAAATTCGCGTGGATTTGGATGATGCAATGCGCGAAGAAATGATTAAAAAAAGCGGCAGACGTACCGTTCCGCAAATTTTCATTAATGGCCAAGCCATTGGTGGCTGTGATGACTTATACGCCTTGGAAAAACAAGGTCAATTAAACCAACTTTTATAAGAGAATGTGAATATCATGTCAGAACAATCCAAAGCAGAACAAGAAAGCCAAGAAGCGCACTTCATGATTCAACGAATCTACGTGAAAGACCTATCCTTTGAAACCAAAAACACCCCTGCCATTTTTCAGCAGCAGTGGGAGCCTGAGCTCAATTTGGATTTGAATACCGATCACAGCTCCTTAGGCAACGACATGTACGAGGTCATTTTAAGCGTCACCGCCACTGTAACGAATGCAAAAGCCACTGCTTTCTTAGTGGAAGTGAGACAGGCGGGTATTTTCAGCATCAAAGGTGCAGAAGAAGGCCAGTTGGATCATTTGCTCGGTAGTTTTTGCCCCAGTATTCTATTTCCTTATGTTCGCGAGATCATCACCTCTCAGGTCATCAACGGCAGCTTCCCGCAGCTGGTGTTGGCACCCATTAATTTTGATGCCCTGTATATGAAACAACTGGAAGACAAACAAAAAGCGGGTGGTTCTTCTGATAAAAGCACTCACTAAACAATGAAAACAGAAACCATTGCTCTGTTGGGTGCTGGTTCTCTGGGGTACCGCGGTTGCAATTCATCTGGCATCCATTGGCCATAGGGTTTTGCTGTGGGGACATAACCCACAGCACATAAGCCTTATGGCTCAAATGCGCTCTAACCCACGCTATCTGATGGAAATCCAATTCCCTGAATCGCTCATCCCCTCTTTGGATCTCAATCAATGCATTGCCGAGGCCGATCAGGTGATTGTTGCCGTCCCCTCGCAATTTTTTGGGGACGTCTTAGCAAAAATGGACCAACCCGCTCAGGGTTTGACTTGGCTAACCAAGGGCGTTGATCCTAAAAGCCACCAACTGTTATCCGATCTTGTGTTGAAGCGTTACGGTCAGGATTTTCCTGTAGCGGTTCTGTCCGGTCCTTCTTTCGCCAAAGAAGTCGCTCATTTTCTGCCCACAGCGCTTACCTTGGCCAGCAACAATGCAAAGTACCAAGAAAAAATGCATCAACTGTTCCATCATAAAAATCTGAGGGTTTATTTAAGCGATGATTTGATTGGCATTCAAGTCTGTGGAACCGTTAAAAACATTTTGGCCATCGCTTGTGGAATCAGCGATGCTTTAAATTACGGCGCCAATGCCAAGGCGGCCTTAATCACTCGCGGCCTTGCAGAAATGAGTCGTTTGGGACTGAGTTTTGGCGCCAAACAGCCCACCTTTTTGGGACTGGCGGGAGTTGGCGACTTAGTGGTCACCTGCACAGACAATCAATCCAGAAACCGCCGCTTTGGCTTGCTCCTCGGCCACGGAATAGACCTAGAGGAAGCTGAAAAGCAAATTGGTCAAGTGGTGGAAGGAAAACACAACGCCGCCCAAATCCACTTCATCGCCCACCAACATCAAATCGAAATGCCCATCTGCGAACAAGTCCATGCCATCATACAAGGCAAGATCACCGCTCAAAAAGCAGTCGAAAATTTAATGAATAGGCCACCACGTAGTGAAAACAACTGTGTGGATTGAGCTTTAAAATTGATCCGGAACATCTACAAATCCATTGCAAATTAAGATCGCAACATGATGATCCCATATGAAAAATTAAAGTCCTTACCTAATGCAGTCAGCTTTAATGATATTTA
>CAWAUF010000009.1:0-27033 GCA_963785145.1 uncultured Gammaproteobacteria bacterium | reverse complement strand
GTATCCAAACGTTTAAACATTATACATGATGAATATTATCAATTAACAAGAGAATTACTGAATCGCATTGTTATGATGTTGACTAAAATGGCAAAAAAAACAGATTAGGCGGAACTCGGGCGGGCTCGGGCTCGCTCACGGGCCCGGGCCCGTATGGTTTCGTGAAAAGTTGAGCATCGCGTTATTTATTATTTTAAACAAAATAAAAACAAAAAAACCATTAACTCAACGACGACTTCAGAGCTATTTTAGGCTCATTCTTAGATTGGAAAATACTGATCCGGGGGAGTCATTTAAACTGTGTAAATATTATGAATTGGCAACACACCTTAGTTTTCGAAAAATAAATTTTAAAAACACCTACCAACCCTCTAATTTGATGTACTCTCTGAGCCGAGTCTAAGGCTTAGGTTTTTCCTCACTGTCTAAGTCAAGAGTTTTAATTTTATTTAATTCATCTTTTAGAGGATTTGATTTACGTGAGATGGCTTGAGATTCTATTCTCAATGTTCTGAGGCTTATTCTCAATGTTCTGAGGCTTGTTCTCAATGTTCTGAGACTTGTTCTCAAGGTCCTGAGACTTGTTTACGATGTCCTGAGACTTGTTTACGATGTCCTGAGGCTTGTTTACGATGTCCTGAGGCTTGTTTACGATGTCCTGAGGCTTGTTTACGATGTCCTGAGGCTTGTTTACGATGTCCTGAGGCTTGTTTACGATGTCCTGAGGCTTGTTTACGATGTCCTGAGGCTTGTTTACGATGTCCTGAGGCTTGTTTACGATGTCCTGAGGCTTGTTTACGATGTCCTGAGGCTTGTTTACGATGTTCTGAGACTTGTTTACGATGTCCTGAGGCTTGTTTACGATGTCCTGAGGCTTGTTTACGATGTCCTGAGGCTTGTTTACGATGTTCTGAGGCTTGTTTACGATGTCCTCATCCTTATTCTTTATTAATGGATCTCGAATATTTTTAGACATAATAGCCTCCAGCGTAAGGTAATAATAACTAGATCAGTTATATGTTAAAGTATAGCTGGTTTTTTATTTTTTAAACATATTGATTAAAAATAGAATCTAAAGTCTTCAACGACATCTACTTGGGGTTGTAGCGGAAAACCGCCGGAATTCCTGTTTCGTATTAAATTAATACCTGAAATTGCAATTTTAAATCAATAAGTAAGGATTTTTCGCCATTTCTTGAGTCCATAAAGTGAAAAAAGCACTTATCCGTCCCTGATTTTCTGATTTATCCCCAACAGGCGATTTGATTATTATTTTTCGGGAGCCTCTTTATTTATACCGATAAAAAGATATCAAAATGGTTTTCATTTCATGAAGTCCAATACTTATTCATGTTCACTTAATTTTCTCCACTTCAGCAAGTGTTAACCCTGTTCCTGCAGCCACTATTTCTATTGCAATACCTTGTTCAAGCAGATTTTCAGCAATCTTTCGCTTTTCATCAATCCTACCCTTAGCTCGCCTCTAGCCTCACCCTCAGCCAATCCCTCAGCATATTTATCCATCACGTAAAAACCGTAACCATAATAATCTTAGTTTTTTCTCTTCCGAGGATTGAACGGGGAATTTAGGTAATTCAATAAAAATAAAGACGCGATGCTCAACTTTTCACGAAACCATACGGGCCCGGGCCCGTGAGCGAGCCCGAGCCCGCCCGAGTTCCGCCTAATCTGTTTTTTTTTGCCATTTTAGTCAACATCATAACAATGCGATTCAGTAATTCTCTTGTTAATTGATAATATTCATCATGTATAATGTTTAAACGTTTGGATACCTCCAATATCGCTGCGGTTTCTGTAGCAGAACGTTTTTGCCATGCGGTAGAATCTACTTTTTTCGTTAGGGGAGAACTCTCCTGAGCCCTCAACAATATTCAATGAGATCGATGTCCCAGCTTGTTGAAGTTGGTCGGTTAAATAAGCTCTGCCGCGAGGAAAAGCTGTAGTGATTTTATCAATGAATACCACAACCTCAATGGAGGCTTGGTATACATCCAATTTTTCAAAATCGAAATAACTCATAGTTGGATTTCCTTATAATTAAGTTTTGGACTTGAAACAATTTCCTGTTGAGTGACATAGCGCTTTATTGTAATTTGGTTCGCTAAAAACAGAAATCACAAGGAGTAGCACTATGCCAATTGAGGACTTTATCATTACTGTATTTTGCTTAATAGATGATGAGTGTAAAAAAATCGGTGGTGGTCATAGATTAAGAACAAGAGGCTTTGAACCAAAGCTATCTGATAGCGAGGTCATCACAATGGATGTTGTCGGGGCATTATCAGATAAACTTCATATGGCAGATGGATTGCCAATGCCTATTTGCCATTTTAAACGCGCGGGATTTAGTTCCATCTTTAAGGGTATTGCATCCTATGGTTACTGTGCCTCCAAGAGCGAGACCTACTACGGCTTTAAAGGCAATCTTGCCATTGGTTCCGAGGGGATGATCACAGGAATCACTGTGACGCCGGCTAACATTGATGAACGTGAATCATTATGGGACATCATTGGAAACATTCGCGGTCTTTTAATCGCAGATAAGGGTTTAATTGGCGAGGATTATCAAGCACAAATCAGAGAACACACACAAGTTAACTTGCAGACACCATTACGTAGCAATATGAATGACCCGAGAGGGAGGCATTTTAGTCGCTGGCTAACATCAACAAGACGACTGGTTGAAACAGTTATTGGGCAACTATCGCAGCAGTTTCACATCGAAAAAGTCAGAGCAAGTGATCTATGGCATTTAACAAACAGAATTGGGAGAAAAGTACTAGCGCATACTGTTGGTATGATGGTCAATAAAATATTAGGAAATCCTCCCTTACAATTTGAGTGCCTTGAAATTGTTTAAAAACCGGGCTCGGGCTCGCTCACGGGCCCGGGCCCGTATGGTTCCGTGAAAAGTTGAGCATCGCGTTTGATTTCGCTTCAGCAACTACGATGACAACCAAGAACCAAAAATATTATTTAAGCGACAATATGATGATTATTTAAACTAAAACTAGTTGATTGATGCTATAATTCATTAAACGATTAAAAAAAAATTTTTTTAAGTTTTTGTTAAGTAAAGGTGTAGTACAATGTTTATAACAATGATACAAATTTTTGAACAAAAACGACAATTTGAGAGATTACTATGCCATTAAATAACTTGTCCCTAAATCCACGATTTTCTCATATAGAAAATGCGTTAGAAATATTTAGAATACAAAATGGTACCTGGGCCCCTAATCAGGCTAATATAAATGCAATTAATGCACACTTATTAGCCGAATTACCACCCGCTATTATTGACGCAGCTTATCTCACAAGAATCATTGAAGCTTCTAATAATGCAAATGGAGGAGGAGCAAGGCCTGATACAGTAGGGGTGGTTGAAAGTCTTCGGACCCCTGTTGCATTAATGGACAGGGATTTACTAGTAGATGCACAACAACAAGCACTTAGATGGGCAATTGAGGCAGCTAATCAGACTCAAAGTCGAATTCTTCCTTTATATCGAATTCCTTCACATTACTCACACATTCGAGACGTCTTAATTGCCTTTGCTATCCAAAACGGCGTTTGGGCTCCGGATAATCCCAATGTTGCTGCCATTATTGACCTTTTAAAAGCAAATCCTTTGGGAGCAAACATCACCCATGCACAACTTACTGCCCTAGTGACTGCAGCCGATGCGGTGGGGGCTGGAGTAAAAGCCAATACGGCTGATGTTGTCGAACTTCGCACCCCAACTGCAATAAATGACGCTCCTGCCGCAGCGGTAAATGCCCAAAAGGCTGCCATGGCTGCAGCTATCGCCATTGCCGACCCAATACAAACCAGAATTCAACCCCTTTATGCAATTCCTCAACAATATGCACATGTCCGCGATGCATTGGTTGCATTTGCTATACAAAACGGCGTTTGGGCTCCGGATAATCTCAGTGTTGCCGCCATTATTGCCCATTTAAAAGCAAATCCTTTGGGAGCAAACATCACCCATGCACAACTTACTGCCCTAGTGACTGCAGCCGATGCGGTGGGGGCTGGAGTAATAGCCAATACGGCTGCTGTTGTCGAACTTCGCACCCCAACTGCAATAAATGACGCTCCTGCCGCAGCGGTAAATGCCCAAAAGGCTGCCATGGCTGCAGCTATCGCCATTGCCGACCCAATACAAACCAGAATTCAACCCCTTTATGCAATTCCTCAACAATATGCACATGTCCGCGATGCATTGGTTGCATTTGCTATACAAAACGGCGTTTGGGCTCCAAATGGTGTCAGTGTTGCCGCCATTATTGCCCATTTAAAAGCAAATCCTTTGGAGGCAAATCTCACCCATGTAGAACTTACTGCTTTAGTGAATGCAGCCGATGCGGTGGTGGGGGCTGGAGTGCGCGCTGATACTGCTCCTGCTCCCGCACTTCGCACCCCAACTGCAATAAATAACGCTCCTGCCGCACCGGCCGTAAATGCCCAAAAGGCTGCCATGGCTGCAGCTATCGCCATTGCCGACCCAATACAAACCAGAATTCAACACCTTTATGCAATTCCTCAACAATATGCACATGTCCGCGATGCATTGGTTGCATTTGCTATACAAAACGGCGTTTGGGCTCCGGATAATCTCAGTGTTGCCGCCATTATTGCCCATTTAAAAGCAAATCCTTTGGGGGCAAATCTCACCCATGTAGAACTTACTGCTTTAGTGAATGCAGCCGATGCGGTGGGGGCTGGAGTAAAAGCCAATACGGCTGCTGTTGGCGAACTTCACACCCCAACTGCAATAAATGACGCTCCTGCCGCACCGGCCGTAAATGCCCAAAAGGCTGCCATGGCTGCAGCTATCGCCATTGCCGACTCATTACAAACGAAAATTGATCCCCTTCATGAAATTACATTACGAGAATTACAAGTAGCTTTAGAAATCCATGCTCTGAGAAACCCAGGATTTGGACCTACTGAGCCTCAAGTTATCGCATTAAATAGAGCCCTTGCTAATTTACCGCCAGGGGCTGATGATGCAGCAATTAATGGTGCAATTCGGTCAGTATGGACTACCTTTGCTGCAAATTTTATGAGCACTAATCCGGCAAGAGACGCAATTGTAACTGAATTTCGTTTAGCGCCTTTATCTAAAATTATCCATCCTTTCCGTGCTCTTTTAGAGGAGCATGCACGACACATTGAAGATTTTAAGCCAAACAATACCGACGTTCAGAGATTTAATATAGAAATTAATAAATTGAATCTTTTAGGAGCGGCTAATGCTGAACAGATCGATACAGTGATTCAATCGATCTGGATGGGAAAGCCTGGAATACCAGTAAATAACTATTTTAGAACTCATGCCCAAAATGCAACCATTCTTAATCAACAGATACGTCTTGCGCCCTTATCCAAAATAGTTTTACCGGAATTACGCGAAGCTTTCCAAGCTTGGGCTGCAAAAACACCTGGATTTGTAACCACGCCCGTTCAAATAGATCAAATGAATCATAACCTTGCCCAAGATATGCCCTTGAAAGATGCAATTTTAAGAGTATTTCCTGCGGACATAGCCCATCCACACAACCCCCCAGCTGATTTTATCGATAACCATGTAAACAAAGTGGCTCTGATTAACGAACACAGAACATCGCGTTTAACCCAAGATCTGCAAGCCAAAGTCACTGAAATCTCAAAATCTCCAGTGGAATCCCATCCAGCATTAATGCGTGTGGTTCAACAGTTACCCGTGGATAAACGGGATGACCTTCTTAAGTCCAACAAGTTGAATCAACTGCTTGCAGCGAGGACTGAATTTGCGTTGCTGGCAGCGGCGCGTGATTGTGGGTTTGATGGGGCTTCATTGACGAAGGATACAGCTAAAGAATTGATTGATGAAAATCTTAGAAATCGAGCATTTCAAAAATTGGGTAATTCTAAAATTGCTGAAATTTTGGGAGGTTTTCCTATTGATCGAGCCCGTGTGAGGGCTTTGAACACTGTAATC
This sequence comes from uncultured Gammaproteobacteria bacterium, assembly GCA_963785145.1. GTDB lineage: Bacteria > Pseudomonadota > Gammaproteobacteria > Legionellales > Legionellaceae > Legionella. The sequence continues at coordinate 21,023 of CAWAUF010000009.1, read as the reverse complement.
ACTCAACCTCCTGGAAAAGCTTACAATGACTTTGTTGAAGAGCTTTTTAGTGAATCAGCTCTTGATAACGCACACAAAGAAAAATTCAAAGCAGCCTTTGGTTTACCGTCGCCCGCAGGTATGGCCGCAACTCCAATTCAAACTGCAGTAGAAAAACAAAATCGACTAAATCATGAATTGCATGTTAAATATAATGCCAATCTTACTCCTGATGGTAAAACAATTGAATATGGCAAAGAAGCAGCACTTCTTGCTTTGGCCAGACTTGAGAAAACTGGAGATGCTTTAGCTTCAGCCGAGATTGATCAACTTGTTGATCAAATTACCTCGACAAATTTTCTTAAGACTACTGTAAGAAATACAAACCCTCCAATAACCATTGAAACTTTGCTTTCTCGTAAAACAACAGATGGTGAACCGCTCCTCAAAGACATGTACGACGGGATTAGACAGCAATACAACCGCGATAATCTTCGAGACACGTTACAGGTGGGATACACACTGAATAGACAAACGCCAAAAATTGAAGCGATTGAAAAATCAATGGCTGCCTTTAAAAAGGGGCATGCCGAATTTAAAGAGCATGCCAAATTGGGTGAAACTTTTGATGAGCAAACCAAAAAAGGATTGGCAAATCTAAACGGATTGCATCCCATGGCTTGGTTAGATCCTGCAAATGAACACATCGCCAAAACATATGCAAGCATATTACTTCCAGAATTTGAAGCGATGAATCGTCTATGTGAGGACGCATGCATGGGACTGCAATCCAATCTGGTTGAATTGGAAAGGCTTGAGGCCAGTTTGTCTGCGGATTCTGAATTAAACGCCCTTGGAATGATAGACAAAAGGAAGGTTAAAAAACTTGGCGAACGCATTAGAACTCAAAAAACGGAAGTTCAAGCATTATTGGCTATTTATGAAAACACCCATGCTTTGCTCAATGGGGATCCTAGAATTCCATTGGGCCCTAATCCCCCCTTTGCAGACAAAATCAAGTCTCAGGGGGTGCTCAATGTATTGAAGGCTGCAAAAGAACTCAAAGCATTGTCGCAACCAGAATTAGAAGCCATGAAACCGGACTTGGATCATTCTATAAGTGGATTTGTTGAGGTTAAGAACACCGATGTGGCTGCGACGGTGGCTGCTCAATCTGCGCAAGTGAAGGCTATGCAGGTGCATGCTGGTGTAGCGCTGGCTGTCAACGATGAGGTAGCAGAAGTAAACCGCCTGTTTGCAAATACAGGACAATTGCAAGAAGGTCATGCTCGTGTGCATACTGTTTTAACAGAACATTCCTTTGCAGGAAGGCCTGCTGTTGGTGCAAACGCAGCAATACTACCAGCTGTATACGCATGCATATATTCTGAGCAAGTTGGTAAACCACGTACAATACCTACATCCAATGGTCCTACCGCGGTTCAAGCCCACAAAATGAAGGTAGAAGCATTTCCCAGTGCACCTACTGGTGTTGCCCTAACGCCTGTAGAACAACAAGCTTTGGACGCGGCTCAAGTGGAAGCGAGTATGAAATTAGCCATTGAAAGGGTCAAAAACTTAGGCGTATCCAGTAAAGTAACAATAAACGGCGGTGGCAACCCTGCAAACGATAGGGAAGTGGCTATGTTTTGGGCTGCTTTAATGCTAATACGTAAGGCTTATCCTGATCATCGATTCACCATTCAAATCACTGGGTCTAATTTTCAACCGCCTGCAGATATGAACACTAATCAGGTGACCCGCCTGTTTACTCAAGGTCCTTCGGAGGTGATTGTTGATAATTACCTGGAGGCAATGCGACCCTATTTTGCTCAATTGTACGGAAACACTACAAAGCAGATAGCTGCCCTCCAAGAGTCCAAGGATTCTTTTCTTGATTTAAAAAGTAAATTAAGAAATACCATAGTACAAGAAGGGACCAATGAGTTGCTGAATCAAGGACCGACTAGGAGAGGAGGCGGGTAAAGGCCCGCTCCCAAAGGAGTACGTCATGTCGACGTAAGGGACATCTCCTGCAGCCGATGGAGATCCCTCCTACGTCGGGATGACGTACTTCTAGTAAGCCTTAAAATTTCGCATCCACCAATTCAATGTGGAGATTGGACAGTTGTTGGCCTAAAAAGATTTCCCCTACGGCTTGAAAACGTGTGACCGAGTCGGTTACTAAATAATGGATTTGGGTTTTGGCCTGTGGAGCATCCAGGAGTAAGTTTTGCGTTTTTAATAAGGCATGCAAGGCTTGGGCGGTGGCCTGAGCGGAATCCACGATTTGGATGCCGGTGGGCAGTAGGCGACTTAATAAGGGCGCGAACACAGGAAAATGCGTGCAGCCTAATAACAGCGTGTCTTCATCAGTCAATTCATTCAAATAATGCTTTAAGGCTTCCCTAGCCACTTCGTTGTTCACCATGCCCTCTTCGGCTAAAGCCACCAACACGCTGCAAGTGCGGGTTTTGATGAGGGCATTGGGCAAATGCTTGACAATGAGTTCCTGATAGGCCCTAGAGGCAATGGTGGTTTCAGTGGCCAAGACCATAATGCGCTGATTGCGAGTGGCACTGACAGCTGCCGCAGCCCCAGGTGCCACCACCCCTAAGATGGGGATGTCGGGCAACATCTCTTGTAAATGTGGCAGGGCTGCGGTTGTGGCTGTATTGCAGGCGATTACCAAGGCCTTTACTTGACGCTCGACTAAGAGTCTGGCCATTTGCATGGCGTATTGTTTGACCGTGTCTGGGCTTTTGGTCCCGTAAGGAAGGCGTGCGGTGTCGCCTAAATAAATATAAGACTCTAGGGGCAAGTAGGCTCTAAGGGCTTTGAGCACGGTCAAGCCTCCCATTCCAGAATCAAATACGCCAATGGCTAATTGTTTTGAGTTCAATTGAATAGTCCTTTAAATGAATTAATGTCCTTTTGCTCCCGGAACGGGTAAGGGTTCATCCGGTATTGCCGAGCCCCGTTCTTTGATGGTTCTTTCTCCACTTTTGAGGAGGCCTTTGAATTCGTCTTTGAATTCTTCCGATACGGCTTTGTTGGAAGCGTTTATTTCGTTTCTTCCAAACTTAATGTTCATGGTTTTATTAAACTCTTCCTCCATTACGGAAGTTCGGGACGCAAACACACGAGCATACAGGGAATTCTGATTAAATCCCCATACCGGTCCATTCTCTTGCAGCCCGCCTTCGGATGCTGTGGGATCGAATTTGGTTGCGCTAACATCTATGGATTTGGCTCCAAATTTCATATCCTTATGAGTTTTCCCTAAAATCATCAATGCTGTCCAGAGATACTTGATCTCTTCTGGATTTTCGCCTTTCAATTTAATCGGTTTTTTATCGGTAGGACAGTCCTTTCTGCTGGCTAATATCGCATGCGCCATGGCCATGGCATATTCCATACGACCTTTGTTGTTGTCTGCCTTATTTTCTGCTGGAAAATCTTCCATGGTAAAGGTTCTTTTTTTACTGCCATCTCTACGCAAAGCAACGCTTTCGGTAAACCGTTCGTTATGGCCTTCTCCCAATGCGTAGGTTCTGGTTTGACCTGGTATTAAATCCTTGGCAAGTCTTTTTGCCAATTCATCAGGCTCACCCTCGTCATCCACACTTAAGGTGACGCTGGTTTTAGGCATTTCATAGTTTGCAGTGGTTTTGGGAAACGTGGGTAGGTAAACCTCACCTGCTTCTTGAACGCTTATAAAAAAGCCTTTGGGTTTAACCACATAGAAATACCCTTTTTGCTTTGCCAGACTGATTGCTTCGTTGATGTTTTTTAATTGCTCTTTCAAGACGTCGTATTCAAGTATAAGCCTTTGCACTTCTTTTTTTTGGGCTTCCATTTCAAAAGTGAGCTCACGAATATCATGTGGTATGGTGGCATTTGCTAAAGAAGGCAAATACTGTTTGCGTGGATCCAAATGATCGTTTAATACCTGGAGTTGTCTATGCAATATATCCAGATACACGTCGCATTGTGTTGCCATTTGTTTGTAATTGAATTCCATTTTAAGACCATATTTTGGCCTAGTTTGAAAATAGTCAACAAAGGCATGAAAGGCATTTCCAGCATCGGGTACTCGTTTTGGACTTTTGTCTATAAACGCTTGTTTCGCTCTTTGCTCCTTTAACAATTGACGAATCTCACGACCCGCTTGTTCAGCCTCTCCTGGTTCATGGGATTGCAGTTTTTGGCCTCTATCTATTTTTTTCAATTCTCGCAAGGCGTCTGCGGATTGTTTGAGCTGATTGATGTTGAATTTAAGAGGAGTATTGGGGTTATTGGGATCCTGTTGCAGTTCTGGATTATTAATCAACTTGTCTAGGAATTCATTGATCCCTCGAGACGAGTCAAAGGTCGATAGGATTTCCTCCAAATCATTTGCAGTTAATGCATCCAATTTTTCTACATTTAAAAACAAGGAGATCAATTGCTTGTTGGTCTCACTGCAATTGGGATCATAGTATCCATTGAATAAATCCCTATTCTTCGCATGGTCTTTGGCAATTTCATTTTTAATGCCGACTTGAATGCTGCCATCCGGTTTCACACCAAATGCTTCTCTAAAAGCGCCCTCATCGGCTGCTTGAATACCACAGGCTGGAATTAGATGGTTGATGAAGTCTCTGTAAGTATTGTTTGCACTTAAAGCCAAAGGAGCATGCGCTGCGTTCACAAATTGTTGATTAATGACATCTACTTTTGCGGGATCCAACTGAATGTGGGGTCTAAAATTCGCTAAAATTCGAGCAACAACTGGATTATGGATGGTATTGAATCGTTTCAGGTTGGTGTTTTCTTGAAGGATGGCTGTGGCTTGTGCTTCATCAATTGCCCCAAGGAGATGGGTTTTTACGTCTCTTAGGGTATGAAGATCCCTGAGGACGTTTAATTTATCCGGGTTGGCTAACAATTCTTTTTGCTTGTCTTGGGGCAAGCGGCCGAAGGCGGCTTCCAGTAAGGGACTGCGTCCTTTGGTTTCAAGTAATAACACACGTTGCCGAGCCTCTTTTTGAATGGCGAGCATGTTGTCTCTGGTGAAGGATTCACCGCGGATGCCGCTTTCGGCTAAAACGGTTTTGAAACCGGTCAGATTGTCTTGATTGCTGAGTTTAATCAATAAGTCCGTTTTATCATCCACTGGGAATTTGTTGATGTATTCTTTGAATACGGTTTCTCGAAGTGCTCCTTTGGGCATGTTTGCAGCAAAATGAGCCAGGTTTGCATTTTCAGTGCTCAGTTGATTGACTAAGGCCTCATCGGTAACTTTTAATTTAGCTAATAAATCGGAGGGGGATTTTGTTTTTAAATGCGGATTTACATAATGAGTTCCCATTATTTCTAGGGCTTTGGACTTTGTGAGGTGAGCTTTGTAAGGATAAGCATCCAAAAAAACATCCACATTATCAGCTTTTGGATTTGCTAATGGGTTGGTTTCCACATGAGTTTTAAAATCAACCGCAGTGAGTTCAGTCACAAGTGCTTTCAATTGCTCCTCAATGGTTGCTGGCAAAGGTTTCCCTAAAAAAGATTGGCCTTTGAAGGGAATGCCTAGTGCTGTGGCCGTTGTTGGATCGGCGGTATTTGTTAAAAAATCACTCAAAAGCTTGAGGTCATTAGATGTACTAATTGTATGTTGTAAAAACAGTAGAGCGGCTTGTTCTCTAATTTTTTTTAAGGATGCGTCTGGCAATACGTCTTCATTGTTCACCCAAAGTGGAGAGGTGGTCAATTGTGGGTTTAAACGGGCCAAGTGACCTCTAGACACTTCATAATCTGAATCAAAAATGTCTTTCAGTTGATCGGCATTCAAGTTGTCCAAGCTCAACTTACTCCGCTGCTCTGCAACCAATTGTTGGATTTGTAAGAAATTGGGGGGGCCTTTTGGTTCGAGAAAATTAGGCTCTTTCGTGAAATTGGGTATCAAATCATTCCAAAAGGCTTTCTCGCTTAATATTGCCTGCTTAAAGGCAGCGGCATTAGCAGGATTCACTTGCAATAAAGCATCCAAGGCTTTGTTTCTAGCGTCGGCTTTTTTTGATTTTAATTTATCTAAATTGCCCAACTCGTCAATTAATGTTTTATTCTTAGCCATTCATGCACTCCTTAGGTAATGCTTTCATTATACCTTTATTTTCTTAAGTGATACTTAAATAATGAAAATATTATTCACAAATTGATTCATGACGAACAATTTTTTGTAGCCTTGATTAGGCTACGTATTTTTAACAATTGTTCAGCGCAATTTCCTATTATTAGTATAGTAAATTCGGGTTAAACCAACAAAAAGCGAAAACTTTTTTGTATTTCATGCAGGTCGAATTTGTTCAAATACAAAGAAAAGCTCATCCAAGCACTTAAGGCGGCTAAATCGCGAAAGGGGGGGGGAGGTAAACCGGGTCGTTTAGTATGCCGTGTTCTTTGAGCTCAGCCAATAAGGGCAAATCGTCCAAGACCATTTTGCCGGTAAACAACAAAGGCAAGGAATAAATCCGTCCCTCGCTGAAATGGCAAAGCGAATGTAATTGTAAATCAGCACCAAACCCTTGGCATAGGACAGATCTTTGGTGAAAGGCACCGCCAGTCCGGGTGCTGCCCCGAAAAATGCGAACGGTTTGGTTATAGGCTGTCTCTTCTGTAAACCGCAATCGATTAAATAACGATAAATGTCTATGAAATCAGCCCCTTGTCTGACTTTTTCAAGGCGATGACTCGATTGGTGATTTTCGACATGCGTCCAGGATAGGAGGAAAAAGTGATATTTCGGTGATGACCGCCAAGCCTTCTTGAATCACTGAACTCAGGAAGGTGAGCCTTTGGAAAGAAAAAAACAATAGGGTTGCATGGCGCCATTTAAGGTTGTGCCCACGTGTACCCAGCCCTCATGCACTTCAAGTAACGTAGGTCTCGCTCGCTGAACATGACTTGTTGACTGATTTTGATGTTGTCGGCTCCCGCGGCCGCATCGGCAATCATGTCATCGCTTACCATGACGGTGACGCGGCCTGGATGTTTATCAAAAAATTGACTTAAGCGCGCTTGCAGTATTTTTTGTGACTTCGGTGGCGTGTAGCGTTTCACATCGGCCTCGGATTGCAATTGAATGTCCAGACGTTAACACAGCAAACAAAACGTGCCCATTTCACACAGGCTTGGTCCTCCAGCATAAAAGACATCGTCTGGGCTGCCGTAAAGCTCCATGGCCAATTCGCTAAAAGCCGGTGTGCCTCTTGCGGCCAGCATGTGAGCTGCCCGTGAATATTCTTCACATTGCCGACGCAACAGCCGGGTGATGGAAGAATATTGCCCCAGTTGATTTTGAGTATCGCGTAAAATGAGACGAAATTCTTCTTGTTTTTCGCTGACGTCAAAGGGTAAAGGCCTACTGTCGTAATAGGATTTGTCTACGGGTGGAAGCTTGTTGCCCTTGTGCTTGAAAAAATCCTGTTTGATGGATTCATCCCATTTGATGCTGTCTAAAATACGAATTTGACGTTGCGCTTCCACCATCCGGTGGGATAAGTTCTGTATGATAGAAAGTTCAGCGGATGAGGCAGCGTCGGTCATAATAATCCTTATTTAAGAATCCGATTCAACAACTGGTCCAATTGGAGGCAGCGGGCTAATGCTTGGGTCCTCTTCTTGTGGTGGTAAATCATAAAAATTACTGATGCAAGCATCTGACAAAGGCGGCGGTACGATCAGTTTGGGTGCATTGTGACTTAACATGAAAACATGCTCCCCAGTACTTCCAAAGCGGGCACAACCGGTTAAAGCGACCATCAACAAAACAACACAACTTAATTTTTTCACAACAGTCCTCATTTGATCAATTCTAAACTCTTCAGTATTTTCCCTAAAGCCTTATGGTGTGTTTCCGATAAAAGGGTCAGGGGCAATCGGATCTCACTGCTTATCAAACCCATTTGCCACATCACCCATTTGACTGGAATGGGATTGGCCTCAACAAACAACAATTCATGCAAAGGCATGAGCCGCTCGTTGATTTTCATGCAGCCGTTGTCCCCATCCAAGGCTAAATCGCATAATTTAGCCATCAACAAAGCAGCAGCATTGGCGGTGACCGAAATAACGCCTTTGGCTCCAGCCATCATCCACTGCGCAGCGGTTAAATCATCGCCACTGTATACGTCTAAACGGTCTTCGCAAAGGCGTAAAATCTGCTGCAGACGCGTCATTTGTCCAGTGGCTTCTTTGATTCCAATGATATTGGAAATGTGAGCCAATCTGGCTACGGTTTCTGGCAGCAGGTCGCAGGCTGTACGCCCAGGAACATTGTATAAAATAATGGGAATGGGTACGGCTTTGGCAATCTGACTGTAATGCAAATACAAGCCTTCTTGGGTAGGCTTGATGTAAGCCGGAGTCATGATCAAAGCCGCGTGGGCTCCATATTCCATGGCTTCACGCGTTAAGGCAATGCAGGCCTTGGTCGCGTTCATCGCCGTTCCGGCTATGACTGGGATCCGCTCTTTGGCTGCATCAATGACCGTTTTAATGACTAAGAGTTTTTCACTTTCAGATAAAGTGCCAGATTCCCCTGTAGTCCCCGCGGCAACCAGTCCGTGAGTGCCTTGTTCAATGTGAAATTCAACCAATTCACGCAACCCAGCCACATGCACGCCACCATCCTTCATGGGCGTCACCAAAGCCACCATGCTGCCTCTAAACATCGAATTCTCTCTATTTTAAACTGGACTTTGCTATCTTACTGGAAAAACAGGGGTGGAGTAAAATTTTTGTAACTCGATCCTCAAGTTTTTAAATTTGACATTTCTTACAGGTCTATGCTGCTTGGCATTTGCGTGACGGTGTCAACCCTAATCGCCCAAGCGTTCTAAGAGGGAGAAGGGAGCCCTCTGTGCCAACTGATTAACCTTAGTAATCAAAATTAAGATGGGACAGCCGTAGGAGGTATGGAGATGGCGTTTCCTATTTTAAAAATTTTAAGATATGCTCTAGAATCCTTGTTTAGAAAAAGATTGAATGAAACCATTGCATTGCATCCAATTGATTTTATTTTTTATTGCGGCTTTTCCTCTACTGATTCAAGCAGCCAATGAGGACCCCTGTCGTGGTAAGCAAATGCTGCTAAACTTGGTCAATAGACCCTCGCTTTCAGACAGTGCTTGCACCGTTCCGCCTAACAATTTACTTCTAGAAACAGGTGCTCAATATCAAAATGTAATTGGCGGCGGCTACCTGGTCAATGGGCCCAATGCCAACTTTAGATTAGGCTTAACCAATAATTCAGAATTCAACTACCTGCCCCCGAATTTGATTTACACCTCCCTGCTGCCTCATTCTGGAACTTCACCGAGTTGGGTGGCTTTGAAAGGACGCTTCTATTACGATAAAAATTCCGTCATTAGCGGAGAAATTGCGATTTCTCCCCCAAGCGGCAGCGATGCCTTTGGAAGTCCGAATAACGAAGGCTTGGTCAATGCTATGTTTTTTAAAAACATCAACAAAAAATGGAGCCATCAGTTGCAATTGGGTGTCAGTTACGTCTGTGAATCAAAATTGAATGGGGGGGATTGTTTTCAAAGTTTCAATCCCATTTATCTATTAAATTACAACGTCACTGAAAAGATCGCAGCCTATTATGAAGCGGCCCTGCAGACCAAAACCCAAATTTTAGATAGGTCTGGAATGATCAATGGCATAGGATTATTGTACTTATTCCGCCCCACGTTGCTGTTTGATGTGGAATATTACCATCGGGTGTATGGTAGAATTGGCAATATGAATGATTTTTATGGAGTAGGTATATCCAAATTGTTTCGGTAGTTCTTAATATCCAGGGTCCAATTAATAAAACCTTAAGCTTCATTGAGTACAATTAGACCAATAATCTCAAAAAATGCATCATTTGTATGATTTAAAATTGCACTAAATATCATTCTTTTTGTCTTTTTGTGATTTAATGTTGGCAGATGGCTTTTATGATGCTAGTATGCCTTTTGTGGAAAATTAGCTTTAAAAAATACGCCTCGTGTATTTTTTGCTTTAAAAATGAGGATTTTCATGGCTGTAAATGAATTGACTTCACTCTTATCCAATAAAAAAATAGCAACATGGACTAAACAAGATACGGTATGGATGCTGGGACTTTATGGCACGGCCATTGGAGCAGGCGTACTCTACCTGCCTATCAATGCTGGCTTACATGGCATTTGGCCTCTCTTCATCATGCTGCTTTTAGCCTTTCCCATGACCTATTACTCTCATCGCGCCTTATGCCGCTTTGTGCTTTCTGGCTCGTCCGAACACATGGACATTACCGCTGTGGTGGAAGAACATTTTGGAATCAATGCCGGCCGAGTGCTGACTTTCTTGTATTTTTTTGCCATTTATCCTTTTTTATTGATGTATTCCGTCGCCATGACCAACACCACCCAAAGTTTCATCGTAAACCAAATGGGTTTAACCCCTCCGCCAAGAGCTCTTTTATCCATTGCGCTGATTTTATTACTCATGACCATTGTACGAGTTGGGCAGGAATTCATCGTCAAATCCATGTCCATTTTGGTGTATCCCTTTGCAAGCGCTTTGTTCTTCCTGTCCCTTTATTTAATACCGAATTGGAACAATGCCATTTTCCAAACCCATGCCGTTTCGGCTACAACTGGCGGGCATGGCTTGTTGATTACTCTGTGGTTGATCATTCCCGTGATGGTTTTTTCTTTTAATCATTCACCTATCATTTCTTCATTTGCTTTAAGCCAAAAAAAACAATACGGCAATCAAGCGGAAAACCGTTGTTCGACCATTATGCGTTACAGTCATTTGATGATGGTATTCTCCGTGATGTTTTTCGTATTCAGTTGCGTATTGAGTCTCAGTCCTCATGATTTGATGTTGGCCAAAGAGCAAAACATTACCATTTTATCTTACTTAGCCAATCATTTTCACACGCCTCTGATTGCTTATGCAGCCCCGATGATAGCCTTTGTTGCGATTTCAAAGTCCTTTTTAGGTCATTATTTGGGAGCTAGGGAAGGACTCAGTGCGATGGTGGTGAAGGCTTTAAAGCCCTCCGGGAGACATGTAAAACCCAAAACCCTGCAAGGCCTGATAGAACTCTTCATTGTTCTGACTTGTTGGCTGGCAGCAACGATCAATCCCAATATATTAAAAATGATTGAAACCTTGGGCGGACCGGTCATCGCGGCTTTGCTGTTTATCATGCCCATGTACGCCATTGCCAAAGTCCCAGCCTTGAAACAATATTCCAATTGTGTCAGCAATGTGTTTATCAGCTGTATTGGAATCATCTGCATCTCCGCAATCATTTATGGGCTTTTATAACCGGCTATAGGACCTTTTTCAAGTAAAGGTCTTTACAGCCCTCCTTCCTTATCCTAAGATGAAACCCTCTATGGAAAGTCCGACTTTAGACAATGGAAATTTTTTGCTTTGCAATGGGCATACTGTTTGTATTCACCCTTAATCTTCATCTGCTCCTGGCTCTTTTATTCTTTTATTTTATATGCCCAAGGTATTCTCTGATATTGTTCTTTGTGGTGGGCATGGTGGTAAGTGGCATTCATCAATGGCTTAATTGGCCACAAGGAATGCCCGATCTGGCTGTCATTCCTCAAGCCTGGGTGCAGGGTACCATTTGCTCCATTCCTGTACAAACCAAACATAAAACAACTTTTACTTTTGCCATTGAGCGATTGAATGGCAAAGCGGCTCAAAGCCTGGTTCAATTGACTTGGTATGATAGAGCTCCTGCATTGCATCCTGGACAGGTTTGGCAATTGCAGGTCAAATTAAAAAAACCGCGTAATTTTTTGAATCCTGGAAGTTCTGATTTCCTTGGCGCTTTAAAATCACGACACATTGCTTGGACGGGTTATGTGTTCTCCCAAGGCAATGTGAACATGGGCGAGGCTCATTCTCAATTTGAATTATTAAAACTGCGAGAACGGTTGGGAAACAATCTCATTCGTCAAGCACCGGATGAACAAGCCGCTGGGGTTTTAGAGGCTTTGACCTTGAATTTAAACACCCACATCAGCCAAGACAATTGGGAGTTATTTAGACGCACAGGAACCATTCATTTATTCGGCATTTCTGGTGAACACATTGCCTTGATTTCGGGACTCGTGTTTTTCTTAATTCAATGGCTTTGGTCCAGAAGCATGCGTCTTTGTTTGTGCCTTCCTGCTTCCTATCCAGCCAGTCTTGGAGGACTTGCGGTTGCATTTGTCTATTCTTTGCTAGCCGGTTTTGCTCCACCGGTGCAAAGGGCTTTGATTGGCTGTTTTTTTTATACCCTGTGCTGTGTAGGCAAAAAAAAATTCAGTGCTTGGCAAATCTGGCGTTATGCCTTAGTGGGAGTACTTTGCTTTGAACCCCATGCGGTTTTTATGCAAGGTTTTTATTTTTCCTTCATTGCGGTGGCCTGTTTGTTGTTAACTCACCAACGCTGGTCCTTTAAAGGCTGGAAACAAACCCTGGCTTTGCAAGCCGCTTGTTTGATTGGATTGATGCCCTTGTCTTTGTATTGGTTTTCTTATGGTTCCATCAATGGTTTTGTTGCCAATTTATTTGCGATTCCTCTGGTGGGTTTTCTTATCGTCCCTTTGGCACTTCTAGCCTTGTTTTTCTCTACTTGGGGTGGGTCGGGCTTATTGATTCAGCTTCTGTCTTGGCTGATTGCCATTCTATTTAAGGGATTGATTTGGACGGAAAAACTAGCAAGCCTAAACATCACCCATACCCTGCCCTCGATCACACAAGTGATTTGTCTGATGGGGGCTTTATTGCTCTGGATAGCCCTTCCCATCAAACCTTTTCAAGGGTTTGCCTTGCTGTGGTTTTTAATCCCCTGGTTGCCCTCAAAACCCTTGTTGCATCCAGGAGAAGCCTTGATTCAAGTCTTGGACGTTGGACAAGGCTTATCTATTTCCATCCGCACGGCGCATCACGTTTTGCTCTACGACACCGGAGATCAATTTTTTCAGGGAAGCGATTTGGGTCAAATGGTGGTTTTGCCTTTTTTAAAGGCCATGAACATCCATAAAATCGATGCGATCGTCATCAGCCATCCAGACAAAGATCACCGCGGCGGACTCAAATCCATCCAAAAAAATCTACCCGTGGATCAATTGATTGTAAATGACAGGCATTATTATGAGGAAGGTTTGATTTGTCATCAACATCCCACTTGGCAATGGGATGGGGTGACTTTTCGTTTTTTTTCCATTCAAATGCCCTTTCAGAATAAAAACAATTCCTCTTGCATTTTACAAATCAGCACTTCCCATGGAAAAGCCTTGTTTACTGGAGATATTGAAGCTGCTGCTGAAGATTATTTGATAAAAACCTATGGCTCTCTATTGAAATCTCAAGTCCTCATGGTGCCTCATCACGGCAGTAAAACCTCCTCCACCTACCGATTTTTAATGGAAGTGGCTCCCAAATATGCCATCGCTTCATTGGGATTTGATAACCGATTTCATTTTCCACATGCCAACACATTAAACAATCTGAGTTCCTTAGGGATTGATTTTTATAGAACGGATGAATGTGGAATGGTTGAAGTTTTGTTACCGGCTAAAGGAAAGGTGAAAACTCCTCAATGTTACAGGGAACAAAGTTTAACGTCTGGCAGGTTTGCTTTGCACAAGGTGCAAAACTATACTTTCAAGTAAAATAACCCTTGGGATAAGCCGTGGAACGATATCTCGATAGATCTCAGGCCGGTCAATTGCTTGCACAACAACTGACCCAATTTGCCAAACAATTGGATGCCATCGTCTTGGGTCTGCCTCGGGGAGGAATTCCGGTGGCCTATGAGGTCGCCTGCGCTTTGTCACTGCCATTGGATGTATTCATCGTGCGTAAACTCGGCGCGCCTGGACATGTGGAATTGGCCGTGGGTGCTATTGCCAACGACGGAGTCATGGTCTTAAATGAGGAATTGATTCAACTGCTTGGCATATCGCAAACCAGTCTAGCGGCGGTGATTCATTCCGAACAAGAAGAACTGAAACGACGAGAATTTTTATACAGAGGCAATCGAGTCTCACCACAATTCAAAGATAAAACGATCATTTTGGTCGACGATGGAATTGCAACCGGTGCTACCATGATGGCAGCGGTCAAAGCATTAAGACAAAAAGAACCAAAACGAATTGTCGTAGCCTCACCCGTAGCGGCCCGGGATATTTGTAATGAATTGGCGCACTACGCGGATGAAGTGATCTGCCCCTACACGCCAACTCATTTTCAGGCCGTGTCCTTATGGTATCAATTCTTTGATCAAACTTCCGATGCCGAGGTCACTGAATTATTAAAAAAAGGGTAACTTAAAAAACAAAGTCTATCAAAAAGCACGAAAACATGTTGGAATTTTGCGTCGTTTGTTTGAAAAAATACAAAATCGTATCGATATGCTGTTTGGGATAGTTGGGATCATTTACTCACTTTTATTGGTGATCCGACATCCAGACCACCACCTATTGGAAGTGGTTATATAATTACTTAAGAGTAGGAGCGATAGATAATGCATCGTTCTGATATCAAATACCGTTTCTTGTTTTGAAAAAGCCCATCTTGTTGTTGAATTATTTCTCTCCCTATAACCAAATTCATTTTGTGCTATAATTGTACATATAGACTTATATTACTTCTATAGAGGATAAAAACTATGGCTGCACATGATGCTTTAGTTCATTTTATAGAGGGCCTGCCTCCTGATAAAAAAGACCGAATGGCTAGAAGACTGGCTTCTGGCAATGTAAGTATCTTTACACAATCTTTTCCAGAATTCGAGCAGTTTTTACTTCAAAATCCTCATGAATTTGTTGTTTTATCCCTAGGAAATAACAAATGTTATCGTGTAGAAAATTTAGCAAATCCCGGTGAATTTAGCGTCATTAAGCTAGAATGTTTTTCCATGCCTCAAAAAGTTGCCGATCTATTTAAAAATAATAACGATTTGCAACGATTCTTAGCACCGATGCATCTAAACGTTGCTTGTATAGAGAATAATGCATATAAAAAAATTCAAATTCAGCCCTTTTGTCTTGGAGGAACGATTGAGAAAGCTGCTGCAGCTGTTATGTCGCCTGAGGACAGGATTAAAAATTGTATTACTCTTTATAAAGATGTAACGAGTTTTTATAGAATATTGGAAAATCTAATCCCTCCCGTGCTTTTTCCCGATGGAAAACCTTCTAATTTTACCCTAGATTGCAATAATAAATTACACATAACGGATATGAAGACATTTGTTGAGGCAACTGCAACTAAATTGGATGATTGCCCTCAAATTAATACTTCAACCTATCCCCTATTTCTATCTAAACCGCCACCACCTCGTGAATTAAAAAAAATTCATTCCCGCCATGTGGGTATGAATTTATACACTTATTTAACTCAAGAAAATTTTTATCCTTATCTTTATAATATATATCTTCCAAATATGGTTTTTCCTCAAGCAATTTTTCAAGGGGAAAAAGGAGGATTTTTTAGAAGAATAATTGAAGCCACTTTTAAAGAAGATCAAAGTATGCGTCCAGATGTAGAGGAAATACAAAATGCTTTGTTAATCATTGAATTATTAACGCAATTAGATACCGTAATGCAGGCAAATCCTAATGACGATTTACGGGCATTTGGTGTGTCCATAAAGGCTGAATTCACAACGAGCATTGAAGATAATTTACCATTGAATGGCATTCTCACTCGACTAAAATATCGTTTAGACAATGATGCAAGCTTAAGAAAAATAAATGACCTCCTAAGCCCATTGGTTGCTCAAAACAATGCGCATTACAATCAATCTCTGGATACATTTCTTACAGAAGTAAGAGCCGAGCTGTCGGGTAATCCTCCAGAGTCCTTACTTCAAGTCATTACCTCCAAATTAGAGTATCGAAGAACCAATGATGAGATTATTAGACAAACTTATGCTCGATTGGATCATATCAAGACTCTTTATAATGATTCTTTATATGATTATGGTGATTCTTTAACCGATTATGAATTGCATTACACGCCTCAACCTATGCTAAAAACGTATATGGAAGATGGATCCGAGGCATTTTTAAACGCCATTCAAAGTGAACTTCCTCTTCAAGGCATTGCAGCAGAAATAGAATACTTTGAAACAAACTTTGATACTATAAGAAATATTCATAAAATTTTAGATAGGATATTGCGGGAAAAAAATTCCAGTGAGGATTTTAGAATGTATGTAGATAACATGCACGTTCAATTTGAAAAAATAGCCACTCTTAAAGAAGATCCTCTAAAATTTTTAAATGATCTAAAAACGCGCGATAATGCAATGCGTTCCATGGAAGTTTCGTTGGAAAAATTAACTGGCATATCACAAAAACACCCAAACGGAGATCTTGAGGAATTTATTCATAGAACAAGGCAAGAATTTAATTCTCGAATTCGAGATAATTTGTCCATTGATGACTTGTTAACACAGGTAAACGAAAGGGTCTCTGTTTTAGAAAAAAATGCAAAAATAACGGAAACGAAAGAACGAAGGGGAGATTGGATGAGATTGCATAAAGCAGTGCCTAGTACTGAGTCACAGCCAACGCCGAAAAAAGATAGCTCGCTTGATCAAGAGGCAGTTCGTGATGATTCTAAAAAAATGAAAGAAGGTTAGGAGGTGTCCATGAGAAGTCAATTCAATAAACTCTGTCAAGACCTTGATTTAGACGCTAAGGGTCCTTCAACAAAGGCCATGGCTGCGCTTAAGCATTGGTATTTGCAAGAAGTGTCTCAAGATCAATATGCCGAAGTGGATTTGAATACGGCTCAAGATTATTTAGACGTTTTTTTACCCAATATACCTATAAATAAAGCTGAGAAGATCCCAATATTCCATGATATGAATGTCATTCAATACGCGGCGGCCCATGGTTACGATCGTTTTCTTGAAAGTCTTAGCTCAGATGATACTGAATTATTGAATCAAGCCACTTCAACTACTGAAATGACTCCTCTTCATCTCGCAGCAAAATATGGGCATGTTCATGACGTGGAAGTATTATTAAAGCATGGCGCTGACCCACATCGTAAAGACAGCTCCGCTCAATACCCAATACAAAGTGCATTATTTACTCCCATTCTTGTAGATAAGAATTATCATAAGCGTAAAGAAATGATTTTTAATTTACTAAAATCGGCAGCACCGGATTTGATTAGAGAGCAAGATATCCTAGGTGAGACCGTTGCTCATAAGGCTGCAGCCAATGGTTATCCCAAATTAATGAAAGAAATCGTAAACGACTATACGGATGTTCTTTTTATACCGAATAATTATATGCAATATCCCATTCATGTGGCCATATTAAACAATAGACCTGAGATTGTTCAGTTGCTGCTTGCGGTTACAGACGTACCTAATTTAGCAAATACCAAGGGGGAATTGGCCTTGCATTATGCCGCAAGGTCAAATAATACCGCCGTACTCAAAGCCGCTTTACCGTTTTATTCAAATCTCGAAAGTCGCAACGAATACAGCCAAACCCCTTTGCTTTGTGCTGCAGAAGTCGGCAATTTAGCCACGATAATTGTTCTAATCCAACATCATGCCGACGTACGGGTTAGCGATTACAGGGGCTTTGGCTTGCTACACCATGCAATCCATTCTGGTCAAACCAACACGATGGACTGGATTTTAGATAATCTTGGTATGGATGTGAATGCACAAGACATCTCTGGGCATTCAGCGCTTTATTATGCTAAGAAAAAAGGACTCGATGCCATAGCGAAGCGTCTTATTGAAAAAGGTGCCCAAGAAGAATAGTTTTAATTTGAGATCTGTTGTATTATTTTGTGTCATTCCGGTGAGCCTGGGGTAATCAAAAAAATAAATGAAAAAAATTTCTTGATTTTCATATAGATGGGATCATAATTCGCTATAATGACCCCCAAAATTTAGACCACACAATTTAAAAAAAATGAGAGATAATAGTCCTCCAGTCGGAGGTCCAAATGGCACAAAAAAAGAAGTGGACAGCATCTGCTAAGTTTGAAATTGTCTTGTTAGCTCTTAAAGGGCCTAGTGTGTACGTAGACTCGGTTTTGGGACAACATCAGTTCCCATTTTCTCTAATGTAGCGATCATCATACCAACTTTGATAAGGTTTTAGGCTAAAATTGTCTAACTGCATGAAATTTCAGACTATGCGCAATAAAGAGAAGATCATTTAAATTTCATAATATTGATATGTCTACATTGCGTCTACATGACTTTTTATTACTTTTCAAAAACTACCACAACTGCCTGATTTCACTGGTGGGTCGTGTAGGGGTCGAACCTACGACCAAGAGATTAAGAGTCTCCTGCTCTACCAACTGAGCTAACGACCCAAGCTGGTATAGTTTAACCACTTTTAATGTAGAATCAACCATGAAATAAAAAAATTATTGTTTCAACCACCAATACATTGTAAAAACGAATTTAGCTTTCATGAAAGGATCGCCAATGCAGCCTAAACAGTATTGGGTTTATATTTTGTTGTGTGAGAATCAAAATTATTATACGGGGTACACGGATAATCTAGAGAAACGTTATCGTTCTCATGTTGAGGGCACTGCAAAATGCAAATACACCCGCAGCTTCAAACCCTTGCGCATAGCGCAATCTTGGATGATTGAAGGGGATAAATCCTTGGCCATGCGTACCGAACGCTTGATAAAACAGCTGTCCAAAAAAGAAAAAATACAATTAATTTCAAATCCCTTTATGCTCGCCACCCTATACAAAGCATGATCGGTTGTGAATATTTTCTAAAAGTGTTGCTGTTTTTATGCTAAAGTAATACTAACAACTGAGGAGTGTGACCATGGACAATGAAAAACCATCTTACCGCAAATTATGGCGTTCCAGAACTGACCGTAAAATTGCAGGGGTTTGCGGCGGTTTAGCGGACTATTTCAACATAGATGCCATTTGGATACGATTGCTTTTTGTCTTATTCTTTTTAGCCGGTGGGGCCGCTTTTATCGTATATGTGATTTTGTGGCTCTTGGTTCCTCTTGAACCTCGAAATGGCAGACGAATAATCTCCTAAACTTACTTTTATGGAGTAATTTCACAAAATTGCCGAGGATAAAATGGTTGCAAACAATATTTTTTCCTAGGGGAATACGTTGCACGACATCGATTATTATAACCGGGTACGCAATTTACGGCCCGGCAACCTTCGCCTTCGTAATAATCAAGGCATTCATTATAACCTTGTTGATATTCACAGTTAATGACCTGTCTTGAACCATTGCACAAGCGAATAAAGGCTTGTGAGGGTTGTGAAAACGCAATGGTTAATAAAAGTAAGACAACAAGAGCGAAACCTCTATTGATTATTGATCCAATCATGATATTTCCTAAGGAGTTAATCTGATCTTCGGTTTTAGTATAGTATAAATTTGACAATTAAATAATAATTTAAACAATTGGATGAAATATGGACTTTGCGGGCTATAAAACATAAAAACATTTTTGTAGAATGAACTCTACATATACTAACGCGATGCTCAACTTTTCACGGAACCATACGGCCCGGGCCCGTGAGCGAGCCCGAGCCCGGTTTTTAAACAATTTCAAGGCACTCAAATTGTAAGGGAGGATTTCCTAATATTTTATTGACCATCATACCAACAGTATGCGCTAGTACTTTTCTCCCAATTCTGTTTGTTAAATGCCACAGATCTCTTGCTCTGATTTTTTCGATGTGAAACTGCTGCGATAGTTGCCCAATAACTGTTTCAACCAGTCGTCTTGTTGATGTTAGCCAGCGACTAAAATGCCTCCCTCTCGGGTCATTCATATTGCTACGTAATGGTGTCTGCAAGTTAACTTGTGTGTGTTCTCTGATTTGTGCTTGATAATCCTCGCCAATTAAACCCTTATCTGCGATTAAAAGACCGCGAATGTTTCCAATGATGTCCCATAATGATTCACGTTCATCAATGTTAGCCGGCGTCACAGTGATTCCTGTGATCATCCCATCGGAACCAATGGCAAGATTGCCTTTAAAGCCGTAGTAGGTCTCGCTCTTGGAGGCACAGTAACCATAGGATGCAATACCCTTAAAGATGGAACTAAATCCCGCGCGTTTAAAATGGCAAATAGGCATTGGCAATCCATCTGCCATATGAAGTTTATCTGATAATGCCCCACTTTGGGCTGCAAAAGATGCCTGTATTCTTTGTTTTATTATCCATAAATTTGCTGATTGTTTTGCATAATTACCTCGACTTCCTAGTTCAGGAAACAATGAAAACCAATGCTCCTTAAAATAACGCCAGATGCCAGTATCTGTATCCCTCCCCAAAAACTCTCCGACAACATCCATTGTGATGACCTCGCTATCAGATGGCTTTGGTTCAAAGCCTCTTGTTCTTAAATCTATGACCACCACCGATTTTTTTACACTCATCATCTATTAAGCAAAATACAGTAATGATAAAGTCCTCAATTGGCATAGTGCTACTCCTTGTGATTTCTGTTTTTAGCGAACCAAATTACAATAAAGCGCTATGTCACTCAACAGGAAATTGTTTCAAGTCCAAAACTTAATTATAAGGAAATCCAACTATGAGTTATTTCGATTTTGAAAAATTGGATGTATACCAAGCCTCCATTGAGGTTGTGGTATTCATTGATAAAATCACTACAGCTTTTCCTCGCGGCAGAGCTTATTTAACCGACCAACTTCAACGAGCTGGGACATCGATCTCATTGAATATTGCTGAGGGCTCAGGAGAGTTCTCCCCTAACGAAAAAAGTAGATTCTACCGCATGGCAAAACGTTCTGCTACAGAAACCGCAGCGATATTGGAAGTATCCAAACGTTTAAACATTATACATGATGAATATTATCAATTAACAAGAGAATTACTGAATCGCATTGTTATGATGTTGACTAAAATGGCAAAAAAAACAGATTAGGCGGAACTCGGGCGGGCTCGGGCTCGCTCACGGGCCCGGGCCCGTATGGTTTCGTGAAAAGTTGAGC
>CAWAUF010000008.1:0-27095 GCA_963785145.1 uncultured Gammaproteobacteria bacterium | reverse complement strand
GCCACCATAAAATCGGTCCACTCCAACCATCGGTAATGCTGTGATGAGTACTCAATAAAAAGGTATATTCCTTACTGCCACGCTTCAATACCATCATGCGCATCAAACAAGGCTTACTCAAATCGAAATCTTGCAGCCGATCTTGCGCCTGAAGTTTTTGCAGCTCAGCATCTGGATCCGCATATTGGCTTAAATCTTTTTCCACCCACATCATGTCTGCTGTCCGAGCGATGATTTGTATCATTTCTTCTTCCCAATTAAAGCAAGCTCGTAAAATTGGGAATGTTTGGATCGCATGTTGCCAGGCCTTTCGAAACAGCTGAACATCCAATTCACCCTGGTAGTCGTATAATTCCTGTACTCGATATGCATCGTCATCCCTATGGCTTAAGGCATGATAAATGAACCCTTGCTGTAAGCTATTGGCCGGATAAATGGCCTGAATGGCGTATTGTTTTTGTAGCCTATCCAATAAGGCTTGGCTGATGTTTACAGTCGGAAAATCACTGGGCGTATAGTCAGACATATGTTGCTTCACGAAGTGAACGCAATGGTCCACAATCTCGTTTAAAGACTGCTTGAACAAATTGGCAAGCTCCTGCGTGAGCTCTTTTCCTAAATCACTCTCAATGGTAAATTCCAATTGCTCTTCCATCACTGCACCATTAAAAACAATCAACTGATCCTGTTGATTTTCCTTAGCACGGTTCAAACCTGAAGGTTCTGCTGCAATCTCCCAAGAACCCGAGATCCTATCCAATTGTCCAAGATAATTAAACGTAATCGGTGGTAACTTATGCGCACTTAAGTCCCCATCCTTCGCATATAGAAAGGCCCCATAGCCAATTCCCTTGTTCGGAATACCTCGTAAGTGTTCTTTAATCGATTTAATACTGGCCCCAAGGGCTCCTTTTAAGGGCAAATTAACTGGGAAAACAGTAGTAAACCAACCGAGGGTATTGCTTACATCCAAGTACTCCACTATGCTTTCTCGACCATGTCCTTCCAGCGTGATGCTTGGTCTTTGGACACCAAACAGCTTCTCCAAACTGATTGCCAGAGCCGTCAACAGCAAATCATTTATTTCTGTATGATAGGCTTCGTTCGCTTTCTGCAGCAAGGAGTGCGTGGTTTTTTGACTAAAGCGAATGCTCTGTACCACCCGTTCATTTAAAACATGAGGATATTGGGTCAAGCTTTGAATCTCAGACTGCCAATACACCCGTTCATCCGCATATTTTTTCGGATATGTTTCTAAACAGTCTACCCATTGTCGATAACTACTGGTTTTAGCGGCTAAGGCTCGGCCTTGATAAAGCATTTCGATGTCCGTAAGCAAAATCCGCCATGAAACCACATCCACCAACAAATGATGTAAGGCGAAATAAATCCGAGCACTGCCATCCTCATAACCCCACACATAAGCCATGCGCCACAGAGGTCCCTTAGTAAGGTCAAAATCACTTTGCCATTGAGTAAACAACTCCTCCAATTCAAAATCACTCAGTTTGCTTTTATTTAAGATTTTCATGTCGGGTAACATCATCTTTTTTTGATACGTCTGATGACCCTTTCTAAAAATCAACCGCAACACATCATGCTGAGACGCCAACTGCGCTGGAATGGTTTTTAATTTCTCAACATCTAAGGGTGGAACCTTGATTAAAAACGATTGATTCCAATGATTGGGCTTTGCAAATCCTTGCGCGAAAAACCATTGCTGAATCGGTAATAATTTAAATTCCCCGCTTAAGACGCCTTGCTCTGCTTGAATCAATACCTCTTGCTGATTATTATGAAGTCGAGTCGCCAATTGCTTGATCGTACGGCATTCAAATATGTCCTTGGCATTGCAATGAAGGTTGTGTGCTCGAAGTTGTGAGGAAAGTTGAATGCTTAAAATGGAATCTCCCCCTAATGCAAAGAAATCGTCCACAATCCCAATATGCTCAATGTTTAACAGTTTTTGCCAAATGTCACAGAGGGTGTATTCCAGTTCAGTTCTAGGCGCAAGGTATTCGTTTGCCTGATTTTGAAATTCAGGTTTAGGCAATGCTTTGCGATCTATTTTGCCGCTGCTTGTCAATGGCAGAGATTCAAGAGAAACAAACACGCTGGGGATCATGTAGTTAGGCA
This sequence comes from uncultured Gammaproteobacteria bacterium, assembly GCA_963785145.1. Lineage (GTDB taxonomy): Bacteria > Pseudomonadota > Gammaproteobacteria > Legionellales > Legionellaceae > Legionella. The sequence goes on along the minus strand of CAWAUF010000008.1, from coordinate 24,959 downwards.
ACACCGCGTTTAAATGATCTTTTAAATGATTGGGCCCTAGGGCTTTTGCACTCACATAATAGGCGGCTAAATACGACCCCCCTTCCCTTTCTAAGGCCACTACAACCGCTTGTGTGACATCAGGACATTGCAACAAGGCCGTTTCAATTTCGCCGCATTCAATCCTAAATCCACGGATCTTCACTTGAAAATCATCGCGACCAATGTATTCCAAATTACCATCGGGTAACCAACGGACTAGATCACCTGTTTTATAAAGATGTGTGTATCCCTTTTTCTTATCCGCGGCACTTGCGAATGGATTTTCTATGAATTTCTCAGCAGTTAACTCAGGGCGATTTAAATACCCGCGCGCAAGCCCTGCACCTCCTATGTATAATTCACCGATTACTCCAATGGGGAGTACATGTAAATCTTTATTCAATACATAAACCTTGGTGTTCGCTATGGGAGTGCCAATGGAATTATTATTGGTAGAAACCTTGACATTGATTAAGGAAATAACCGTTGTCTCTGTAGGACCATATTCATTGACAAGGCAGGGAACTTGAGTGCTTAATTTTTGCAACAGATTTGTTGATAATCTTTCTCCACCAGAAATAATCCGTTTTAATGTTTTCACTTCAGAAAAGTTGTATTGTTCAAGAAAAGAAGGGGTCGCATCAATGTGTGTAACCCGATTATCCTGTAAATATTGATAAAATTCATTTCTATTTTCCCATATTTTATTTTCTAGTAATAATAAAACATGCCCATTCAGCAAGGCCAAGGTTATTTGCTCAATCGAGCCATCGAATGTATAATTTGAAAACTGCAAAATCACCTCATTCTTTTGCAGGGGGTATTTCTCAGTTAAGCTTTTACACAAATTAATGACGTTGTGATGAGGTATCATGACCCCTTTGGGTGAACCCGTTGTGCCTGAGGTGTAAATCACATAAGCTAAGTCGCTTGAATGGATAGAACCTGATAAGTTCTCTACGTCTTCTCCAACATAAGGCTGTTTTTCTAGATGGATTGGAGTTACCCTAGGCGCATTTAATGCCAAGCCTTCCCATATGGTTTGTTTCGTTAAACAAAGACTTGTACTGGTGTCAGTCAACATATAACTCACACGTTCACAAGGAAAATTAGGATCGATGGGAACGTATGCCGCACCTGTCTTCAGAATGCCAAAAATTCCAATGATCATATCCAAACTTCGATCGACGCAAATGGCTATCAGCGTATCCGGTTTTAGCTCTTTTCCTTTTTGTTGTGAATGGATTTTTTGTATGTGTCGCGCCAACTGATTCGCTTTAGCATTTAATTGAGCATAGGTTAATTGATTGTCCCCGCAAACCACAGCAACTTGATTGGGAGTTTTGATTACTTGCTCTTCAAATAATTGGTGAAGGGTTTTATCTTTTGAGTATTGGTTTTCAGTTTTGTTCCAATCATAAATAATTCGTTGGTATTCTTGTTGATTTAATAAAGACAGTGAATCTACGGTATTGTCTAAATTCTCAGGCAATTGTTTTAGAATCATTTCCATTTGCCTTAATAAACGCTGTGCCTGATTCGCATTTAAATATTCTCCTGCGTACTGCAATTGTATCGCTATAGTTCCTGCCTTTTCATGTCCAATGATTCCTAAAGGATAATCGAATTTCTCCCCCTATAATATCTAAACCGTAGTTGCATAGCGCCACTGCTTTGCTCAATTTCCGGGTAATTTTCAAAAACAACTAAACTATGAAATAAACGTCGTCCATCTTTTTGTAGTTTAGCTAATGATGCATAGCTATAAGTGTTTAGATCTATGATTTCTCCATGAATGGTTTGCAACTGAGAACGAATCGTTGAACCAGGATTCCAATTTACAATTAAGGGAAGGGTATTTAGATAAAGTCCAACACTGCATTCAACCCGCTCTATTGGAATATCGCGCCCCGAAACCGTTGTACCCACAATCGTCTGAGAGTCTCTCTGTATAGTCGTGAATGAGTTTATGCCAAGCAAATTGTATCAATACGTTCTGTGTAAGTCCTTCTTGATGCACTAACTTTTTTAAAGATTGAATGAGTTTTTGACTTAATCGCTATTTCTATTTGCTGTGGCTGCTGGATTCTTTTTACACTATCCAAATCGGTCATGTAGGTCAGCAGTGGATTTAAATCATTTGGCTCTGGATACCTTTTGAGTTTTGTTTTCCAAAATTGCTTCTGCGGCCACATGATTTTGAGCGTAATGGGCTTGTGCGTTCAGGTACGTTTGTTCCTCGGTAATATGCACTACTTGATTCATGCACAATTGATGGTAAACCTGCTGCACATATTGCCATAAGATCGGTTTACTCCAACCATCGATAATGCTGTGATGAATTGTTAATAAAAAGGTATATTCCTTACTGCCACGCTTCAATACCATCATGCGCATCAAACAAGGCTTACTCAAATCGAAATCTTGCAGCCGATCTTGCGCCTGCAGTTTTTGCAGCTCAGCATCTGGATCCGCGTATTGGCTTAAATCTTTTTCCACCCACATCATGTCTGCTGTCCGAGCGATGATTTGTATCATTTCTTCTTCCCAATTAAAGCAAGCTCGTAAAATTGGGAATGTTTGGATCGCATGTTGCCAGGCCTCTCGAAACAGCTGAACATCCAATTCACCCTGGTAGTCGTATAATTCCTGTACTCGATATGCATCGTCATCCCTATGGCTTAAGGCATGATAAATGAACCCTTGCTGTAAGCTATTGGCCGGATAAATGGCCTGAATGGCGTATTGTTTTTGTAGCCTATCCAATAAGGCTTGGCTGATGTTTACAGTCGGAAAATCACTGGGCGTATAGTCAGACATATGTTGCTTCACGAAGTGAACGCAATGGTCCACAATCTCGTTTAAAGACTGCTTGAACAAATTGGCAAGCTCCTGCGTGAGCTCTTTTCCTAAATCACTCTCAATGGTAAATTCCAATTGCTCTTCCATCACTGCACCATTAAAAACAATCAACTGATCCTGTTGATTTTCATTAGCACGGTTCAAACCTGAAGGTTCTGCTGCAATCTCCCAAGAACCCGAGATCCTATCCAATTGTCCAAGATAACTAAACGTAATCGGTGGTAACTTATGCGCACTTAAGTCCCCATCCTTCGCATATAGAAAGGCCCCATAGCCAATTCCCTTGTTCGGAATACCTCGTAAGTGTTCTTTAATCGATTTAATACTGGCCCCAAGGGCTCCTTTTAAGGGCAAATTAACTGGGAAAACAGTAGTAAACCAACCGAGGGTATTGCTTACATCCAAGTACTCCACTATGCTTTCTCGACCATGTCCTTCCAGCGTGATGCTTGGTCTTTGGACACCAAACAGCTTCTCCAAACTGATTGCCAGAGCCGTCAACAGCAAATCATTTATTTCTGTATGATAGGCTTCGTTCGCTTTCTGCAGCAAGGAGTGCGTGGTTTTTTGATTAAAGCGAATGCTCTGTACCACCCGTTCATTTAAAACATGAGGATATTGGGTCAAGCTTTGAATCTCAGACTGCCAATACACCCGTTCATCCGCATATTTTTTCGGATATGTTTCTAAACAGTCTACCCATTGTCGATAACTACTGGTTTTAGCGGCTAAGGCTCGGCCTTGATAAAGCATTTCGATGTCCGTAAGCAAAATCCGCCATGAAACCACATCCACCAACAAATGATGTAAGGCGAAATAAATCCGAGCACTGCCATCCTCATAACCCCACACATAAGCCATGCGCCACAGAGGTCCCTTAGTAAGGTCAAAATCACTTTGCCATTGAGTAAACAACTCCTCCAATTCAAAATCACTCAGTTTGTTTTTATTTAAGATTTTCATGTCGGGTAACATCATCTTTTTTTGATACGTCTGATGACCCTTTCTAAAAATCAACCGCAACACATCATGCTGAGACGCCAACTGCGCTGGAATGGTTTTTAATTTCTCAACATCTAAGGGTGGAACCTTGATTAAAAACGATTGATTCCAATGATTGGGCTTTGCAAATCCTTGCGCGAAAAACCATTGCTGAATCGGTAATAATTTAAATTCCCCGCTTAAGACGCCTTGCTCTGCTTGAATCAATACCTCTTGCTGATTATTATGAAGTCGAGTCGCCAATTGCTTGATCGTACGGCATTCAAATATGTCCTTGGCACTGCAATGAAGGTTGTGTGCTCGAAGTTGTGAGGAAAGTTGAATGCTTAAAATGGAATCTCCCCCTAATGCAAAGAAATCGTCCACAATCCCAATATGCTCAATGTTTAACAGTTTTTGCCAAATGTCACAGAGGGTGTATTCCAGTTCAGTTCTAGGCGCAAGGTATTCGTTTGCCTGATTTTGAAATTCAGGTTTAGGCAATGCTTTGCGATCTATTTTGCCGCTGCTTGTCAATGGCAGAGATTCAAGAGAAACAAACACGCTGGGGATCATGTAGTTAGGCAACACCGCGTTTAAATGATCTTTTAAATGATTGGGCCCTAGGGCTTTTGCACTCACATAATAGGCGGCTAAATACGACCCCCCTTCCCTTTCTAAGGCCACTACAACCGCTTGTGTGACATCAGGACATTGCAACAAGGCCGTTTCAATTTCGCCGCATTCAATCCTAAATCCACGGATCTTCACTTGAAAATCATCGCGACCAATGTATTCCAAATTACCATCGGGTAACCAACGGACTAGATCACCTGTTTTATAAAGATGTGTGTATCCCTTTTTCTTATCCGCGGCACTTGCGAATGGATTTTCTATGAATTTCTCAGCAGTTAACTCAGGGCGATTTAAATACCCGCGCGCAAGCCCTGCACCTCCTATGTATAATTCACCAAGTACACCAATGGGTAGAATATGTAAATTTTTATCCAATACATAAACCTTGGTGTTCGCTATGGGGGTGCCAATGGAATTATTATTGGTAGAAACATGGGCATTGAGCGTGGCAACAACCGTTGTTTCTGTAGGACCATATTGATTAATAATACAAGCAGCTTGAGTACTTAATTTTTTTATCAGACGTGTTGATAATCTTTCTCCACCAGAAATAATCCGTTTTAAGGTTTTAACTTCAGAAAAATCATATTGTTCAAGAAAAGAGGGGGTTGCATGGATATGGGTAACTCGATTATCTTGTAAGTATTTATAAAATTCGTTTCTATTTTCCCATAACTTATTTTCAAGCAATAGTAAAGCATGCCCCTTTAGCAAGGCCAAGGTGATTTGTAGTATGGATGTATCAAATGTATAGTTGGAAAATTGCAGAATCACTTCATCCTTTTTCAGGGAATATTTCTTTGTTAAGCTCTCACATAAATTAATGACGTTGTGATGAGGTATCATGACCCCTTTGGGTGAACCCGTTGTACCTGAAGTGTATATCACATAAGCTAAAGCGCTTGAATGGATTTGATCTGCTAAGTTAACTGCATTTTCTCCAGAATAAGGCTGCTGATCCAAATGGATTGGAGTTACCTTAGGCGCATTTAATGCCAAACTTTCCCATAGGGCTTGCTTCGTTAAACACAGTGTCGCACCTGTATCAAATAGCATATTAACCAACCGATCACATGGAAAATTGGGATCAATGGGGACATATGCCGCACCTGCCTTGAGAATGCCAAAAATTCCAATGATCATATCAAGGCTTCGATTTACGCACAGGGCTATCAGCGTATCCGGCTTTAGCTCTTTTCCTTTTTGTTGTGAATGGATTTTTTGTATGTATCGCGCCAACTGATTCGATTTGGCATTTAATTGGGCATAAGTTAATTCTTTGTCTCCACAAACCACAGCGATGCGATTGGGAGTTCTGCCCACTTGTTCTTCAAATAATTGGTGAATTGTTTTATCTTGCGGATAAGGTTTTCCAGTTTTATTCCAATCATACATAATTTTTTGGTATTCTTTTCCAGTGAGAAACTCAATGCTGTTGAGAGGTTGATTTGGATTTTTTAATGTTATTTTTAATAAGATCTGGAAATGCTTCGCCAATTGACGCATCGCCTCATAATCAAAAAGATTTGAATCATAACGCAATCTAAAATTATAGGTTCTTTCTACTTCTTCATATTCGAGAACAATTTCATTTCCAGCAATGTCAATACGAAATTTAGAATTTGGGCGGCTTTTGCAATTTTTAAATTGAAATATCTTGTTTTTGAGATTTGTTTGACCAAAAAGAGTATTTAATGATGAAATTCCAGAACTACGAAATATTTCATAACTGGGTAAATAGGAATGTTTGTTTTCTTTATTCAAATACAAATCGTCTTTTAATGCCAATCCTGACTGATATAAATCGTTTATATTTCTACTGTTTGAAATATCAATTGGAAATACAAGAACGTTTATATAGCCTCCATATTTAAAATAGGATCCTTTCTTAATGGACATAGGATATCCGATAAAAATGTGTTCAACATTACTGTATTTCGCAATGAGAGCGCCCCAAACAGAGATGAATAAATTAAATTTAGAGTCAAACGGGGTTGCTAAGGAATTAAGAACGACTTTAAAGTCAATGGACTTAATATGGTTTGATTTCTTTGATTTTTTTTTACTTTTTATATGATTGGTTAATGAATTGCTTGCAGGTATATTTTTACATTTTTCTTCCCAAAAATTTCCTGCTCCCATTCGTTTGAGTTGCAATACTTTTTCATAAAATAATCGATTCATTTTTGTGATGTCTTGGACTTGATTCTTAAGTGACTCCCCTGTATACGAATTATCATTATAGTAATTGGTCACCAAGTCATAAAATTCATCAAATGAGGTTCCATCAATGACAGCATGGTGTAAAACAATAAGAAGTTCATAAGAATCATCCGTATTTTTAAATAAACCAAATCGATACAAGGGACCTGCTTCAAGATTGAAGGGTATGGTAACAAATTCTTCTTGTTTCTTAAGGTTTTCATACATTGCTAGTGGATGAATGACGTCATTGATTTCCCAGTAAAGGATCTCATCCTTTTCCATGAGATGGCTGTTTAACAACACATTTTCTTGGACCATTCGTATGAATGCTTTTTGTAATCTGGATACATCCAGCTTTCCTTCAACAGATTGCTCAAAAACAATGTTGTAATCGCTTCTCTTAGGGTTTAACTTGTATTCTATCCAGAAGGTTCGCGTATAAGGAGAGGCAATGATTGTTTTATCCAAGAGATTCCCTTGAGAGTCTGGTATTTTTTTCATAAAATCTCCCTTATATTTTCTATTCAGTGCTGCACAATGCTTTCTAAGTTAAAATCATCTTCCTCTCTCAACTCAAAACATTTAATTGGGTTGCACATTTAAATACTAGTGTAAAATACAACAATTTCAATAAAAAAAACCACATTGTATTATTTTAATTCGACTGCCTTGTGTATCTTAAAATAAATTGGAGTGCTTTTTTTTAAAGTGCATTTATACTCTAAGGTGTACATTCCAAAAATAACTTGAGCTTATCCCATATGAATAATCCATCTGAGCAATCTAAAATAAATTTTGTGCGTGAAGGAGCTGCAGGACTTTTTCTTAGTATTTTTGGTGCCTTTAGTATTATCTCGGGTGCAATGATTATTTTTAATGGCAATTTGAGCCAATATCTGCCAATGGGAATGGATGTAGCACTGGTTTCTTCCATCTTCATTGGCTCTTGTATAAGCTTGAATAGCTCAACTCCAACAATAATTGCCGGGGTGCAGCTTATTTATTGTGTGGTTACGGCGCTTATCTTAGCCTCCATCAATACCAGCTTGCAGTTAGAATCACCTCACCTGAATCCTTTACCCACTCTCATCGCAGCCTTTAGTACACTCACTTTCTTTTTTGGAATGACTCTGTATCTCTTAGGTAGGTTCAAACTGGGTAATCTGATTCGATTCATTCCTTACCCTGTCATCAGTGGTTTTTTAGCCGCCGCCGGTTGGCTGTTTCTAAAATCTGGCTTTACTGTAATTACTAACAATCCAATCACCTTCGCTAATTTACCTTCGTTATTGAATAGCCCTTTGTTTGTAGTGGCTCTTATAGGATTTGGGTATGCATTTGTCATCTTTCTAATAGCGAATAGATACAAACATCCGCTCGTGATGTTAAGCCTCCTTACCATTGCTTTCATTGCATTTTATTTGGTTTTATATACAAAGGGACTGACTCTTGAGCAAGCCTATAAGCTGAATTTGGTGTTACAAGATCCCAAAAACATCCAAGCGGCCACTTGGGAGAATTACTTCCCTTTCATCTCGCAATGGAATTGGCAGTCTTGGGGCATGATTCAATGGCATTTATTATTCAATCACTTACTGCAATACTTTGTTCTAATGACTTTGGGATCTATTGATTTATTATTGAATCTTAGTGGCATTGAAATCAGCATTCAGCGTGAGCTGGATGTGAATAAAGAATTGAAGGTAAGCGGTATTGCTAACATTGTCACTGCCATAATAGGCGGATTCGGTGGTTATCATATCGTGTCTGCAACGAGTTTTAATCATGTTTTTGGTGTTAAAACGTCTATTGCTGGTCTGATTCGTGTGCTTGTGTTTGTTGTTCTATTACTCGCTGGATCTTTCTTATTCAGTTTGCTACCGCGAGTAATATTTGGGATCCTCATTTTTTATTCCGCATTTTGGTTTTTATACGATTGGTTATTGCAATCCTGGAAACGTTTTGCCTGGTTTGATTTCCTGATTGTACTGACCATTTTTCTAAGCATTGCCTGCATTAATTTATTAACCGGATTTGTGATCGGATTGATCTTAGCTGTCATTATTTTTGCCATGAATTATTCCAAAATCAAAATCATTGCGGCTGCCTTAGATGGTTCTAAGCTGAAAAGCAATGTGGAACGCGCACCTTACCAAGAAAAATTGTTGAAAGACAGAGGAAATGGAGACTACATCCTGATTTTAAAAGGTTTTTTATTTTTTGGTAATATCAATCATCTGGTTGAAAACATTAAAAATCGTCTTGCCTCCGAGCAAACTCCCTGTCGGTTTTTGATTCTCGATTGTTTTTCCATCAGTGGCGTGGATTCATCCGCCATCATAGGCTTTATTAAATTAACGCAATTGGCGAATCAGCTTAACACAACCGTTGTCTTTTGCGCATTATCCTCTTTGGTTAAACGGCAATTTGAGGAAGCAATCATAGCCAGTAAAAATAAGCTTGAATACCATACTTTTAATGATCTGGATCATGGGCTTGAATGGGTAGAAAACCAAACACTCAAACAAGAAAAAAATCTGGAGGGCGATGCTCCAATATCCGTGGACACATTACGAAAAACCATAGAATCCATTCATAAAGCCGGTCCTTATTTTGAACGCATCACCAAAAAGGCAAATGAAACCATTTATCACAAGGGGGATAAGGCGGATGGCTTTTATTACATTGAATCAGGCCATGTGGAGGTAAACTTGCCCCATGAGGATGAAAAAAACATTCGTATACGCGGCATGCAAGAAGGCACCATCATCGGAGAAATCGGGATGTATTTGAATCGTAATCGCACCGCAGAAGTGCGTAGCACGGAGCCTTGTGTTCTGCTGTATCTTAGTCAAGAAAAATTAGAAACACTGGTCGAGAAACACCCCAAATTAGCCGAAGCATTGAATCGACAAATCATTAATATTTTGGCCAATCGCTTGCAATACACGACTCAGTTGTTAGAAGCCTTTAAAGGATCTGTGTTAGGTTCACCCGTGGAAAAAGGCGGTTGATCCATGCATGCAGAGGTATTGGTTTCTTTTAATCCATGAATGCGGTATAATTCGACACCTTGTTTTTTATAGGATGATGTCGTGATAGGTCCTTTTTGGTGTCAAAGTCGTAAAGCTTGGTTTGTGGTGCTTCAAGATAAAACCGGCATTCGCATCGCTCTTAATCCCATTCAAAATAACCAACCCAGTGCTTGGCAACAGGATACCCAAAGCAATCATTGGTTGGTTGGTGCAGACGGGGTCAATAAACTGTTCTATTTAAATCAGGGAACGATTTATGCTTTAACACTTAGAAAATTGGATAATAGCCTGATGGTGGAAACCTTCGATGAGGAACACCGGATTGAAACCGCAAGTCCATTTTTTAAAATCTTTGCCAAAGACAAAGACGCTTTGTTTTTATTGAACGAGGACAAGGTCACACTGAAAGCCTTACACCTGCATTTCCTTCATCTCTTATCCAATATAGAGCCTCTAGAAACTCCAGAATGCGCTCCCCCCGCCGCTCCTAAGAAGCAACAATTGGATCAACCCATAACAATTGCGGCAAAACAGGCTCAACCCAATGATAAATTGGCCGAAGAGACACAATGGAAGCAATGGTGTGGATTAAAAATACGCGATAATTTGGCATTGGTATTGAATGGTATTTTGGGCGATGACACCGAGAAGGTTTATGACAGTTTTCGAGTGATCCTGGATGGTGTTTTTAATATCGATAGATTGCGCACCATGGATTCCTATAGACAGGCCTTGGAACATGCGTTGACCGACTTTAAAAATCAAAATTACATTGCCATCAATTCAATCTGCATGCAAACTCGAATCAATAAAGAATTGAATATGGGACAACACCATTCGCCTGACTATCTTGCTGCTCAAAAACGTCTGTATGTATTCACTTTATTGAAAGCTGAACTGGACCAATTATTAACTCATTATGGCTTGCCTCTAAAACCCATTCAAACCGTGTTGGAAAAACCTGATCCCAATCTTGCAAAAAAACTCGATGCCCATTTGGGTGAAGAACAAAAGACCTCTCATGCCCGCCCACCATCAAACGAAGACCTAGACCGGCAACTGGCCATGCAGTTATCCGAAGACGTTTTGCCTCCTAGACCTGCGCATGTCGATCAATTAATCCCTACTCCGGCCTTTGATTTGAACTTATTAAGGGCCTTGGATCTGATGAGGGCTGTCAACGAAGAGGAAGACAATGCACTCAGAGCTGCCCTCGATGCCTCCTTAGAGGTACCCAGTGCGAACAATGCCCCTCCAAACAATGAACCCTCCAGCTATTTTAGCTTAGAATGCTACATGGCTTTTACCGCTACATCCTCCCTTGGTTTAGCCATAGGACTTGCAATTCTTTTTGCCACAGCCGGTCAGGTGGCCTTAGCCGTGGCAGTTCCTGTGGGTGTGGTTTTGGTTGGAGCAGTGGCAACTTATGGTATTTTTAAATGCCATCATTCAGCCTCTGAAGCTGAAGCGCCATTAAACCTTACTCCTGATTCACCATAGCTAATTCCTATGACAAGCATAGCCAATATATATTTCACATATGAATGACAGTGCAGTACAGTTCCCCGTTGTAAACCAATCAACCATCCAAAGAGGTATTTTTATGAAAATCAAAACCATACTGTGTGTGTTTCCAATGTTGCTGGCTATGTTTGAGAATCTTAAATTCAACGCTAATAAGTAAGGCAAGTACCCGAATTGATCATAGCCAATCCGGGCAAGGTTTATAATAAAATACAGCTGGGTGCGGATGAAGTCGTGTCTGTTTTTTCCGGACGCTCCCTTTTAGACTCTTCGGCCAAGAACCTTTTCCCACCGCGTTTTAGATTCAATTTTGAACCGGTGATGTGAGGTATGGGTTGCGAGGAGGCCACGGAAGATTGAATGCCCTCAATGCCAATGATATCAGTCATAGGTTGTATTTTTTGAAATGAACGAAAAAATATAATAACAGGTGTGCTTGCACCAACAATTAGGAGAGCCAATTAATTTGACAAAAAGGCAAAAATGCATTCATTTATAGTATACTACCGCGTCAAGTCGCTACCCCATTATGCGCATATCCTTGCTCGAAATGATGAAAAATCCCTTCCCCTGCAGAATTATTTTAGTTTGCTCAATATCAAGTTAATTGGAACCCTCTTCTCAATCATGTTATATTTTCATTTTAGTTAGTAAAAAGGATCAGGGATGATCAAACGCTTAATAATCTGCGCGGATGGCACTTGGAATTCACCCAATCAAACCGATCACAACGTATCCAGTCCGACCAATGTGGTCAAATTGGCCTCTGCAGTCTCCCCCTTCGATGACCAGGGAGTGGCTCAAATGATTTATTACCATGCTGGAGTAGGCGCGCGTGGTGGTTATTTGGATAAATTTTCCGGAGGTGCCTGGGGTGTAGGAATTTCACACAACATACGCGAATTGTATTTATTCTTGGTTTTAAATTACAACCCCGGCGATGAACTCTTTTTGTTTGGATTCAGCCGAGGAGCCTACACGGTGCGGAGTTTGGCAGGATTGATTCGCAACTGTGGCATTCTTAAAAGCCAATACGTGGACAAGTATCAAGAAGCCTATGAGCTTTATCGAGACCGAACCGATAAAACGCATCCAAAGGCCGCGCGCTCAATGCGCTTTCGCGAGCAATTTTCTTGGCCAGATTTTTCTATTAAATGCATAGGGGTTTGGGATACGGTGGGGGCTTTGGGGATCCCCTTGCCTATCATTGGAAAAAAATTATGGGAATTTCACGACGTGGAGTTGAACAGTTACGTCGATTTTGCCTTCCAAGCGCTGGCCATAGACGAACAACGCGAAACCTTCACACCCTGTGTGTGGATTAAGCAACCCAATTCGGCTGCCACTCAAGTGCTTGAACAGGCCTGGTTTCCTGGGGTGCACAGCAATGTGGGCGGGGGTTATCAGGATACGGGACTTTCGGACTGTGCCCTGGAATGGATGAGCCAAAAAGCAGCCGGTTGCGGACTGGCTTTGGATGAACATACCGGATTATCACCCAATCCGGGGGGAATCATCATCCAATCCATGAAATCTTGGTATCGATTGCTTGGCATTCAAGAAAGAACCATAGGAGCAAAATTGCCGCAGAGTTTCGAACAATTAAGCCCCACTGCCCTGAAACGAAATGAATTAATACCCAGTTACAAACCTAAGAATGTGTACGAATTCATACGCAAAACAAAAATCATGGAAGAAGTATCGTAGCCTGGATGAAGCGAAGCGTAATCCGGGATGTAGGGGCCTTGAAATTCCCGGATTACGCTTCGCTTCATCCAGGCTACCAATGCAAAAAAACTCCCTCTAAGGTCAAATCGCTGAATCCTTCGGCGATCTGACCTTAGAGGGAGTTGAATTAGAGGACTCGATTAGCTGAATTGAAACTCTGTAGATGGAGTAGTAGTCGTGCTTGAAGCCGCATTGTTGCCTCTATTGAACACGCTTTGAGAAACATGTGCGCTTCGAGGAGAATCAGGCATGTGCATTTTGACGACTACATCGACTTGTACAGCGCTTTCATCCTCATCATTTTCCATTTTGAATTCCAAGTCAACGGCAGCACCGGTGAAACGTAATCCAGAATTAGGCAAGCCCAACACCTCAACTGAGTTCTTAGCGATTTGTCTTTGAGTATAGGACAAGACGTCGTATTCGCCACGATCCTTGACTTCAAGTTTCATAGTCGCTAGCTCATTCATCATTTGATGATAAGCTTTTTCACAATGAGTGCCCTTTTCCATCTCTGCTTGTTTAAGCTCAACATAGTTATTGATGGTATCTACCAACTTGGTATATTCCTCAATTTTCTTATGTTGTTCACCAGCTTCAATGAACATCAGGACAAACTTACGTCCTGGGTTTAACAGGTGTTGCTTGTAAACAAAGGCTTTCAGACTGTTGATTTGAATCTGAGTCAGTTCACTGGCTGTCAGTTCTCTGCCATTTTCTTCGAAAGCTGGGAAACCAGTACCAGGACTGGATATGGTTCTTTCATTGCCTTTAGGAACTTCAACGGATTGATTCGCAAAAATCATGTTGAAGGCTTTATCCAATCGTTTTGGAAATTCTTTTTCCATGTTGGCATCGGAGAGCAAATTCAGTAAATGTTCCATCAAACCAGGAGCACCTTGAGCGGGTTGACCTGAGATGATTTTATCCATATTAGATTCTTCAGCATCGGCAGGATTCACCTGAGCACTGGACCAACGAAGGAATTCATCATATGGTCTTTTTAACAATCCTTTGGTGTAAACCATTTTACCATCGACCAGTTCCTTGCTGCCATTTAATACTTCAAAGGCCTTACTGGAGTATATTTTAATGAACAGAGCTTCCAAATCTTCGCGCTTAATTTGGCCGCCTTCACTGGAACGTTTCAATTCTTTTTGATAGAGTTTTATCAATTCATTGATATGAACTGGCACTTTACAAGGTCTTAATAGAGCATCGATGTCTTCTTCAGGCACACCCATGTCTCTGATTTGTTGTCTGGACAAATGTTCAAAGGGACGGACTTGTTTTGTTTCTAATAATTCCTTCATGTTGTGCGGAGGAACAAAGACTTGCTTGTCTTTACCCTTACCTACGGCTCCACGTGCTTCAAAAAAATCAAAGGCTTCAGTTAAAACAACACCCAACAATTTGCATTGCTATAACTCCTAAATAGTTAACGCGATGCTCAACTTTTCACGGAACCATACGGGCCCGGGCCCGTGAGCGAGCCCGAGCCCGGTTTTTAAACAATTTCAAGGCACTCAAATTGTAAGGGAGGATTTCCTAATATTTTATTGACCATCATACCAACAGTATGCGCTAGTACTTTTCTCCCAATTCTGTTTGTTAAATGCCATAGATCTCTTGCTCTGACTTTTTCGATGTGAAACTGCTGCGATAGTTGCCCAATAACTGTTTCAACCAGTCGTCTTGTTGATGTTAGCCAGCGACTAAAATGCCTCCCTCTCGGGTCATTCATATTGCTACGTAATGGTGTCTGCAAGTTAACTTGTGTGTGTTCTCTGATTTGTGCTTGATAATCCTCGCCAATTAAACCCTTATCTGCGATTAAAAGACCGCGAATGTTTCCAATGATGTCCCATAATGATTCACGTTCATCAATGTTAGCCGGCGTCACAGTGATTCCTGTGATCATCCCATCGGAACCAATGGCAAGATTGCCTTTAAAGCCGTAGTAGGTCTCGCTCTTGGAGGCACAGTAACCATAGGATGCAATACCCTTAAAGATGGAACTAAATCCCGCGCGTTTAAAATGGCAAATAGGCATTGGCAATCCATCTGCCATATGAAGTTTATCTGATAATGCCCCACTTTGGGCTGCAAAAGATGCCTGTATTCTTTGTTTTATTATCCATAAATTTGCTGATTGTTTTGCATAATTACCTCGACTTCCTAGTTCAGGAAACAATGAAAACCAATGCTCCTTAAAATAACGCCAGATGCCAGTATCTGTATCCCTCCCCAAAAACTCTCCGACAACATCCATTGTGATGACCTCGCTATCAGATAGCTTTGGTTCAAAGCCTCTTGTTCTTAATCTATGACCACCACCGATTTTTTTACACTCATCATCTATTAAGCAAAATACCGTAATGATAAAGTCCTCAATTGGCATAGTGCTACTCCTTGTGATTTCTGTTTTTAGCGAACCAAATTACAATAAAGCGCTATGTCACTCAACAGGAAATTGTTTCAAGTCCAAAACTTAATTATAAGGAAATCCAACTATGAGTTATTTCGATTTTGAAAAATTGGATGTATACCAAGCCTCCATTGAGGTTGTGGTATTCATTGATAAAATCACTACAGCTTTTCCTCGCGGCAGAGCTTATTTAACCGACCAACTTCAACGAGCTGGGACATCGATCTCATTGAATATTGCTGAGGGCTCAGGAGAGTTCTCCCCTAACGAAAAAAGTAGATTCTACCGCATGGCAAAACGTTCTGCTACAGAAACCGCAGCGATATTGGAGGTATCCAAACGTTTAAACATTATACATGATGAATATTATCAATTAACAAGAGAATTACTGAATCGCATTGTTATGATGTTGACTAAAATGGCAAAAAAAACAGATTAGGCGGAACTCGGGCGGGCTCGGGCTCGGCTCGCCACGGGCCCGGGCCCGTATGGTTCCGTGAAAAGTTGAGCATCGCGTTATTATTATTTTCCCTAAGAACGCAGTCAACGATTTCATATCCACTACATTACTTAAAAATGCGCTTTGCGTAGGATTATAGTGAGCTATTTTTTTTTACAAGAATTGTAAATGTTTTTTTGTTTTAAAAATAATCTCTAGATTCATTTAGTTAGGCTTCCAAATTGTGAAAACAACCACAAGCCTCAGTCAATCAATGAGCCAAACCACTTGAAAGGGGTTTGCTCTCCCAAATGATCATACACGTAGGAGGCTCTTGTAAAATTATTCAAAATTTGAAAAATCCAACTCAAAATCCTGCTGCAATAATTGTTCGGATTCCGCTTGAGTGGTGGGTGTGTGATGGAGGTCTTTACACCCCGAGTGAGAGCCGATTAAAAAGAAGGAGCCCGCCATGCGAGCTCGCTGTTTGCATGAAAGGCTTTAAATTCTGTATTGGAGGCCAACAGCACCCATGTTGTAATGTTGACTATCCATTGCCACAAGCCAAGGACTGGTGGCCGCATGCCCTGGGGCAACGGTTGAACCAAAGGTATAGTTGGTGGCAGCAAGATACAGCCATCTGTACTCTAAGAATAAACTGGTGTTATGGCAGACTTCAAAATTCAAACCTACCTTTAATTGAGAAGCAAAGGTTGTATCCCTAGCAGTTGGATTGGCACTGTAATGATTCACGCCCGGTTCTAATGGCGCCATTTGAGCGGACTCCGCATCGGTAATGTGACTCACTGCTGCACCGATACCGCCGCCGACGTAGGGATGGAATCTACATTGGCCAGAGGGATTAAAATTCAACACCGCATTGATTAAAGAAACTACTGTTTTCGTAGGGAACCGTAAATCAAAATCATGTTCATTCAACCGAGTGTTGATGTCAGTGACATCATCTGCAACCAAGGTACTTTTCCCCAGATAATAACTTTCCAGTTCAGCAGCGGGCACTATACCCCATCGAAAAAAAGGAGAGGATGAAATCGGTGCCCATTGATACCCTATATGAGCGCCAACGAATCCGGCAGAACGACTGTTGGTTTGGCCAAAGGCATTGACCGCTAAAGCACCACCATCCCCAGTAGCAAGAAATGCAGTTCCATATTGATCAACTTCTGTGCGATTGGATGCACCCCAGCCACCAAAGACGCCGACATAGATTGAATCCGTGGCAAGAATTTCAGCCGGTCCCATGTCGCCTGCGTACCCTTCAGAATTGGATACAATGAATAAAAAACCCATTAAGGGAAGCGAGTATTTAAAACCATTCCTGTTGAATCCCATGCAATTCTCCTTTTGTTGTATTAGGGTGGGTTGACAACTCAGCCTCGCGAAATCAGGACCCTAGTTTGCTGTGTTTTTAAAAACTTGTCAATTTATTCAAACGGTTGAAAAGTTTATCCATACTCAGGATTATTGTTTTTGAATTGCAATCAATTGCCGAATACCGGTTTCTGCAAGTTCCAACATACTGTTTAACTGGTCACGGCTGAAGGATTTGTCTTCAGCGGTGCCTTGGATTTCGATAAAATGCCCTTCTTCATTCATGACCACATTCATGTCTGTTTCTGCAACCACGTCTTCGGCATAATCCAAATCCAGGACGGCTTGTCCGCGGTAAACACCTACAGAAACCGCCGCGATGTGATGAAAAGCAGGGGGTTTACGTAATTTTTCACGAGTAACCATCCAAGCGATTGCATCTTTCAATGCCAGACAGGCTCCGGTGATGGCTGCAGTACGCGTTCCACCATCGGCTTGAATGACGTCGCAATCTAAGGTAATGGTGTACTCACCCATCCCTTTTAAATCCATGCAGGCTCTAAGAGAACGACCGATCAATCGCTGAATTTCAAGGGTTCTACCCCCTTGTTTGCCCTTGCTTGCTTCTCGCTCGGTGCGGCTATGAGTTGCACGTGGCAACATGCCGTATTCTGCTGTAATCCAGCCCTGATTTTTTCCTTTAAGAAAACGTGGAACGCCATCCAGGACAGACGCATTGCATAAAACTCGAGTCTGGCCAAATTCAATTAAAACAGATCCCTCAGCATAAGGGGTGTAATTGCGTGTAATTTTGATGGGACGAAGCTGACTGGCTTCTCGTTTGCTTGGACGCATGTTGAGTAATCCTTAAAAAAACTCGCAGTATAACGTTTAAATTCCTTTTAAGCTATTGTCCATTTATAAGCTATATTTAAAAGAGATTGAATGGAAGATTTGAGATAACTCATAGGAATACAATGGAGCTTATCAAGTTATATAAAAGGACACGTCTGCAAACCGAGGAATTGTGCAAAGATTTATTGATTGAAGACTATGTGATTCAAACCATGGAAGACGTGAGCCCTCCTAAATGGCATTTAGCGCATACGACTTGGTTTTTTGAAACCTTTATTTTAAAACCATTCAGCCATTACAACAATCCAAATCCAACCTATGCTTTTATTTTCAATTCCTATTATCAGGGGATAGGGGAACCCTATCCTAGGAATCAGCGTGGTTTGTTAGCAAGACCTTCAGTACAAGAGGTTTATGAGTATAGACAAGACGTGGACTACCATTTAATCCATTTACTGGAAAAAAGATCTTCTGATTCTATGGATGAAATTCAATCGCTGGTTGAACTTGGAATTCACCACGAACAGCAACATCAGGAACTATTGCTGATGGACGTTTTACACAACCTGTCTTTCGACCCCTGTCATCCTGCTTATCAAAGGCAGCAAAACCCACCAGCATCTCAACCAACAGCAAAACAACAATTTTTAGATGTGGAGGGTGGAATTCAGGAAATAGGCCATTTTGGAAAGGGGTTTTGTTATGACAATGAATTGCCTAGGCATCCACGAATTATTCAGCCATTTTCCATTGCCAATCGATTGGTGACCAACCAAGACTATTTGGAATTCATAGAGGATAAGGGTTATTTCACTCCCAGATGGTGGTTATCCAATGGCTGGGATTGGTTGCATAAAAATCAAATACAAGCCCCCTTGTATTGGCATTCACACGACCATCAATGGATGAATTTTACCTTACAAGGTTACTTACCTCTGGATTTAATGCAACCCATTCGCCACATCAGCTTTTATGAAGCCGATGCCTTTGCTCGATGGAAAACCTGTCGTTTGGCCACCGAAGAAGAATGGGAATATGCGGCAAGTACGCTGGCTTTAAAGGGATTCGATTATGGGGAATTATGGGAATGGACTTCCAGTGCTTATTTACCCTATCCAGGCCACCATCCTCTACCTGGAACCATAGGTGAATATAATGCAAAATTTATGAATAATCAACGCGTCTTACGCGGAGCCTCCTTTGCCACACCGCGAGAGCATAGACGCTTAAGTTATCGAAATTTTTATGAACCCGATAAACGTTGGCAATTTTGCGGGATGCGATTAGTCAAAAATGGAGTCTAACATGGAGCTTAAAAAACAAATCAATTCATTTGCCAAAGACGTTCAGTCCGGACTGTCCCTGAGCAGAAAAAAGATCCCAGCCAAATATTTATACGATGAAAGAGGATCTGAATTATTCAATGAAATCACTAGACATCCGGATTATTATTTAACCCAATCTGAAATTGAAATTCTAAATAATAATAAAGCCGAATTGTCTCAATTATTACAAGATGAAACCTTCAACCTGATTGAATTAGGACCAGGAGAAGGCATTAAAACCTTAATTCTTTTAGAGCAATTTTTAAAAGACTCCAGATCCTTTTCATACTGCATGATAGACATTTCCCGTCAATACATCGATTACTTGTCGGATAAATTTTTAACCTTATTGCCCGAATTAAAAATCATGACCGTGGATAAAGAATTTCGTGAAGGATTGCATCAGTTAAAATTGGATTCGGATCGTAAAAACGTGGTTTTATTTTTTGGTTCCAGCATTGGGAATTTTAATCCAGAGGAAGCCAATCCATTTTTAAATGCAATCCATCAGGATTTAAATGCAGGCGATTATCTCTTAATAGGCTTTGATCTTAGAAAAAATCCCTCGATTTTGAATCAGGCCTACAACGATTCAAAAGGGCTGACTGCAGCCTTTAATTTGAATTTGCTAAATCGAATGAATAGAGAATTGCAAGCCAATTTCCAAATGGATCAATTCATGCATTATGAAACCTACAACGTATACTCCTATGCCATGGAAAGTTATTTGGTAAGCCTTAAATCACAAGAAGTATGCATTGGAAGTTTGGAGCAGTGTTTTTGTTTTGATGAATTCGAACCCCTTCTGATTGAGTTCTCCTATAAATACAACCATGCACAAATAGAACAGCTTGCTAAACATGCGGGCTTTAATCGGCTTAAAAATTTTGAAGATTCAAAGAAATATTTCGTTTTGTCTTTATGGCAGGCTTGAGGGTGAGCCAAACAGAAATCTCGCTTAACTTAGTGCCATTGACTTACTATATCATGTCAGGCGACCAACCAAGACGATCCTCTCCAAATTCCGGGCTTTGCTTAATCCGTTCAATTTCAATACAATTCTTATTCAGAGTCATTTCAATGTGGTGTAATTCACCGCTTCTGAATTGACTGCATTGCTCAATTTGACTCTCGAATTCCTGAATTTTGAATTGGGCATCCACTGGCTTATCCTCTTTTGCTATCTCAAGTTTCATTTCAGCTAACTGGGTTTGCTTCAAAAGGGATATATCAAGGGCTGAATCAATCAGCCGAATGCTTTCCTTTATAATTCGCAATTCCGATTTTAAGTCATTATATACCCTTGGTTCTAAACTCTCTGGATCAGTACACTGCAATTGCAACACTTTACTGTGAGCTTGAAGAACCTCTTTACTTTCCCTATATACTGCAATGCTTTGATTCAATATGTTTTTAATTTCCTCATATTTTTGGGTAACCTGAACTTTGTAACTAGTTAATTTAGGCATTGACGTGATCTGCTTTGGATCCTGCTTGGATATCATTTCTGACAGCATAGTACTTCCTGTAGTCAATCCTGCCCCAATTGCAGCTGCAGGAATAGCAAGCTCAGGAGTGAACAACAGACTGATTGTAGAAATATAATTTAACATTTTACCCGTGGTTCCAACCCACTCGGCCACATCCGATAGAATATTGTATTTTGTCTCCAAACGTTCCCCACGGCGTGCAAAGCTGGTGATGATCATGCCATTTAAAAATCCACCTACTGATTCATACAGTTGAATTAATTCCTCATTATTTTCCGTTTCCAAAATGACTACACGAAGGCCATTTAACATGGCAATTAATAGCTCTTCATAAGCTTTTATTTCTTTTTCATCTCTTTTCGGATCCAACTGTCCTAATAATACGGCTATCTTTGCTAGAGGTAAGTTAAACTCTTCCGTCTTGCCAGCAACCCAATCACCAAATTGGTCCGCCAAGGCTTCTATCTTGGATGGGCCCTCTAAATAGTGTTTATAAAAAGCAATGGATTCACGTCGACTCAGTGTATTGGGTGGATCACTGTATTGGTCTAAAAGAACTTGCAAGGAGGCCTCATGCTGAGTGCCTAATTCAGCCTGACATGCACTTGAAACCCGCGCTAATTCAGGATCAATAAATTTTGCCAATGGCAATTCCTTTTGGTAATTACTTGTATTTAAAAAATTCATAATATAAAGCAGCTTATTTTCAATCTCCGCAGGAGTTTCTTCTGAAGAATTGGGAGACATTCTTCTTTCTGCTGCTTTTTGTTTTGCCACCTGTAAGTCGCCAGACAATCGGTATATGTCCTCTGAAATGACATCTTCGATTTTGATCATGGATAAAATTTTTGCTCTTTCATGAGCTTCTTTGGCTTTTGGCATGTCAGCCAACCTCAGTTGACCTACGTTAATAGCATCTAGACGGGTTTGTATATCGAAATCAATCAATCCAAATCTTACTAATTCCTCTCGGGTAAGAATTTCACCCTTCGATTCCAATTGCCTCCTAATCCGTTGTTCCTCAGCATTTAATTTTTCAGGGTCGCAAATCGCTATCAATTGAGGATCCATTTCCACAAGCATCTGTTGCCCAATATTTTTTGGAAACTTAAGATCGGTTAATAAATTCACCATTTTTCCACTGACTCCATAGGGATGTGTATGCTGGCAGAATAATTCCAGGAATGTTTCGGCATGAACAGTAGTTTTATCAAATAACCCGGACCTCTGTGTAATGAACTTACCTGTATTGGAAGCAGTATGATGCTTATGCAGTCCGCGTTCAAAAGCTTGTACTAATTCTTTTTTACTTTCATTCGATAATTCATGAAGACCCACACCTATATTTCTTAGATTCCGTAAATGATAAGTGGGACCATAATGCTTTTTTGGATTCCTGATACCCAATACCATCTTATTAAACCATTGGGCTTGCGGTGCAGGTAATTTTTCGGCTTTTTGACGAAAATCATGCAAATTTTTTTCTGTAGTTGCTTGTTGCTGTTCCCGCACTTGCTTACAAGTAGGCTTTGGAGCCTTAGGCATAATGGGATCACCCTCCGTGAATTCTCCCAACATCAGAGAACCCAAAGCACTCAGTTGACTGATTCCTGCGATTACTGGAGTAGCAACTTCTCTTGCACCTGGAACAGTCTCTGTCAATAGAATTCGCGTAAGTTTTCCGCCTATACTGACAATCTTTCCTGATCGCTCTAGTTTGTCTAGAGTGGTTTCACTTTTTTTTAGTTTTTCTGTGTTCTTTTTCCCTTTCAGTCCTGCTCTTGCTATAGTAAACGCTTCGACTAGCACTTCAGCTACTAAATTTACATCACCTAGCATCGAATCCATTGCTTCCGATTTGGAAGCAGAACTTTCCATTGTACTGCCAACATAACCTGCCAAGGTTGCTGAAACCGACCCACCCTTTTTTAAAGCCTTCATTACATTAGGCCGTTTTATCAGAATATTGATGTTTCTTACAGTACGGATTGTGCTGGTTGCTGTATTTAAAGCACCTAATACTTCATCTAATTCTGATGGCATCACCACACCTCAAAATTAATCAATTCATAGTTTAAGTATAGAACTAAATTTTCACATTGTTTATTTATTGCTCTTTTTGTTTATTATTTCTACATTTAGCCAAAGCTTATTTATTGAGCATAAGTCTCGCTCAGTATCAATTACTGGATGGGTTTTATTACAGCTGGTAGTGCCTATACTGCGTGCGGTCACAATCTTAAGTTTTCATGATGCAGAAAGTGTCGTACCTTTCCATGCATGAAAAAATGGACACAGGACCCTCACAACGGTGGTTCTAAAGTTTCGCCGAAAATACACGAAGAAATCTGCAAACAAGTAGTGGCTCGTTTTCTAAATACGCAACCACATAAATCTGTAAGTTTTCTGAACTGCCCTCCAACACCAGAACTGTCATTCCCGCGTAGGCGGGAAACCATCCCTCATGTACCACGATCTCTATTTAATGAGAGATTTTGAATTATTGCCTACAACCTATGATCATAAAGATAAAATTACGGTAAAATCGACTATTTTTCATGGTGAAAGGTTATTGAGTTGATAGGGATTGCAAAAAAAATAACACTAACGGAAAAACAATTTGATGTTTTAAGTCAAATTGTAACAAGCCGCACACATCGATTGGATCATATTGAGCGTGCTCAAATTATCATACTGTGCTCCGAGTTAAAACCAAATGTACAAATAAGTATGAAATTAGGCATTTCAATAAGCACTGTAAAAAAGTGGCGTAAACGATGGCTAAAAAATGAAGAAAAACTTTTGTTGGTTGATGAAAAGGAAAAAGGAATCAACTATGTTCGAAAAATTTTGGAAATATTAAGTGATGAGCAACGCTCTGGCGCCCCATGTACATTTACAGCGGAACAAGTATGTCAGATAATGAGTTTGGCCTGTGAAAGGCCTGAGGACAGTGAACTACCAATTAGTCATTGGAGTTTAAATTCCCTCATGAACGAAATAATAAACCGCGGAATCGTAAAGACAATATCACGCAGTCGCTTGTCTGTTTTTTTAAAATCAAGGGAGTATAAAACCTCATAAAGTGAAAGGTTGGTTACATACACCAATCGAGGATAAAGTACTTTTTAATGAGCAAGTGGCAGGTCTTTGTCAATTGTACCATGATGCCCCCATGCTACACGCCAACGGAATTCACCTCATAAGCTGTGATGAAAAAACGGGCATACAAGCATTGGAGCGACAGGTTACTCCAATGAAAGAAATGCAAGTGGAGCGCCAAGATCCAAGCTACATAAGGCATGATACACAGTGTTTGATTGCCAATTTCGAGGTGGCTACTGGAAAAATTATTGCGCCGACTATTGGCGATACGCGCAAAGAAGACTTTGTTAATCATATTAAAACTACGCTTGATACTGATCCGAATGCAAAATGGATTTTTATTGCTGATAACCTAAATACTCACCAATCTGAAGGTCTTGTTAAATTAGTGATTGAACGTCTGGGGCTTATGCTTAGCAATGATGATATTGGAATAAAAGGGAAGTCGGGTATACTACAAAGCATGGAAACAAGAGCTCAATTTTTGTCGGATACATCCCATAACATTCAGTTTGTTTATACTCCTAAACATGCCTCATGGCTTAATCAAGTTGAAATTTGGTTTGGCATTTTAGTAAATAGGCTCTTAAAACGCTTATCAGTAAAATCAACGGATGAGCTAAAATTAAAATTTTGTCATTTATCTCATATTTTAATCAAACAATGGCAAAGGCATTTAAGTGGACATATAAAGGAAAAGTCCTGAAAGCTTAATCGCCTATAAAACAAGTCCAAATTTAAGGAACCTAAACGATGGAAAAGCAATATTTCGTTTATTTGCTTGCAAGTAAACCCTATGGCACTTTATATGTTGGTGTAACAAGTAACCTGATACAGCGTGTTTTTCAACATAAAGAAGGCTTAGTAGATGGTTTTACCAAAAAATACAATGTACACCAACTCGTGTATTATGAAGTTCAATTAGATATAAGAGAGGCGATATTACGAGAAAAAAGAATAAAGAAATGGAATAGGCAATGGAAGATTAATCTC
>CAWAUF010000007.1:0-31352 GCA_963785145.1 uncultured Gammaproteobacteria bacterium | reverse complement strand
CGTTTGATAGATGCTCTCAATAACTGAATAGGAATGCTATTAATTTCATCATACCGATTATTATACTATAAAAACATCAAGATTCATTGAGCATATGCAATATTTTAATTTGAAATTTAGAACCCGCTACAGACAGGCGTGGCGTTGTATCCCTGCTGTGGATTTTCCATTTCTGACACCTTCTTTGCTTTTACAATGAACACATAACACATCGATTACTGCCACTATTTCATTCCTTGAAAAAAGCAACAAGATTACAACATCAATAAATTTAGTGCACTACCAGTTATAGAGAAAGATCTGCAATTATTCAAATTGAATTAGTGCCTTTTAAAAAAATCAATCAATAATGTCGAGCATTCATGCTGCATGATGCCCTCATCGATCAGGACTTTGTGATTGAGAGGAAAACCTTTAAGGATATTGAAAACCGAACCTGCGGCTCCGGATTGAAGGTCTCGAGTGGCGTATACCAGCCGCTTGATTCGAGCATGCACTAAAAGGCCTGCACACATCACACAAGGCTCTAAAGTGACGTACAGCGTGGTACTTAATAAACGGTGATTTTGCAAAATTTGAGCACCTTGCCTAATCGCTAAGAATTCGGCGTGATTGGAGGGATCATGACTTTTCAGCTGAGAGTTTCTGCCTGCTCCTATCAATTGATTGTCTTGGGATATCAACACCGCGCCAACGGGTATTTCGCCCTCTTTTTGAGCGATCAAGGCCTGTTCATAGGCCTTTTGCATCCAAAATTTATCGTTCATTCCCACTCAATGGTCGCTGGAGGCTTGCCGGAAATGTCGTAAGTTACTCTGGAAACACCGGGCACTTCATTGATGATGCGATTGGATACTGTAGCTAAAAAATCCCAAGGCAGATGTGACCAATGAGCCGTCATAAAATCTACTGTTTCTATGGCGCGTAAACAAATCACGTAATCGTACTTGCGACCATCGCCCATCACGCCCACGCTTTTAACGGGTAGAAAGACCGCAAAGGCTTGGTTGACCTGATGATACAAATCCGCCTTACGCAATTCTTCAATGTAGATTGCATCGGCTTTGCGTAAAATATCCGCGTATTCTGGTTTGACCTCGCCTAAAATACGTACACCTAGACCAGGGCCTGGAAAAGGATGCCTATAAATCATATCCTGTGGTAAGCCCAATTCCAAACCCACTTGACGGACCTCATCTTTAAATAATTTCCGAATGGGTTCTAACAGCTTCAAATTCAAATGTTTTGGCAAACCACCGACGTTGTGATGGGATTTGATTACAACCGATAAAGGATTGTTTTGATTGATGGCGGATTCAATCACATCCGGATAGATGGTTCCTTGGGCCAACCAGGCTACACCTGAAATGTTTTGTGCTTCTTTTTCAAAGATTTCAATGAAAAGACGCCCAATGATTTTTCTTTTTTCTTCAGGGCAGCTCACCCCCTTTAAGGCCGTAAAAAAGAGAGCCGCAGCATCCACTAAGCGGATGTGAATACCCATGTGTTCGCCAAACATGCTCATCACTTGTTCCACTTCATTTAAGCGCATCAAGCCCGTGTCTACAAACACGCAAATTAATTGATTACCAATGGCTTCATGCAACAAGGCCGCCACGACTGAGGAATCCACCCCTCCGGATAAGCCCAATATGACTTTTTCATAACCCACCTGTTTTCTAATCTTATGCACGGAGTCTTTGATGATGTGGTTGGTGGTCCATTGAGTGGGAGCTTTGCAAATGTCTATCACAAAGCGCTGGAGAATGCGTAATCCTTGGATGGTGTGAGTGACTTCTGGATGAAACTGCAGGCCATATAATTGACGACTTTCATCAGCCATGCCGGCAATGGTCGTGTTTTGTGTTTCACAAAGGACTTTAAAGCCAGGAGGAAGTGCTGTGACTTTATCCCCATGACTCATCCACACATCCAAAAGGGCCTCGCCAGTTGTGGATATGCGATCTTCTATGTTTAGAAAGAGTTTGCTGTGACCGTGAATTCTAAGTTCAGCATAGCCAAATTCTTTTTTGGTAGAGGATTTCACGGATCCACCCAATTGAGCAGCCATGGTTTGCATTCCATAACAAATCCCCAACAAAGGCAGATCGGTGACAAACAACCATTCCGGTGCACGTGGGTTTTCCATTAAAGTGACCGTGGAGGGACCACCGGATAAAATAATACCGCAGGGCTTTAATCGTTTAAAATCCGCGTGACTGATGTTGAAGGGATGAATTTCACAATAAACGCCCATTTCACGGACGCGTCTGGCAATCAATTGCGTGTATTGAGAACCGAAATCAAGTAATAAGTAACGGACGTTGCTTTAAATTCATCCATGTAATTGTTCACCTGATAATTGGGAGCCTGCTTGGTAATACTCACATCATGAACATGCGATTCTCGCATTCCCGCATTTGTAACTTGCACAAATTCAGCTTTCTTATGTAATTCTTCTATAGTTTCACAACCGGTATACCCCATGCACGAACGCAAACCGCCTAATAATTGATGAATAATGGTTTGAACCGGGCCTTTATAAGGGACTCGCCTTCAATTCCTTCAGGAACTAATTTTTCAGCGCCTAAGGATGCATCTTGGAAATATCGATCACTGGAACCTTGCGTGCTAAAGACATAGCCCCAATGGAACCCATTCCTCTATAACTTTTATAAGTACGGCCTTGAAATAATTCAATTTCACCAGGAGACTCTTCCGTTCCTGCAAACATACCACCGAACATCACCGTATCTGCACCTGCTGCTAAAGCTTTGCAGACATCACCTGAAAAACGAATTCCGCCATCAGCAATGATAGGAATCTTACCCTTCAATTCCTTGCTACATTGGCAATGGCGCTAATTTGAGGAACACCCACACCGGTGACGATTCGGGTAGTACAAATGGAACCTGGACCAATCCCAACTTTGACTGCATCGGCTCCGGCCTTATATAAATCACGAGCAGCTGCAGCCGTAGCAATGTTGCCGCCTATTACTTGTATACTTCGGGAATTGTTTTTTAATCCATTTGACTCTATCCAATACCCCTTGAGAATGGCCATGGGCAGTATCCACTACGATAACGTCCACTCCGGCATCGACTAAAGCTTCCACGCGTTCATCCGTACCTTCCCCAACACCTACTGCCGCACCCACACGTAATTGCTCAGAATCTGTCTTTACAAGCATAGGGATTGTCTTTTGCCTTTTGTATGTCTTTCACGGTAATCAAACCCCGCAACTCAAAGGAATCATTGACCACCAACAATTTTTCAATCCGATGTTTATGCAGCTAGCTTCGAATTTCTTCCGCCTTGCCCCTTCTTTTACGGTGACCAGGCGATCTTTAGGGGTCATGACTTCTGCCACAGTTAATGAGTAATTGGTTTCAAAGCGAATGTCGCGACTGGTAACTATGCCGACTAAATGTTTACCATTCACCACAGGCACACCTGAAAAATTGTACTTCGCCATGAACTCCAGCAATTCTTTGACGGTGACATTTGGAGTAACAGTTATGGGATCTTTGACCATGCCACTTTCAAATTTTTTAACTTTTCGGACTTCATCCGCCTGTTCCAATTTGGACATGTTTTTGTGAATAATGCCAATCCCCCCTTCCTGAGCCAATGCAATGGCCAGTCGTGCTTCAGTAACCGTGTCCATAGCGGAGGAGAGCAATGGAATATTTAAACTGATGGTACGAGTTAATTGGGTTTTTAATGAAACGTCTTTAGGCAAAATTAGGGAATGGGCAGGCACAAGAAGAACATCGTCGAAGGTGAGCGATTGTTGGATGACATGGAGAGACACTATCCTTACTCCGTATGGTTGAATTAACCAAACAGTATACTATAAAACTAGAATTAAATAAATGAAGGCAATAAATATTTCCACGGTTGTCGCATCAAAATTTGATCAATAAAACGTAGGTTGGGCCTTGGCCCAACAAATAATATTTAATTTGACTAGGGGCTGTTGACATTTGAAACCTCGATGTCGACTTACCGCGGTTTATCCCTGAGAGATCCTCACAAAATTTAACCCTAATGAGGCTTCTCTCGGTGGACTTGCAAAGCGGCTTAATCAAGCAAGATGCAAGAATGATGGTATTGTTCTAGATTCATAATCAGCCCCTTCTTTAAAGCTCGCCTTCCAAGAAAGATGATTGATAAAGCAGAACTAACTTTTGCAATGTCAACAGCCCCTAATATTGAACAAAATGATCAAATGCCTCATTATATCTTATGAGTCATTTGATGCGACAACCGTGTAATATTTCTTTTTATTATTTGTGGACCGCTTGAATTCACCATTCAATCCTGTACACTAAAATTTAATTCGATTTAACAGTAAAGGTGTTTGCTTTGAGTAAAATAATTGTAATTACCTCCGGCAAAGGCGGCGTGGGGAAAACCACTTCTTCTGCAGCTATCTCTTCAGGCCTGGCTTTGCGAGGACACAAAACGGTAGTCATCGATTTTGACATCGGTTTGAGAAATCTTGATCTCATCATGGGGTGCGAAAGACGCGTAGTGTATGATTTCGTGAATGTCATCAATAAGGAAGCAAGCCTCAACCAGGCCTTGATAAAAGATAAGCGCTTACCCAACCTGTTTATACTTCCCGCATCTCAAACTCGCGATAAGGATGCGCTTACTCTGGAAGGCGTAGATCAAACGCTGAATGAGCTGTCCAAGGAATTCGATTACATCATTTGTGATTCCCCAGCCGGGATTGAAACCGGCGCTTTGATGGCCATGCATTTTGCCGATCATGCCATCATCGTGACCAATCCAGAAGTGTCCTCAGTCCGTGATTCCGATAGAATTTTAGGCATTTTAGCCAGTAAATCAAAAAGAGCCTTGGATAAGGCTGCACCCATTCAAGAGCATTTGTTATTGACACGCTATGATCCTGAGCGGGTTGAACGCGGTGAAATGTTATCGATCACCGACGTGAAAGACATTTTGGCCATCCCATTGATTGGGGTCATTCCTGAATCCAAATCCGTGCTGAAAGCATCGAACACGGGTACGCCTGTAGTCCTCGATGAAGCCAGTGACGCTGGCATGGCTTATCAGGATGCGATTGCTCGCTTTCTAGGCGAAGATCGCCCCATGCGCTTCATCCATTGCGATCGAAGAGGCATCTTGCGGCGCTTATTTAGTAAAAATAAGGAGGAAGTCAGCCAATGAACATTTTAAAATACTTACGCAAGAGACCCTCCAGTGCTTCAGTGGCTAAAGAACGGTTGCAAATCATCATTTCCCATGAACGTGCCCAACGAAGCCCCCCCGATTATTTGCCTAAACTGCAAGAGGAAATTCTAGCCGTCATCGCTAAATACGTGAACATTTCCCGCGATCAAGTCAATGTGCATCTTGAGCGTATGGGAGATAGTGCTGTGCTTGAGCTCAACATTACCATGCCGGATGAGGTATTGACTGAAATATCCGAATAATCGCGAATTACCACTTCTTTTCACGTGTATTTAAAGGACAATGGACGTGTGTCAATGCTTAAAAGCCTGGTGGGACAATCATATTATAAAAAATCCACCATACCTGAGGCATAATGGCAGCAAGTATTTCAATATTTGCCTGTATTTCAGCATTTAAAGCAATCGGAACGTGAACGATTAAAGCGTTTAGCCATTTTATTTCTTCATTACAAATCATTGGAGTCGGTTGGTGATCTTGGGGTTCTATGCACAGACCACGCCAATGTGGCTTTGTCGCATAAATTTTCCTGATCTGATAAATTTGCTTAATTTTTCTGGAGCTTGGCAGAGGATCAGTTTCAAGTGGAAGCATTTTAAGCAGGACATTATTTTGATGCTGGTGAGATGGTACCTTGCCTATGCGCTGGGTAATCGAATATGCCCCTCAGCTGGAAGAGGTTTTTTGCAAACGATGCAAGCGTTCTGTCGGTGGATCATGGCGTATGGATGAGACGTATGTAAAGGTAAAGGGTCAATGGGTGTATCTGTATCGTGCAGTTGTAAGGATGGCAATACTATTGACTTCATGCTGTCAGAAAAGCGTGATGAGCCAGAGCAGCAGGGGCATTTTTCATGAAGGCTATTGGTTCGAACGGCCTTCCAGAGAAGGTAACCATGGATAAAAGCGGAGCTAACAAGGCTGGTATTGATACCATGAACCTGCAGCTGGCACTGCTTTTCATGATGGGCGGGCTGTTCTTCCAGATGCACCTAAGGCAAGTCAAATACCTCAATAACATCGTGGAGGAGGATCATCGGTTCATCAAAAAAATCACAAAACCCATGAAGGGATTTAAAGCCTTTCACTCAGCTGAAGCTACGCTGGCTGGCATTGAGCTCCACCATATGCTGCGAAAAGGACAGCATCTGAAGGCAGAAAATCACTCCATCTTTGAACAGTTCTATGGACTTGAGGCCTAAACTCGCCCAGCACTTCTCATTCTGCTTTTGAAAAAATTTATGCGCCAAAGCCACGAAGATCGATGCGATGGTTAAGCAATGTAGGACTCCCAGGTGGCATCCATAAGAAGGGATTATACCACACCTACTAATATTTCCATTCCACCGGTTCAATAGGGAGAAAATTGCATTGAAGCTTGAGATAGCGTTTCGATGCTGGTTAACAAAAGTTGAATGTCGTATTGTTGCAGTATCATTTGTTTAGGCAAATCGCCAAACTGAATTTCCCTAACAATGGACGTTCCATTTTTAGAATTAAATAAATCCTCTTTTAATGCATGCAACGCCGTACTGATGTCTGTATCAAATTCCATTCGTCTCAGTAACTCGATTAAACTACCTACAAACGCTATTTCTTGAGAACATGCGTTTTCTTTATCATGGAGAGTCTTAAGCATGGCTGTACGAAAGAAAGGATTTCTGGTGATGGGCGTTTTTTGTAAATCCGTCAGTACCACAACCAGTTTGGCGGATAAATCGGTAGCCTGCTTCAATAACAAAACCCGGGTGGCAGCGAATTCCTCTTCACTGATCCTTTTTTCCACTGTAAATGCTGTCGCTAAGGCGGATGATATGGGTGTTTTTTGTTCCGACAAGTCATTCGAATCCAGATGCTTAGATTCCATAACCGGGTTGATTTTAGGATGAACATGTGGCGGCTGTCTTAGAAGTCTTGTAACGATTGCCTGCTCATCCTCCTGGAGTGTAGGCAGATAGTCGCCCAAATTAAGGGCGCGGACCTGTCTGGCAATTGAATTGTCCCAAACCGTATTCCCCACTTCGTAAAAAGAATAACTGGTAATAAAAGACTGTGTGAAGTCAGTCAAAGGAGTACCCAGCAAGTCGATTGCAAGACCTCGAGGAACCGATTTGATATTAAACAGGTATTGTTCAATCTGTGCTGCCGAACAATTCAGTTCCATCAATTGATCCAAGAATGTTTCTTGTGACATTTCCGGCTGAGTCAGCCCTTGTTTCATTAAATTCACATGCTGTTTTATCATAGATAGCCCATAAGTACAAAGTGATGCTTCCTCAGTACCCAGTAAAAACAGGAAGGGGTCCAACTCGGTGCTGCCATGAATTTGATAATCCATACTCTCCTTAGCTTCAGGAGTTCTTTCCCAATGGCCGCCAATCTGCGCCATCAATCCCGCCTTGGTGGTGCATAATCACGGTAGTAAGAGGATTTCGTGCCTCCAATTGTTGTCCTGGTCCTGCCTGAGAATAATAATGCAGACTTAAGCCCAACTCCTGACTGGCATAGGCAAACACTTGATCCGGGGATAAGCTGTCATAGCGTCCGATCACAGGGTTTATGCGGGTAAGACTGTTGATGTACTCATCTTCAGTACATTGTGCAGACATGGATAATAAGGACAGCATCTCATTGGAGCCAATGCTTTCTTTCATAAACTCACGCAAAACCAGGCCAAGGATGATTTGAGTGTCAAAGGGATTGTAATGTTCTAAAATGAGAGCGAATTCTTTCCAAGTAAAATCCATGGGATTGAATTCAATACTGTTGCAAATGCGTTTTTTAATCGGGTATACGCCGCATTGTGTTGATTATCATAGCCTGCATCCGCTCCAAATTGAATGATTTCGTTTTTAATTTCCGGTGTCAGTGCATGTAAGGAGCAATTGTTTAGAATGGCTGAGAGTTTGGGAAAAGGTGTGTTTTCGGGCATTTTTTATTCAAGTTGACCTAAGATATTTTAAATTATACAGAATGAACCTTAAGATAATATGAAGTAAATGAAGTGACATTTTATGGATTAATCTCTTAACGTAAATTCTCGGAGAATTTTTGACTGAACCAAATTGTGAGAGAATTAAAATGCAAAATAGAAGAGTTCTTTAGTCCTTTTAATTCTCGGACTGGACTATTGTTTGAAAGGCATCAACCCTTTCACATTGATGTCTGATCCGCGTACATAACGCTTTATTAATTGACTGGCCTGTTCCACCGTCAGCGGTTTGCGAAGGATCCCGTCCATTTAGAATCTTCACAATTGAATTTGACTTCGGTGGGATCATGACCCGTTAAAGCAATGATAGGGGCTCTGAATGAACTGGCTTGTTCTTTTTTTCTCAAAGCGATGGTCAGATGATAACCGTCTCCTTCTTCTAAAGTCAGATCCATCAACACCATTTGATATTTACCAGGATTATAAAGCTCGTCCGCGTGTTTTGAAGTGGCTACCACGTCGACCACGCAATTACAGGCCATTAGAATTTTCTTTTCAGCCTTTTGGGACAACACGTTGTCTTCAACCAGTAATATCCGGATCTTGTCAAAGGGCCGAGGATTGTCAGTCGTCATTCCCTCGCTCAAGTTGTTGTATTTGGCTTGGGTTTTCAGATTTTTAAGTTGATCTTCTAATTTTTTTTGTTTGGTCAAGTCTCGAATGGTTACCAATAGACCCAATACAAGTCCAGAGGAGTCGGTAAAGGGCGTACGAGAAAATTCAAAATAATGGATTGAACCGTTGCTGCTAATCAATGCCTGTTGATCAATGGTTTTGTTCCCCGATATTAAAACGCCGATGTCCTTTTGTTTAAATTGTTTCAGCTGTTCTAAAGTCCATAGGCCCTGTTTACGCATGAGGTCATAAATGGAGTCCTGGGAGTGGGTTGGATTGGAATTAAATCCTAAAAATTTCAGCAAATTGTCGTTACAATCCATCAGAAAACCGTCTTTATCAAGAAGGTACACGAGATTATTGGTTTTAGAAAATGCATTCGCATATACATGGGAAAGCGCTACATTTTTCATGATAATTTAAAAAAATAGCTTTCCTATATTATAGCCAATTTCGAACACTTAGATTATTTCAATTGCGTAATCGCTGATAAAGCCCGTACCAAATTGACACGAGCTTATGAGGTACTCAATCGGCCATAACCCCTGTGAAAGAGTACTAGTTTAGTCTGACGTTTATTGGTTCAAATGTAGCACTATGATCTCGTGGAAGGGCTACTGTCACTTCACCATTACCGGTTTTAACCGTTTTTATGGTTTTTCCATTACGCGAATTACCAGTGTTTTTTCCTTCCAAAGCATGCTTCTCATACCCGAGGTGATGTGTCATTTCCGCCTCTAACATTCGTTTCATAAGGCGTTTTGATAGCTCTTTGAGTAGTCCATCTGAGCCAAATAGATCGACCTGAGTTTTTGCACTACCGATTAACCCATCTAACATGTCGTCACTAATTGTAATAGCCATATAAAATCCTTATCAAAAATAGCATCCTAAGATTTTTGTTGCTTAGGATGCTCGATTATTGGCTAGTTACACAGTTAAAATGACAGTCTCTGCCTGGCTTGCTGGACTTTTTATTAAAAACATCGGAAAAGCTTCTGATTTTCAAGCTCACTCTGCAAAAGTTAGTTCTGCTTTATCAATCATCTTTCTTGGAAGGCGAGCTTTAAAGAAGGGCCTGATTATGAATCTAGAACAATACCATCATTCTTGCATCTTGCTTGATTAAGCCGCTTTGCAAGTCCACCAAGAGAAGCCTCATTAGGGTTAAATTTTGTGAGGTTCTCTCAGGGATAAACCGCGGTAAGTCGACATCGAGGTTTCAAATGTCAACAGACCTATAAGCACATGGAATTAAGAAATGAAACGCCCACGAACAGAAGCATTCTAGATGAATGCTTCGTCCTTTTGTTTCACCCCCAGGTGAGACTGAGGCACTCGCCGTAAATCTTTGTCAGCAAAATCATCGACTTTGATGACCTCTTGTCTTGCAAGTTCTGCTTCCATCAGTTGGTTCGCTTGGGTTTTGGTGAGAATATTGCACAGCACGGCTTCTTCAATTTGTTCCATGAAGCTCAAAGACTTTAAGGTGGTTTCTTTGCTTGCTTTAATCACTGTCTGTTCCAATTCTTCCACCGCACAAATTGTATGAAAGACTGCTTCCATTCGACCTAAGGGACAGTTTGCGCAGGGTTCTGTGAAAGCCAATCGAGATAGGCGCGATCGGGTTTCACTGGGCTTGGTTAATAACCGTGCCAATTGTTGACCTAAGTCATCACTGGGCTTTGATCTACGATTGCCTAAAGGTTTTAAGAGCAAGGTTAATGCGATTCGCGACAGTTTTCCAGGAAAGTTGCGAATGATGGAGTGAATGGCTTCTTCACATTCATGCAACAATTGTTGACAACTCCAATCCACCAAGATTTTGTCTTCCATGGGCTCACCGTCTTCATGAAACCGTTTTAAAACAGCAGAGGCCATGTACAAACAACTCAATACATCGCCTAAACGGGCTGAAATTTTTTCTTTACGTTTGAGCTCAGCTCCCATTTTGACCATGGTAAAATCAGCCAGGAAGGCTAAATTGCTGCTGTATTTATGAATCAGTTGATAATATCGTTTGACCTTGCTACAAGGCGCTTTGGAAAAACGACCATCTGTCCAAGCAAATAACAAAGATTGAGCCATATTTGACAAAATAAATCCAAAATGATTAAATATATTCTTATCAAAATCGATTAAGTCATTGTTTTTTATGCTCTCAAATTCTTTCAACACATAAGGATGACAACGAATAGCCCCCTGGCCAAAAATAATCAGGCTCCGAGTTAAGATATTTGCCCCTTCCACGGTGATTCCAATGGGAGATTCCTGATAACCTCTTCCCAAATAATTATTAGGCCCCAGACAAATGCCTTTGCCTCCATGAATATCCATGGCATCCAAAGCGATTGCACGTCCTCTTTGAGTGGAATGATATTTTAAAATGGCGCCGGCTACTGAAGGTTTAGCCCCCCTATCAATTGCCGAAGCAGTCATAGTAAGCGTGGAGTCAATCATGTAGGTGTTTGCTGCTATTCTGGCTAAGGGCTCTTCAATGCCTTCAAAACGGCCAATGGGTTGATTGAACTGCTTTCGTACTCGAGCGTAGGCTCCAGTGCCTAAAGCAATGGCCTGGGCGCCACCGCTGGCGCTGGAAGGAAGAGAAATGGCGCGTCCCGCACTCAAACATTCCATCAACATGCCCCAGCCATGCCCTGCCATCTCCTGCCCGCCAATGATGTAATCCATGGGGATGAATACGTTTTTACCTTGAGTGGGACCATTTAAAAAACCAGTATTCAATGGAAAATGCCTTCGGCCTTTAACCACACCTGGCGTTTGCGCAGGGATTAGGGCACAGGTTATGCCTATGTCTTCCCCTTTACCCAATAAATTGTCTGGATCAAACAATCGAAATGCCAGGCCAATCACAGTAGCCACCGGGCACAAGGTGATGTATCGTTTATCCCAGTTCAAACGAATTCCTAAAGTATCCTTTCCTTCCAGCATTTGTCGGCAAACGATTCCTTTGTCTGGAATGGATGCAGCATCCGAGCCTGCATTAGGGCCCGTTAAAGCAAAACAGGGGATTTCTCGGCCATCGGCTAATCGTGGTAAGTAATGATTTTTTTGAGCTTCGGTTCCATACTTTAAAAGCAATTCACTTGGACCTAGAGAATTGGGGACAGACACGGTGGTGGCTGCCGAGATGGAGCGCCCATATAATTTAACCAAGACGGACATTTGTGCCGTTGCCGAAAAACCCAAACCGCCATAGGATTTGGGTATGATCATGCCTAAAAACCGATTGGTTTTAATAAACTGCCAGACTTCTGGAGGTAGATCGGTTAAATTATGCGTGATGTCCCAATCATCCAGCATTCCACAAAGCGTATTGACCGGACCATCTAAAAAGGCTTGTTCTTCGGGTTCCAACTGCACAAAAGGCGTCTTCAACAATAGATTAAAATCCGGTGATCCGCTGAATAAATCCCCTTCCCAACTCACCGTCCCAGCAGTCAAGGCCTCACGTTCAGTGGCAGATATTCTTGGCATTGCCTTACTCACTATTTTAAACAGGTATTTGGAAAGAATTTCCCGTCTTAGCGGCGTGATGGAACAGAAGATGAGGACAAGGGTTATCAGTCCTAATAGGATTTGGACACTACGGGCTGGTGCACCGTATTGAAAGATTAAAGCAGTTGAAAGAGCAAACACAATGGCCCAAACCATTATGGCTGCTTGTCGAATCAACAAATAGCCACAAACAACCAGCGCCGCAATGATTAAAACAGCATGTAACACAATGACCTCCTTATTGTCTTCTAATTACCTTTTTTCTAAATCAAGCTCTGGTGAGTCTTTGACTCTCTTTTTCAAAGAGTGAATTGCAAAGCTAAAATAAATCAACAACAAAATAAATCCAATCCAACCCATTCCACGGAAAGTAACATTAAAAATTAAAAAAATAAATAAGAGCAACAACATAGGCGTACTGGCCACAATGAGCAATCGGCAAGTCTGCGTAAAGGTTAAATTAAATTTAAAAAACACAAAAGCAAAAAATTGAGCCAAGAATGCAAAAACAGGATACATGATCATCACGATAGAAAAGAATAAACACAAAAGCATGGGGTAAATCATGCTTTGTGCAAACCATTTTAGATGAGTAATTTTTTCATCCCCTGCCAGTGATTTCCCAGAAAATACCCCATTGTAAGAAGCATCCAAGGTTTGGACCAGTGGTTTTCTTGACTCAAGAGACTTGGTTTCCTCGGGCAATAATTCCGGAGCTGGGGGCAAAAACATGATCTGAGTTGCAGTAATGAGCACCATCAAATGAGGGTATTCTTTGGTAAATCCTTTGATTTTACCAGTGGTATCAATTAAAGCAACCACTTGATTTTTATCATTTTTAATTAAATAAGGCTGGGGTTGATCAATGGATATTTTTCCTTTTTGTATGTAGAGTGGAGGAATTTGACTTAAGGGTTTCATTAGATTTTGCTCAAATTCTTTAGAGAAGGTATTAACGTTTTTTATTGAGTAAGGAACTGTGAGTAAGGCAATTACCAATAAAAGATAGAGGAGTCCCAATCCTTTCCATCGCTTCCCCACGTCTATGTAAAGAGAGGAAGAATAGAAGGATTTATACATGGCCATCCAATAATTGTATACTGGTTTATCCAGAGGTTGTAATTGGTTTTTTAATTTACTCACACCATTCTCCTATACGATTTCCCGTTTTTTGCTCAAACAAATGTAATTTCTTTTTTGGTAATTCCACGTAAAGGGGCTTTCCCGATAAGGGAGTACCAGGAAGTACCCGCAAATTAAGACGTTTGTTGTTTTGAGTGCATCGAGCTTGAATGAGTTGATCCGCGCCCATGTCGTCTATGAATTCAATGGAAATGGCGATGGCTTCAGGTGTTTTTTCATCGCAGAGTAAGACGTGCTCGGGACGAATGGCTAAAATCAGTCCTGTTTTGTCTTCAAGGCCTTGCATGCATTTAGGCGCTGGATAATTCACCAGTTGCGTTTCAATCAAACCCGCTGCCTTGTTAAAAGTACCTTGAAGTGAATTGATTGGGTAATGCCCAGTAAATCCAGCCACAAACAAACTGGCCGGTTTTTGATACAATTGTTGAGGTGTGCCAGTTTGTTCTACTTGGCCGTGATTTAAAACCATGATGCGCTGGGCCATGGTCATGGCTTCTGTTTGGTCGTGAGTAACGTACAGGCAGGTGGTGTTGAGTTGCTTATGTAATTTTTTGATTTCATGACGCATTTCAGTTCGCAATTTTGCATCTAAGTTCGAGAGCGGCTCATCAAACAAAAACACCGCCGGTGATCGAACAATGGCTCTACCCATAGCCACCCGCTGCCTTTGACCACCTGAAAGTGCCTGGGGTTTTCTCTCCAAATAAGGGGTTAATTGCAAAAGATTGGCAACCTCATGCACACGACAGTGAATATCAGGCTTTTTAAAACCACGCATTTTCAAAGCATAAGCCATGTTATCAAAAACCGACATGTGAGGATACAGGGCGTAATTTTGAAACACCATAGCCATATCTCTTTTAGAGGCAGGACGGTTGTTCACGCATTGATTGTTAATCAAAATTTGCCCAGAACTTAATTCATCAAGGCCTGCAATCAAACGCAGTAAAGTGGATTTACCACAGCCTGAAGGACCCACCACCACAATGAATTCGCCCTTCTGGATGTTTAAATTGACCTTATTTAAAATGCGAGCCGACCCAACTTGTTTGCATACATCGATTAAATCAACAGCTGCCATTATTTCAATCCTTGTTCAAACCATCGTTGCATGAATAAAACCACAATGCAAGGTGGAATTAAAGCGATTAAGGCAACGCTCATAATGTACTGCCATTGAGGCACTAGATCAGCCACGCCGGCCAAATAACGAATTCCCATAACGATGGTAGACATTTCGCTTTCGGTAGTCACCACCAAAGGCCATAAATATTGATTCCATCCATAAACAAATAAAATCACAAATAGAGCAGAAATTTGGGTGATGGACAAGGGCAAGACGATGTCAAAAAAGAAACGCACTGGCCCTGCCCCATCCAATTTAGCCGCATCCACCAATTCTTTGGGTATGGTTTTAAAAAATTGTCTGAATAGAAAGGTACCCGTGGCTGAAGCCAATAAGGGCAAAGTCAAACCGGAATAACTGTTTAAAAGGGAAAAGGATGCGATCAATTGAAAGGTAGGAACGATTCTTACTTCTACCGGCAACATCATGGTGACAAATATCAAAGCAAAGCAGGTTTTTTTAAAGGGAAAAACAAAGTAGACCAAGGCAAAGGCTGAGGTCAGAGCTAGGATGATTTTACCCACAGCAATGCACAAGGCCATGACAAAGCTATTGAATAACATGGAAATAACCGGTTCCCCATCCGTAACGTTAATCCCTTCAAAAAGCACGGTTTTAAAATTTTTAAAGAAAAAGTGGCCTGGTAAAATGGGCGTAGGCGCTTGCATCATGGCATTGCCCTCATGACTTGCGGCAACCACAGCCAAATACAAAGGTAAAAGCATGAATGCGATGAATACAATTAAAATCCCATGCGAAAGCCAACCAGTAAACCTTTTCATTCGTAATGAACCTTTCTTTCAATGTATTGAAACTGAAACCAAGAAACGCCCACAACCATGATCATGAGTAAAACCGACTGAGCCGCAGAACTTCCTAAATCCATGCTCTCAAACCCGTCCACATATACTTTATAAATCAAATTGCTGGTGCTGTTTCCAGGCCCCCCATGGGTGATGACCTGAATAATGCCAAAGGTATCAAAAAAACCATAGATCAAATTCGTGATCATAAGAAAAAAGGTGGTGGGGGATAAAAGAGGCAGGATGATTTGTCTTACACGCTGAAGGGGTGAGGCTCCATCCATGATGGAGGCATCCACCAGGCTTTGAGGGATTGCCCTAAGTGCTGCGTAATAAAATAAAAAATTATAACTGAATTGTTGCCAACTGGCGGTCAAAATAATGACCAAAAGTGCCTGATTGGCATGGTTCACGTAATCGAAATGAATGCCCAGGTATTCTAAAAAACGAGTCATCCAGCCAAGAGTAGGATGACATAAAAAACGCCAAAGAATGGCTGCCACCGCAGGGGCAATGGCATAGGGCCATATCAGCAATAGATTTATAAATCCCCTGACTTTTACGCATTTGGCTCACCAGGCTTGCCATGATCAGGCCAAAAAACATGGTGAGGATGGTCACGCTGACCGCAATGACCAAGGTCACCCAAATGGCCTTCACATAACTGGAATCCAGAAAAAGATCGGTGAAATTAGCCAATCCCGCAAAATGTTGCTGCAAGCCAAAGGCATCGGAATACAAAAGCGATTGAAATAATGCAGAACAGGCAGGCCAAATAAAAAACACCAAAGTGATTAAAAGTTGAGGCAATATGAATACCCAAGCAAAAAAACGATGATGATTGAATATTGCCATAATCATATCATTCCCATCATATTTGTCACAATCTTCAATCCCGCCTGGTTGGGCAAAGACATCAAAGTCTCCGGATGAAACTGTACTGCATGAATGGGTAAATGTTGATGAGATATACCCATCACAATGCCGTCCTCGCTTAATGCAGTGACCATCAATTCTTTAGGAAGGGATTTTAACCGCGCATAAAGCGAATGGTATCTGCCAGCGGTGAACTCTGTGCTTAAATTTGAAAACAAGCCTTCGGATTTTTGTACTTGGATGGTGGATGGCTTCCCGTGCATGGGATAATTTAAAATATCCAAAACACCTCCAAAATATTCCACGATTCCCTGCAAACCCAAACAAACCCCAAACAATGGGATTTTTTTTGCGACAATCGCCTCAATGGTTGCAGACAATTTAAAATCACAGGGTCGTCCAGGGCCTGGAGATAAGACAATCAAATCACAGGGATTGTTTTCTAGGTAAGTCAAGGCCCTATCAAAGCGAATGGTGTTGACCTGAGCCCCTGTTTGACGAAAATAATTGGCCAAGGTGTGGACAAAAGAATCTTGATGATCGATGAGCAAAACTTGTTTTCCTTCGCCAGTCAAAGGCAGAACCTCGGATTTCTTTTTTACATTCTGCTGCGGGTTTTGCAGCATATCCAAAAAAGCCGACGCTTTTAGACGCGTTTCCTCTTCCTCTGATTCTGCGATGGAGTCATACAATAAAGTTGCCCCCACTCGCACCTCAGCGATGCCCTGTTCTATGCGTACGGTTCTTAAGATCAAGCCCGTATTCAAATCCCCATTAAAACCAAACCAACCCACGGCACCCGCATACCATTTGCGGGGGAGCTTTTCATGCTCTTCAATGAAGTTCATGGCCCATATTTTAGGAGCACCAGTCACGGTCACCACCCACATGTGCGTTAAAAAGGCATCCACGGCATCAAAACCCTCCCTTAAAATGCCTTCCACATGATCCACGGTGTGGATGAGGCGAGAATACATTTCAATTTGCCGCCGTCCAATAATTTGCACGCTACCCGCTTCACAAATACGCGATTTATCATTTCTATCCACGTCGGTGCACATGGTCAATTCGGACTTTTCCTTTTCAGAATCCAATAAAATTTGGATGTTCTGAGCATCTTCTATGGCATCTAATCCGCGCTTAATCGTTCCCGAAATGGGGCAAGTCTCTACTCGCTTTCCTTGCACGCGAACATACATCTCAGGGGAGGCGCCCACTAAATATTCTTCTTCACCGAGGTTCATGAAAAAACCATAGGGCGATGGATTGACTTGTCGCATTTGATTAAACAAGGAAGAAGGCTTCCTTGTAAAATGCGTGTAAAAGGTTTGGCTGGGAACCACTTCAAATAAATCGCCGCGTGCAAAATAGGCTTTGGCTTTGTTGACGACTTCTGCATACTCACCGGGTGCATGATCGCAAGCAGCCTCTGGCTTTTTCACCGCTTGATAAGGGGAAAACACACCTTCCCTACTCAGTGATTGAGTGGACTTTCCTTGATATTGAAAATCATAACGCCTCACAAAGGCCTCTTCTTTGCGATGATTGATTATGAATATTTCATCCGGAAGGTAAAGAACCATCTCCCTTTGGGCAGGGTCCCGTGGTTTTTTTTGGGGCAACTCTTCAAATTGATGGATTAAATCAAAACCAAAAGCACCATACAAACCTAAATAAGGCTCTTCTTGCGTTTTAAAAAAAGCCAGGATTAGGCGTATCATACTGAAAACAGAAGCCTGAAGACTGCGCTCTTCCTCAG
Organism: uncultured Gammaproteobacteria bacterium; assembly: GCA_963785145.1. Taxonomy (GTDB): domain Bacteria; phylum Pseudomonadota; class Gammaproteobacteria; order Legionellales; family Legionellaceae; genus Legionella. Next base: position 13,293 of record CAWAUF010000007.1, on the reverse strand, counting down.
AAAACAGTTGGGTGGATGGAATGATTTTAAGCTGACATTGGCTTGGACTTTGATTGAGGATAGACCAATTTCTTTGATGGGCTAATAAAGGGTAAAGAAAAGCCAGCAACACTTCCCCGCGTTGATTTAAGGCCTCCAAATGAATCACAGAGTGTCTACACACAATGACCAAAGGCGGATTGTAAAATCCAATGTCCCAACAGGTATACCGACCTGGGTATTCAAAACCAGAGGCAAAAACAGCCCCTCTTTGAGAGTCTAGGCGATCCACCAGAGATTCAATCCCTTGATGGTATTCTAAATGATTTTGGGAATATTCAACGTGAACGCCGCCTTGGGTTTTGAATTGTTCTAACATAAAAAACTCTGCTGATGAAATTAACTGATTCTACTGTAAAACCCGCTTTCAACAAAATTTAGTTTTGTCGGATTATTTTTAATGTATAATGCATGAGTTTTTCAATTGGATTCTGTCATGAGCATCTCCCCTGAAGAATTAGAAAAAATAGCAAAACTGGCCTATTTAGACACCGAACATTCAACTCAATTAACCCAAGAGATCAACGACATCATGGATTTGGTTGAACGATTGCGAGCAGTGGATACCTACGGGGTAACTCCGCTGTTTCATCCCCTGGAATTGCATCAACGTTTGCGTACGGATGAGGTTACCGAAGAAGATTGCTTGCAGGAACTCATGGCCATTGCCCCACAAGTTGAGGACAATTACTACAAGGTGCCTCAGGTCCTTGAGTTGGACGACTGATCATGGAAAATCAATCCCTACATCAATTGTCCCTTGCCTTACAAGAAGGCCAACTCTCCAGTGTTGAATTAACCAAGCATTGCATCCAAACCATTTTAAACAACCAGGATTTGAACGCCTTCATCAGCTTGGATGAAGAACATGCCCTACTTGAAGCCCAAAAAGCGGATCATCAATTAAAACAAAGACAAGGAAATAGGCTGAGGGGGATTCCCATGGCCGTTAAAGATTTACTGTGCACCACTCGAATGAAGACCACCTGTGGCTCCAAAATGTTGGCGAATTTTCAAGCGCCTTACGAGGCCACCTTGGTGAGCCAGTTGAAAGCACAGGGCAGCATTCTTCTTGGCAAAACCAATCTGGATGAGTTTGCCATGGGATCCTCCAATGAAAACAGTTATTTTGGTTGTGTAAAAAATCCATGGAATAAAAACTACGTTTCCGGTGGATCCTCAGGAGGATCGGCAGCGGCTGTTGCCAAGGGGTTGATCCCTTTTGCCATTGGCACCGACACCGGTGGCTCCATTCGTCAACCGGCTGCCTTTTGTGGAATCAGTGGCATCAAACCAACCTATGGGTTGGTCTCGCGCTATGGCATGGTGGCTTATGCATCCAGCTTTGATCAGGCTGGTCCCTTCGCAAAACGAGTAGAAGATCTGGCCATCGTGTTGCAAGCCATGACTGGATTTGATCCAAAGGATTCCACCTCCATTGACAAAGCTGTGCCGGATTATTTTTCCCAATTATCCAAACCTTTTGGCAAACCACGCATTGGATTACCCACCTGTTTTTTTCAAGCTGGGGTGGAGAAAGACATTCAAATAGCCATATTGGATGCCCTTAAACTATACGAAAACATGGGTGCTGAGATCATTGAAATCGATCTCAAGTTAAAAGATTTATGGATACCCACCTACTACGTGCTGGCTTGTGCTGAGGCTTCTTCCAATTTGTCTCGTTTCGATGGCTTACGTTTCGGACACAGCAGCAACAAACACGCCAATTTAATCGAGCGCATCACTGCCTCTCGCAGTGAAGGCTTTGGGGCAGAAGTCAAACGTCGAATACTGACTGGTACCTATGTCCTCTCTTCTGGCTACATCGATTCCTATTATGTGCAAGCCCAAAAAATAAGACGTTTGATACAAAATGAATTGGTCAAAGCACTGCAACAGGTAGATCTCATTCTGGGTCCAACAACACCCACCTGTGCCTTTAAATTGGGCGACAAAATCGCTGATCCCATCCAAATTTACCTGGCCGATGTATTCACAGTAGCGGCCAATCTTGCAGGACTGCCCGCCTTATCCATCCCGGTTGGTTTTAGCCAGGGACTCCCAATAGGCATGCAACTCATGGGCAAGCATTTTAGTGAAAGTCAGCTATTAAACGCAGCACATGCTTACCAATTACAAACTCGCTGGCATTTAGCTAGCCCGGACATTTGAAGGTTATTTATGGAATGGGATACCGTCATTGGGCTTGAAGTGCATGCTCAATTAAAAACAAAATCCAAGCTGTTTTCAGGAGCGTCCACAGCTTATGGTGCCGCGCAAAATACCCAGACCTGTTTCATTGATGCGGGTTTGCCTGGGGTTTTGCCCGTTTTAAACCAGCAAGCGGTGGTCATGGCCATACAATTGGGTTTGGCCTTAGGGGCAGATATTCAAGATCTTTGCGTATTTGAACGCAAAAATTATTTTTACCCGGATTTACCCAAAGGCTATCAAATCAGTCAATTGCAAAAACCCATTGTCAGCAACGGCAAATTAACCATCCAAGGCTTGGGTGACAGTCCCAAAGAGGTCCTGATCATACGCGCCCATTTGGAAGAAGACGCGGGTAAATCCATCCATGACCTGCATGCGGACTACAGTAAGATCGACTTAAACCGAGCCGGGATCCCTTTACTTGAAATCGTAACCGCACCTTGTCTTTTTTCTGCTGAAGAAGCCATTGCCTATCTAAAAACCTTGCATCAATTGCTGCGATTTTTAGGCATTTGCGATGGCAATATGCAAGAAGGCTCTTTTCGAGTCGATGTGAATTTCTCTTTAAAACCCAAGGGAGCAGAGCGTCTTGGAACAAGAACCGAATTAAAAAATTTAAATTCTTTTCGCTTCATAGAAAAAGCAATTGCCTTTGAACGGGCAAGACATCAAGATCTCCTGGAGAACAACCAACCCATCAAACAAGAAACCCGCCTCTACAATCCTGATACAGACACAACCTATGCCATGCGAGAAAAAGCCTTCGAAAACGACTACCGGTATTTTCCTGATCCCGATTTATTGCCCATCCAAATCTCCAGATATCAAATTGCAGAGATAAAAAGCAAACTCCCCGACTTACCGGATAAAATACAGGCAGAATTAAACAATACGCCTTTATTGAATGAAGAAGACATGGTTTTTGTTTTATCATCTCCTGCAGCCTATCAATTTTACAAAGCAATTAAAAATCTGGCCGTATGTTCTGACAAATTGATCATCAACTGGTTGAAAGGTCCATACTCTGCCGCCTTGAATGAACAAAATCTAAGCTTCGAAAACCCAGTCATCTCAGCCACCACCATGGCGACCTTTTTAAATAAGATTCACGACAAAAGTCTCTCCACGGCCAATGCCAAACTTTTATTTATAAAACTTTGGATTCAAGAAGGCGATGTGGAAACCATCATTCAAAAAGAAGGCTATGCAGCCAGGACAAATCAAGCCGATCTGCAAGGCATGTTAAGCCAATTGATTCAAGAATTTCCCCAACAAGCGGCTGAATTAAAAAATGGAAAAGACAAACTTTTGGGATTTTTTGTTGGCAAAATGATGAAACTCACCCAAGGACAAGTAGATCCTCAGGAGCTCAATGAGCTTGTGAAAAAACAAATCATCGATGCAACCCGATGATTTAATTAGACATTCTTCGTTTTAAAGGCATCCTCTACCTCATTCAGGAAACATGCATTTAACCATTTATCTATTAAAAGCCATCCCGTATAATCGGCTCGAACGAATGATTAAAAGGATTTAATATGACAAGCTTTGCCAATTTTTTTTTCTTCGAAACCATAACTTTCCTATTTCTGCTGACTTCTCAAGCAGTCCATGCTGAAGAAAATTGGTTTAACACAGATGCTTTCCCGATCATGCCGCGATTTTCACTTGCAGGCAGTGGTGCTTCTGGGGCGGTCATTGGCTTAGGCGATACCCTTGTGCCAATATTAGGCAACCCCAACCGCTTCATTGTTTTTGCAGACGCCGCTGGAGCTTACGATGATCACAATGCGAACTTCATAAGTCCAGGTGGTGGCTTACGATATGTAAAGAGCAATCAAATTCTTGGCGCATACTTTTTTGCTGATTTTACAAAAACCAAGGGCAATGGTCATTTTTTCGTTGCCAACCCTGGGCTTGAATGGATGTCAGCAACCTGGGATGCACATATCAATGGATATTTTCCCTCAACCCAAATGCATAAACTGCGTGATTTAGGCTTAGCAAGTTCTTTGGGCAATTATAATTTCATCCAGTTTAAAGGTCATACCCAATTCGACCAGCAATTGGTGCAATATGGCGTTGTGGGTAAGGGAGTGGATGCTGAAATCGGATTTTCATTGCCCCTGCATGAATTACGCAGCCGCTTTTATGTCGGCGCCTATCATTACAGGCCAGAGCCAGTTCAATCCATTACCGGCGGACAAATCGGTTTTGAATATCCAATCAACCCCCTTGCAAGCATCATCGTATCCGGAAGTCATGACAATGTGTTTAAAACCAATGGTTCCATCACCTTGCGACTCACCTTTGGTAACTCAAGCATTCATTTTTCTGAGAACGTAGGGGATCGACTAGTCGATCCCCTACCGCGTCATTTAGGAACACTCTATACTGGAGCGTCCATTCCATCTGAAAAATTGATTACCAATTCAGGTGAAAGCCTGGCCGTTCTTCGCGACATTTGGTTTTTCTTACCTGGGAGTACCAGCGTTGCTGGCGTCACCATTGAAGACTGCACCATTGAGAACCCCTGCGTGGGCCTGAATCAAAATACCATCCATTCCATCAACCTTTTGGATCCCAACGCCATTTTCTATTTCGCCCCAGGACAATATTTTCCTCTGGATGCTCCACCAGCTGCTGGAATTTTAACCATTGCCAATGGCCAATCCTTTTGGGGAAGAAACACCGGATATGTCACTCCCGCTAACGGCAGCAATCGTGCCGTGATGAATGGTGTGTTGCAATTATCAAGCAATAATATCTTAGACAGTCTGCAGGTTTTTAATAACAGTGTGGATGAAAATCTTGCGAGTTTTGGCGGCTTAAATAAAACCGGTATTCACATTCTTACATCCACTGGTAACAATTATTTAAACAATATGAATGTCCAGGTTACCAATAATGCTCTGAACAATGGTGCTTTATCCGTTTTTACAGAAGGCAATACCAGCCTCACTATAAACAACAGCTCCTTTGACGCGGTTGATAACGCAATAAACAGCACGAATGGTGCGGAGAATATTGCAATATTGGGAAACAATCCGATTTCAATTAATAACAGTTCTTTCATTGCCTCAGTAGCAGGTGATATAGGCGCTTTTAATATTTACAATCAAACATCCACTACCAGTTTGCTTCTCTCCAACAACACGATGAATGCAGTCAGCGCAGGCGCAGGCGGTGCGGCTGGAAACGTCTATTTAGTGGGTCCCAATTCAAGCGTCAATTTAAATGCCTCCACGCTGACCGCTAGAATTACTGGTCCCAATAGTCCCCAGGGTGCTGAAAATATAATTTTATTCGCAAACAATACCTCAGCCTTCATTAACGACAGTATTTTAAATGCCATCAATGATTCTGTGAACGGTCAAGCAATCAATGTGAATAATTTCAGCGCAACGGTTACCGTCACCAACAGCAATTTAACAACAACTGACACCAATGGCGACGGAGCCATTGGTGTGGTCAGTGATCAAGGCGGTAATACTGTGATTAATAACTCCATTATCAACACCAATGAGTCAGGTGGAACTTTCACTACAGGTGTTTTTGTAAGGAATGCCGTCGCAAGTATTAATCAAACTGAAATCAATGCGACCAATAACAGCAATACCTCGTCCTTAAGTGGTATATTCGTGGAAGGAGCATCGAGTGCAACAGTTACCGGCAGTACCATGACGGTTACACAACAAGGGGCGGGTTCCGCCACCGGCGCCAGAGCCTCGGGAGGCACCCTAAACGTTCTAAATTCCAATTTCAATATTTCAAGTCCCAATGGGGGAACGGCGTATGGGGTGATCAATTTTGGGACCATGTCTTTTGTGAATAGTCATTTTGTTATCACCGGGAATGGTGCCAGCCAGTTTAACGGCGGTGCCAATCCGGTTAGTGTGAGTGATGGAACCTGTATTTTAAATGGATTGCCCTGTCCGTAGCACACCTTAAAAGAGGGGTTGAAACGCCTAAGAGATACCTAGGCGTTTCAACCTAAATTTATTTTCTTAATACGCCAAGGCACTTGGATTAGACAAACCACTACCCGTTGTGCTTGGGCAAGTTAACTCGGCAGTGCTTGGTGAAATTGTACACAGTGAAATGGAGCCATTGTCATAATTAGAGACGTAAGCAATGGTGCCATCTGGGTTTATTTTTATACCACCGGGCCCATTGAATCCGCTTCCAGTGGTTCCTGAACAAGTCAGTTCTCCGGTGCTCGGTGACAGACTGCAGAAATTAACCGTGCTGTTGTAATAATCGGATATGTAAACATAAGTGCCAACAGGGTTCATTGCAATCCCAAAAGGTGCCTGAATAAAGCCTCCAGTCGCGGCACAATTACTCAACCCCCCTGTGCCTGAATCAATCTGACAGAAAGTAATGGCAGAGCCATTCGCTACGTAAGCAAAGGTATTTTGCGGATTGATAGCAATGTATTCAGGAGTAGCGAAAGAACCACCTGTGGGTGTGCAACTGGATAAGGCTCCGGTACTGGATGACACCGCACAAACTGAAACCGTGTTGTTGTTATAATTAGATACATAAGCGAAAGTTCCCGCAGGATTCAAGGCGATGGCGCTCGGCCCCACAAATCCACTCCCTGTGGTCCCAGAACAGGTTAATTCCCCGCTGCTTTTGGTGATGCTGCAAAGAGAGACCGAATTTCCATCGTAATTTGCCACATAAGCATAGGTCGTTGCAGGATTCACCGCAACTGCATCCGCTCCCACAAAACCACTGCCCGTCGTCCCAGGACAGGTTAATTCTCCATCGGTTTCAATGGTGCAAAGCGACACCGTATTGTTGCCATAATTGGCGACGTAAGCAAAGGCGGTGAGGTTTGCAGAGTATAGTTCGCAAGACAAAGGCCCTTTTCCGTATAAGCACAAACTGAATTGGATATTGCCAGAAGGTCCGGAAATTTTAATCCATGCAGGTTGCGTATAACTCACTGGAAATAAGCAATAGCCATTGGAACTCAGTTTACAGCCAGCACCCGATTGAGCAACGGAGTAGCCTGGGGTGATGATTTGAATCCCTGCCGCAGGATAATCGTGCTCACGAAAACTTGTATTTATCTTTAAATAGCTTCCTTGTGCAGATACATTGAAATACCTAGGACTATTCGAACTGGCATTTGCATGAAACTGCATTAAAGTAAGACTAAAAATCACTCCGAGTTTAAATAACATTCTTGTCATATACTGCTCCCTAAATTAGATGTTTAAATGATGTAACCGATTCATCCTATCATCTGAATATACGATTTACCAGGGAACAAGCCCTAAGTCACAGCGAATGGTCGGTTGAATTAAGCTCGCTAAATAGAGGCTCTTGCAGAGGTGGCTTTACATGAATGCCTAAGAAATATGCGGTTTTATATTTATAACTGCGTGGGATGGAATAAAAAAACGGTTAAGAGTCAGGATGCGGACTAGGAACTTCACAGATCAATGGTAGAGTTGGTCGATAAGCCGGGTTCTGTCGTGGACAATCATTCATCTAGGACATGCGTCACCGCATGCCTCAAGCGACCTACCCGAATCCCGTGCGGGCCACACGTTTTGACTATGCAGCCAAAGGTTCCTATTTGGTCTTGCTCCAGGTGGGGTTTTCCCTGCCACGCCTGTTACCAATCGCGCGGTGCGCTCTTACCGCACCATTTCACCCTTACCTGACTCGCAAAGCGCAGCAGGCGGTATATTTTCTGTGGCACTTTCCGTAGGCTTCACACCTCCCAGGCGTTACCTGGCACCCTGCCCTATGGAGCCCGGACTTTCCTCCCTTTGCATAAACAAAGAGCGATTGCCTAACCAACTCTGCTAGCAATGGTACTCAATTGCTGGATTAAAGGCCAGAAATAAAAGGCTTGCAATCAAAAATTGCAATCCAAAGATTAGTCCTCGTCTCGTGTACCAATAAACTCATCGTCAAAATAACGCTTCAGTTTGGTTCGTAAGGTTCCACGGCTCACGCCAAGAACACGAGCGGCTTTTGATTGATTGTAACGAGTTAATTCCATAACGGTACGGAACAAAGGCGCTTCAATTTCTTCAACGATTAATTGATACAAATTTAAATTGTCGTCTTTGCTGCCAACGCTGCTTAAGTATTTCTTAACCACTTGAACTACTTGATTCGTCAACGCTTCATTTGACTGTGCAACTTCTTGCAATACTGCATTCATTTTAAATCTCCAAAACAAAAAATATACAAATTCCTGGTCCAGGCTACATCCGGCCGAACACCATGAACTATATAATATCAAATATCGCAAAGAGTGTAAACATTGTTTTAATGATATTCATTTATTAAGGGAAGATTAAGTTGTGATTTTTTGAAAAAAAATGGTTCTAATTGACCGTAAAACTCTCCCCACAACCGCATTGGCCAGTTTGATTGGGATTATTGAACTCCAATTTATAATTCAAACCTTGTTTGATGTAATCAATCTCTAAATTGTGCAAAATAGGATAATAGGCTCTGTCCACATAGAATTGATACTCAGCGGCTAAAGGCATTTTTAAATCTTTTGCATTTGGCACCTGGACGTCCTCTATGACGTAAGATAAGCCAGAACAACCGGTTTTTTTTAAGGTTAAGCGAACGCCAATTTGTTCTGGTTTTTTTTTCAGGTGAGACACCAAATGGTTTTTGGCCGATTCGGTTAGTCGAATAGTCAACCTGTTATCGCTTGTATGCTTCATCACAGTACTCATAAGATCACCTCTTTTATGCTTTCAATGGATTATGCTTTAAAATCGTGACGTAAATGGATCACTTGTTGACAAATAATGGCTATGGCCTTGTCCATTTCTTTTTTTTGTGTAAAACGACCCATGGATATTCTTAAGGAACTGTAAGCCAAGTCGTCGCTTAAGCCTAAGGCTTTTAATACATAGGAGGGTTGAATACTGGCCGAGGAACAGGCAGAGGTTCTGGACAATGCGAGCTCACTTAAAGCCATCAACAACTCTTCCCCTTCTATCCCGGCAAAAGTCACATTCAAATTGCCTGCGATCCGTTTTTCTTCATGGCCATTCAAAGAAATGCCGGGTAAATGTTTGATTCCTTCCCACAAATACTCACGATAACTCAAAATGCGTCTTTGTTCCTCTTCACGTAAACTTTCAGACAAGGCAAAGGCAGCCCCCATGCCCACGATCTGATGCGTAGCCAGGGTGCCTGAACGCAATCCGCCTTCATGCCCACCGCCATAGGTCTGAGCTTGCAAACGAATTCGAGGCTTACGACGAACAAACAAAGCACCCACTCCTTTGGGTCCATAATTTTTATGCGCTGAAAAAGACATTAAATCCACTGGAACTTGGCTTAAATCAATTGGAATCCTGCCTGCACTTTGAGCGGCATCCACATGAAAAACAATGCCTTTATTGCGTAAAAGCTCGCCGATTGCTGCGATGTCTTGAATCACACCGATTTCATTATTTACATGCATAATGGAGACTAAAAGGGTGTCTTTTCTAAGGCTTTGTTTTAATTGATTTAAATCCAATAAACCATCGGTTTGCGGCTGAAGATAGCTCACTTCGAAGCCCTCTTTTTCCAACTGATGAAAACTATCCAACACGGCTTTATGCTCCGTATTCATGGTCACCACATGTTTTCCCTTGTTTTTATAAAAACGAGCCGCACCCAAAATGGCTAAATTATCAGCCTCCGTAGCTCCTGAGGTAAACACGATTTCTTCACTGCTGGCCTGTATGGAATCTGCGATTTGTTGTCGAGCACGGGCGACTGCCTGCGCTGCGATTTGCCCGTAAACATGGGAGGTTGAGGCGGGATTACCAAAGTCGTTTTCAGGTCCCATGTATTGCAGCATTTGAGAAAGGACTGCAGGGTCAATGGGAGTAGTGGCCATGTAGTCTAAATAAATCGGTCGGCTTAACATCTTACTCTACCTGCTTGGCCTGAGTCCACTTGAGTGATTTTTGAACTTGACTCAACATGCCGCGTAAAATGCTCACTTCCATTTTTTCCAGGCGGATGCGATTGAATAATCGACGCACTCTTTGCATCAAACGCCGTGGGGTTTTGGCTTTTAAAAAATTGATTTCAATGAACACTTGTTTTAAATGATCATAAAATTGTTCAATGTCCTCAGCGCTTGCTTTTTCCTGATCATAGAAAGACACTTTAGCTTCTGGAGATAACAATTGCATTCGCAATTCATAGGCAATGATTTGCACGGCATGGGCTAAATTAAGTGAACTGTATTCTGGATTACTGGGGATGTGGATGTGATAATGGCATTTTAACAGCTCTTCATTGGTAAGCCCTGAATGTTCTCTGCCAAAAACCACTGCCACCTGAATGTCGTCGGCTTGGGTGCTGATGAGCTTTGCACTTTCAGAAGGGAGCAAGCCTTGCAGAGCCAAGCCACGAGGTCTGGCACTGGTGGCTAAAATCAATTGACAACCCGCCAAAGCCTCATCCAAGGTATCCACGAGTCACTTGCTGCAACACATCGTCCGCACCCGCTGCCAGTTCATAGGCTTTATAATCAGGGAACAGTTTAGGGTTTACCAAATAAAGCGAATGAAAACCCATGGTTTTCATGGCTCTTGCAGTAGAACCGATGTTACCTGGATGAGAGGTTTCCACTAAAATGATTCGAATTGAACTGAATTTCATAATTCCATACTGCTTTTACCTGTACATACCTTAAATTATATCATAGCAATTCCTTAAGACTTCTCTTTAGTGTAAATAAAATGTGGTAGAATATTCATTTTTCTTAAGGCCTATCCAATGGAACCACTTTTAAACATAGCTGTGAATGCTGCCCGACTTGCTGGGGATCTGATTATGCGGTATCTGGATCAGGCAAGTCATCTTAAAATAAACGCCAAAAACAGTCATGATTTTTTTACTGAGATAGACGTCAAAGCCGAACAATTGATCATCAGCGCAATACACAAAGCCTATCCCGCGCATGGTATTTTGGCTGAAGAGAGTGGTTTTCAAGCCGGCGATGGCGAGTCACTGTGGATAATCGATCCGCTGGATGGCACCTCCAATTACCTTCATGGCTTTCCTTTTTTCTCAGTTTCCATTGCCTTGCAAGTGAAAGGTCGGATTGAGCATGGCCTGGTGTATGATCCCTTAAGGCATGAATGCTTTGCAGCCAGTCGTGGACGAGGCGCTCGCTTAAATGATAAAAAAATTCGTGTTTCTAAACAAACTCAGTTGAATGGCTCTCTTTTAGCAACCGGCGTACCCATTCGGGATTTGGATTTAGCGCAAAAATACTGGCCGGTGATTCAATCCTTATACGGGCTATGCAGTGGAGTCCGAAGAACTGGCTCAACGGCTTTGGATTTAGCCTATGTAGCCAGTGGTCGTTTGGATGGATTATTAAAATTTGGATTGAGCTCTTGGGATGTTGCTGCAGGTTCCTTGTTAATCAAAGAAGCCGGTGGTTTGGTAAGCAATGCCTTTGGCGAAGACGATTTTCTAAATTCAGCCAGCATTGCAGCTGGAAATCCAAAAATTTTTAAAGCCATATTACAAACCATCTCCCCTACCATGAAGGCCCTTTGAAAGCGGACCGTTCTGAGGAAAAGTTTGTATTGATTGAACATGAATAATTTTAAAAAATACAGGATTCAATCTTGACAATGTCTTTGGAACAAGACAAAATCACGCCTCTGTGGCTATGTAGCTCAGCTGGTTAGAGCGCGGCACTCATAATGCTGAGGTCGGTGGTTCGAGTCCACCCATAGCCACCAATAAAATCAATAAGTTATTCATGAAAGTATGAAATTATTTGATCAATATACTTTTTTTGTAGAAAATTTGCTTCCAGAGACATTGCAATAGTACCCCTTCAATTTAAAGTATTCCATACATTACTTGGATTTTCCGTCTTCTTTTCTTTGATTACCGTGCCTGCTGAAGCTCAGGTTATTAATATATTTGGGATCCCAACAGCTTCAGAATTACTATGGTGGCCTGTAGTTTTTTTTGTACCGCGATTAATATACAACTTGTATGGCTTCGCTTATCTTCGGCATACTGTGTATTTGGTGATATTGTTTCACGCTATCTATGTCCTATTTTTAAATCTTGCCATCTGGTTACCTGCATCTTCATTCTGGAAAATGCAAGAGATTTATCCGCAAGTGCTGGGAAGGAATTGTTTATATATCGCGCAAAGTTCATTATTTTGATGGTGTTGCTCTTTATTACCAATAAAATTTACTCAAACCTCAAACCAAAGACGCAATGCATGTATTTTCTGGATTGCCTTATTAACATTTTGTTTGTTAGATATATTTTGGATAAAACCGAACAGTTGAGCACAGTTTTACAGCTTGTCGTTCCATTACTAATCTTTGGTTATTTAATATTATTCCAGGTATTGAACAGTTTAAACAAGATCAAGATAGTACTGATAAACGTCTATTTGAATTTCATCTACCTCAAACATTAAAAAAAGGCAGTAAAATCTTCAAATACCATCACATGCTGTTTTGTTCCAGCATTGTGTTTTTTATTGCATCAAAAACTATGGCAGCTAAATTTATTTCTATAGGTTTTTTAACCATTAATGTAGAAAGCATGTATTAGCTCAGCTGAATTCAGATGCATTAAATATAGCAGACATCGATTTACCAACAAAACTAGGAAAAATCGGTGCAACGGGGTGGGGAGGCTATACTCTAATAGTCCATCCAGTAAGTGGTTCTGTTGCAATTTAAGTACAAATACAAATCTTCTGCCAAAAAAATTAAAAGACGTGCTGCCGGCGCTTTTTTTTTCAGCATGTCCTAGTGAAGACAATTGGGTAAACTTGTATGCAGCAGAAAATCCTGCCTATGAACAACTCATCTCCACTGCTGAAGGTAAGAAACTTTTTTTCTGAAGTGAGTGCAGCTATTGAAGATGCAGCTCGTCGTACTTACAAACGAGCAGAGGGTTATAAGCTGTATTATCTTTTTTACCTGTTAGAACGGGTCGTAAGTACTCATGATTTTTTTAAAAATGTAACTTCGGATGTTTCTTCAACTA
>CAWAUF010000006.1:0-52527 GCA_963785145.1 uncultured Gammaproteobacteria bacterium | reverse complement strand
CTTTAGTGATGCTTATGCAAGTATAAAGTAGGTTTTTGAACCATGAGATCAGAAGTTAAAAATAAGAATCGTATATTTTAGCAAGACCGCATTGAAAACTACTCAAGCAGTGGTTTAAGCAAGTCTGCGTATTGCAACTTTCAATTCCATGTCTGGTAGCACTTCCAGATTGAACAATTTTTGCAAATAAGAATACCTCAAACCCAACAAAATCACGGATACACCAACCCCTATGCACAATCCAAGCCACAAGCCCATGCCTTGCCAATTCAAAGCAAAGCCAAAGGCATAAACCGCCAGCGAACCAAACAACCAGTAAGCCACTATACCCAGCACCATGGGCATGAAAGTATCGTTCATTCCGCGCAGTGAGCCGATGGTGATGATTTGCAGGGTATCTAACAATTGAAAAATTCCCGCCATGAGAAGATAACTGGGTGCAAGGCTGATGATCGCCTTTTCGTCTCCAGGATTAAAGCTCAAGAATAGAGTGATGATGGAAAACCTGAATTCATAAAAAAGCAAGCCCAGAATAAGGGCAATAAACGTACCTAAACCCAGGGCGGTATAAGTCAGGCGATTGATGAGTGAATGTTGTTTTGAGCCTAGGGCTGAACCGATTTGCAGACTGACTGCTTGGGAAATGCCCAGAGGAATGGTGAACACCGCATTGGCGCATTGCAAGGCAATGGTATGAGCTGCCAGGGCATTGACTCCGAAATAACCCATCAAAGCAGCGCTTAAGGAAAACATACCGATCTCCAAAGCCATCATCAAACCGGTGGGTGCACCTAATTTACACATTTTAGCCATCAGTGACCACTGAATTTTCCATTGAAAGATCAATTGCTTGCGCAAGTCCGATTGGAAATAGACATAAGCTAACAGCCCCAACAACATGCCCCAACGAACCAGACTGGTTGCTATACCAATCCCGGTGATGGCCAAAGCGGGCAGCCCCAACTTTCCATACATCAACAGGTAATTTAAAAATGCATTCAAAGGCACTGACAAGATGGACAACACCAAAATAATGCGTGTCTTTCCGTTTACTATTACAAAATCTCGCAAAACAAAAAAAACAAGCCAAGGTGGAATGCCAAATACCAAGGCTTTCAAATAGGCGTGGATGGGCTCGATCAAAGCGACATCCAAATGCAAATGACCTAACAACAGTGGAGCATACAAGATGAGAACAACACAAGGGATACTCATCAGCAGGCTCAACATCACACAGTGACTCAAGAGTTGCTTTAATGCAGCAACATCCTCACTTCCCTTAGCCTGAGCCAACAAAGCACCCGTGGAGCTTAGGATGCCAACAAAAAACACCGCAATGTTGTACACAATGGCTCCACCTAAAGCACCCGTCGCCAGCGCAATGGTTCCGAGTTGTCCTAGCATCAGGGTGTCCACCGTTTGCATGCTGATGTGAGCTATTTGCGCAAAAATCAGGGGACCTGAGAGTAAAATCAAATCACGCAATGATTGAGTCTTTTTCATCAGGAGACCTACAAAATGGCGCATGAAGGACAACTCGAACTTAAATCATTCTCACCCCGCTGTTTGGGCTGCCAAAAAGACGCATAATTGCTCTGCCCGGTCAAAGGAAGTCTTCTTTGTTCCGCTCCGGTTTTCGCCTCATCAGGAGTAAGTCCCTGCATTTGATCCAAAATCAATTGCAGTTTCAATGGATCCGCATCGTGGATAGTTCTGGAAAAATGTTGCATTGCATGAACCAATATGACCAATTCTTTGGCTTTCTCATCGCCATGCCTTTTGGCATAGTGTTCAAAACTCATTTTGATGATGTCCATCATCGCAGCGCTTTTGTAAGCCACCGTACTGATGCAAACCACAATTGCTAAAAAAATACCCTTTTCGCCAGTAATCTCACTGGTCACGAAATTTGCACGCGAACCAAAGGCATTCGCCGTGGTAAATAGACCCCAACAGAGGGCTAGGGTGTAGGATTTTGGATACAGCTGCTGAGGCAGGTTGGCATGAAAAGTACCAAAATACCGACCAACAACCAGGTCGTATACGTGGTTCACCAATGAACGCGCCAAGGTCAATTCCAAAAATAAATAGGGAAAATTCGTGGTCGCTGAAATGATCCAATTCAACCCCTCATTGGGAATGAGGACGCTGAAGGAATTATAAGAATTGACCAATCCAAACACAGTCCAAGCCAAGGGAAAGACGGCACTGATGAACTTGGAAGCTTGCTTGGGTAAACCATGGAACCAAAAACGATGCTCTTGTTCAATGAGGAGATCTTGTTGGCTCAGATCCAAAAAGGTATCAAAAAAAACAGGCAACTTGCCTGAATTTTTTGCTTGCAACAAGGCTTGTAAATCCTCAGTAGACAAGGTTGGGAGCCTATCAATGGATTTATCCAATTGATGCAGAAAGGCATGTCTTGCGGTTTCAATTTGATGAATGGATTGTGAAGAACAAAAGCGTCTTGATTCGTATTTTACATCCTGGTAAAAATGATTCAATGAGGCCGTGTTGGTGATGGTGTCTGTAAACAAAGACACCGCAAAATAAAATAGACTGTCATCGTTGAATTGATAGATCAAAAGTGGCCACGGAATAGGCTGCTGCCAAGGCGAGCGAAATGGTCATTATCCAATACAGGGTTTCTTTTAAAATGGAGTAATCCATTTCCGACAAGGCTTTTTCTGCTTTTGATTTGGAAGTAAGCGAAGCCACGATGTCTAATAGCGCCCAGGCCTCTACCACGCCTAATGAAGTCACAATGCCATAGCCCAAAAGATAACCAAAAAATCGATACTCGCCTGCAAAGTCCAATGCGGGTGCGAAATAGGGTATGCCTGAAAAAGCCCCTACCCCAATGGCCCCGGCTTGTAGAATAATACTCAAGGTCTGTCTTGCAGCACTGACTTCGGGCGGCTTAGGACTGAACAATTGGTTGAGATAGGTTAAAAAATTCTCTTCCTCTACGGAAGAGGAGACCAAATTCGTCGACGGATTTTCTGAATCAGTGAGTTCTAGTTTCATAGGTTTACATCCTCTAATATTTGTTTTAATTGCAAACACAACCCTTCTACATTTTTGTGATTGAACAGTTGTTGATGCGTTCCGTCGACATCAACCACACTGAATTTGGGATGCATTGCATGTTGCCAGGTGCTTGCAGCTTCACTGCCACTTGCCGTGAACAAGACGGTTTTGCCAGGATACTGCTCTGGCGCGTAGGTTCTTGCTAACTGCTCATTGTGCACCAATTCTTTTAAGCAATAAGTCCCCACCCTACTGTTTGCAGCGATGTTGAGTTCCTGCAAATGCAGTAGGCGCTCATCCTGGGTGGAGGTTTCAAACTGTGGACGGTTGGCATTGTAGGTATCAAACAAAAACAATTGCTCAACGGGCTGTTGGATTTGATGAAAACATTTGGCCATTTCATAAGCTACCAACCCACCAAATGACCACCCCCCCAAATGAATGGCTTTGGATGGAAATTTGTCCTGGACTAGGGTGCAATAATGTTTTGCAATCGCTTCCACGGAGTTGAATTTAGCATCCAACTCATAAAATTTGGGATTGGACAGCGCGTAAATGGGTTGATCAGGAAAATAATGACTCATGGACAAATAAGCAAAAGACAATCCAGAAGCCGGATGGATTAAAATCAATGGCGTTTTGTCGCCCTGCGTTTGTATGGGCAATAGGATGTCGTCCTCGCCCACCTGCGCTTCCAATTGGTCGGCAAGGGCCGCAATGGTTGGGTATTTAAACAATGAATTCAGCGGTAAAGCCAGATTGAATTCACGTTGAATGTCCACCATTAGGTTTACTAGCAACAAAGAATGCCCGCCGAGTTCAAAAAAATTACTGTTGATGTGGATGTGGGGCAATTTCAAAATGCGCTTCCAAATCTCCATGAGCTTGTATTCGGTCAAGCTTCTGGGCGTTTGATAATGCGAGGCGCTCACAGTGGATACACCGGCTAATAATTGCGACTCATCGATTTTTCCTTGAGCAGTCAAAGGGATCTTATCCAAAGGATAAACAGCACTTGGACGCATGTAATCGGGTAAATGATCGGCAATAAAAGGCTCAATGGCTTGAACCACTCCCTCCATTTGTTTTGGCACCACGAATGCCACCAGGCGCTGTCTTAGAGTATTGGCTTCAGCAAGACAAACCACAGCGGTTTTCACCTGGGGATGTTGACGAATCACTGCGGCCACCTCCTCCAATTCGATGCGATAACCGCGTAGTTTGATCAAGTGGTCGCGACGCCCAACGTAATCAATGCTTCCATCCTCAAGATACAGCGCAAAATCCCCGGTTTTGTACAGGCGGGCCTGGTTGCAAAATGGATCAGGAATGAATTTATCCTGCGACAGCTGAGGCTGGTTGATGTACTCTTTGGCCAGAGATCCCCCGCCAATGTACAATTCCCCAACAACACCCACAGGCAGAGGCTGCAAATATTGATCCAACAGGTAAGCGCTGGTATTGGCAATGGGCTTGCCAATGACAGAGGCGGGCAATCCCAATGCGACATCCACTTGATGCGCCGTACACATGACTGCGCATTCGGTGGGACCATAAAAATTATACAAGGGATAGGCCCATGGACTCAGAAGACCAACGAGTTCCTCGGTTAATTTTTCCCCGCCACAAATGACGCATGCTCGTTGATTGTAGTTTGCTTCATGCAGCTCGCAAGCCAAGGCTTTCAGCAAGGATGGGGTGCCAAACACAGTCGACACCTTAACTTCTTGAACAAAGTGAGCCAAGGCCAAGGGGGAAGTCAAGGTGTTTTTACTCGGCAACACAAGGCTGGCGCCAAAACACAGCGGCCACCAGGTGCTGATCACCGAACCATCAAACACAAAAGAAAACAAATGCAGAAAACGTTCATGAGCAGTCAAGGCATGGGTTTGTTGGCACCACAAAATTCTTTGGACAATGGCACGATGTTCTATGGGTACCCCTTTGGGTTTACCCGTAGTGCCTGAGGTGTAAATGACGTAGGCAATGGCATCTTTTTTGAATTGCATGGTTTCCAGATCATCGCTGGACTGTTGTTGAAGGCCGTCTTGCTCTTCGTTTAAACAAATTATTAAGGCAATACCCACTGGCCGCCGGTGGCAAGTATGAGTCAGCACGCAGCTGGCATTGGTATCCTGCAAGATGTATTGGATGCGATTTTCTGGATAATCCGGTTCTAAGGGAACATAAGTCGCTCCGATTTTCATAACCGCCCACATGGCGACGATGTAATCCATCCCCCGGTTAAGACAAATAGCCACCATGGCATCCGGCTTGATGCCCTTTGCGATCAAATACCTGGCCAATTGGTTGGAGCGCTGGTTCAAATCTCTATAGGACATCTGTGCATCTTCCATGAAGATTGCACATTGGTCAGCATGCTGATGAAACTGAGCTTTGATCAAAGTCAGAAGGTTTTGGTGAGGGGATTCAATGGCCGGGGTATGATTCCACTGTTGAAGTTGTCGGTATTCCTCAAGGGTTAATAACCGCATGTCACCAATTCGTTTAGGGGTAGCTTTTAGCAATTCCATGGCCAAGGACTCGTAATGGCTGGCCATGGCATGAATGGTTGCTTCCTTAAATCGAGTAGTGGCGTAGTCGAATTGCAATTGGATCTGGCCCTGGTCTTCTTGAAGCGAAACCGTGAGGTCAAATTGCGCCACCGTCAATCCAGCCTCTGGTTGCACCTGAGTTATGCCTAAAAAGGAGGACTCCAGATTTCCTACTTCTTGCATTGCGAACATGATTTGAAAAATAGGATGGCGGTTGGGATCACGGGCAATGGCTAAGGCTTCAACCAATTGATCAAAGGGTAGGTCTTGATTTTCATAGGCATTGAGCAGTGTGGTTTTCACTTGCTGCAACAGATCCGGAAACAAAGGATTGTCCTTGATTTGAATGCGCAAAGCCAAGGTGTTGACAAAAAAGCCCAGTATGTTTTCCACTCCTGGGTAGTGTCGGTTCGCGATCGGGGTGCCTGAGGATCAGATCGTCTTGACCAGAATATCGATGCAATAAGAGGCCAAATAGACTCAGCATGAGCATGAACAAAGTCACTTCTTGTTGGTTTGCATAGGCTTTCAATTGCTTGGACGTCTCCAGATCAAAGGAATGCACATGTGATTTTCCTTGATGATCCGGTTCCAGGGAAAAACCCTTGGCATAGGGTAAATCCAAAGGTTGCGGCAAATCGGCCAATTGTTTTTTCCAATAATCCAGTTGACGCAAGTAAAGCGGTTGTTTTAACAAGGCAGCTTGCCAAACCGCAAAATCCACGTATTGAAGATCCAAAGCAGGCAGATCGGCTGACTTGTTTTCTATTAAGGCATTGTAAATCCTGGTTAAATCCCGGATGAACACCTGTCGTGACCAACCATCGGTGATGATGTGATGTTGGGTGATGAGAAGCACCCATTCCTTGTTTGCAAACTCAATCACCTGTCCACGCAACAAAGGCCCTGCTGCCAAATCAAAGGGCAGGTAGAGTTCATTGCGTTGCAATTCCAACAATGCCTGTTCTTTCTCCTGGGCATCCAAAAGGATCCAATTGGATTCGCAAAGCCTTAACTTCAGATCATCATGAATGACTTGCTCAGGCATTCCATCCCTGACGCTGAGAGTCATGCGCAACATGGCATGGCGCTTTATCAGTAAAGATAAGGCTGTTTGCACCCGTTCGACTCTGAAATCACCCTGCATGCGCAGCATGAACAAGGTGTTGTGCAAGGGTGTATCGGGTAGCAGTTGATGCAAATACCAGGAACGACGTTGAGAAAAAGACAGCGGGTAAGCAGTGGATTCCGGGGTCTTAGCAATTTCTAGCGGCTTTAATTGTTGGGTTGCAGCCAACAATGCTTTGGAAAACTCAGCGATGGTGGGTGCATCAAACAAGGCACGCAATGGGATCTCCAAACCAAACTCACGTCGGATCCTTGAAATGGCTTGAGTCACCAGCAAAGAGTGTCCACCCAGATGGAAAAAGTTATCGTGTATGCTCGCCACGGGTTTATTCAACACCTCACTCCAGATTTGAACCAAGCGCAATTCCATCTCCGTTGAAGGGGCTTGGTGGATGGCTTTGGTTTGAAGTGTGTGTTGATGATGACTTGCCAATAGCTTGCGATTGATTTTTCCATTAAAGGTTAGGGGGAACTCTTTGTGCGCGATGAAGGCATTCGGGTGCATGTATTGAGGCAAATGTTGGTCAAGATGCAGACGCAAACTGTCCTCATCCAAGGCTATGAATTGTTTTGCATGCTGCATGAGTTGGGTCAAAAAGGGCAAATGCTCTAAAATGGTGGGTGCATCCACACCAAAATCCACCAGACATGCGATTTCATTCACACCAATCTGCTGCAGCTGTTTCACGATGAGGGCACACTCTGCCACCGAACCAATCAATGCAGACGTTTTGGAGTAGCGTTCAAAGGCCAATGCAATCAACTCATCCTCGTCCTCTTCGGTGGCGACCAAATGCGAACGCCCAACCGATTGAGCCATGCTTTCTAAAGAAATATGCCCTTTTAGATAATTGCAAAAAGGCTTTTTACTGATCTCCACTGCCTTTTCCGTGGATTCACTCACAAAGGCATGCAACATGATGCTCACCACGCCCTGTTTGGGATCAAAACCATGGTCCTGCAAGCTTTGGCGATACAGTGCAATTTTTTCCGCCAGGCTTTCTATGGACTGACCCAGCAAATGGGTCAGCAAATTAGCACCCATTTTCCCGGCTTCCATGAAGGTGTCGGGATTGCCTGCAGCAGTGATCCAAATGGGAAGCACTGCTTGTTTAGGTCGTGGATAAATGCGTACTTGACTGGGCTTACCCTGTCCATCCAGCACTTCGATGCTGTTTCCTTGCCATAAGGCTTGGAGCTGTTGCAAATGACTTTGTAACACCTCTTTGCGCTTGGCATAATGATCGGGGAAAAAGGCAAAATCCTTAGGATTCCAGCCGGAAGCCAAGGCAAGGCCTACCCTGCCATTGGATAAGTTGTCTACCAAAGACCATTCTTCAGCCACCCGCACAGGATGATGCAGGGGTAAAACCACGCTGCCGGCACGTAAATGCAAGCGTTGGGTGATGGTGGCCATGGCGGCACTTAAGACCGATGGGTTGGGGAACTGCCCCCCGACCTCATGAAAATGCCGCTCTGGCGTCCAGACGGCTTTAAAGCCGGCTGCGTCTGCGTATTTCACGCTCTCCAGTAGGAGCTCGTATGGGTTTTCTGCTTGATAAGCTGAAAAATAAAACAAGCTAAAATCCAGCGTGGTGGGTTGCAAGGATTCTTTGGTCGTGAGGTGTGCTGCCAGATATTGTTCCTGATTGACCTGATAGGGAAGGACAAGAGCCTCTTTGATGTGTGGATGTTTCATGAGGCAGGCCGAGATGTCGCCTAATTCAATGCGATAGCCGTGGCGCTTGATTTGATCGTCGCTTCTACCTAGATACTCCAGGGTTCCATCCACTGCAAAACGGCCTATGTCCCCGGTTTTGTAGACTGTTTCTACCCCAGTGCCTAAGGGTATTTCAAGGAAACGACTGGCTGTCATTTGAGGTTGATTCAAATAACCCAGGGACAGGCCATCGCCTGCTATACAAATTTCCCCAGGCATTCCCTGAGGCGTTAACCTGGAGAACTTATCCAAAAGGTAAATTCTGGTGTTTGCAATCGGGTGTCCAAGATGAACCCGGGAGACTTTGCCTATTAACTTGGCCGCCATGGACCAAATGGTGGTTTCGGTAGGTCCATACAGGTTCCAAAGAAAATCCTGCTCGTTTGGGTTCAAAGCATGGACCAATTCAAGCGGCAAAGCCTCACCGCCAGCCAGTATCTGTAAATTCTTAGGCCTTGACCAGTTCGCATCCACCAACATGCGCCAAGTCGCAGGCGTGGCTTGCATCAAAGTACAGCCGCTGGATTGAATGCGTGTTTTTAATAAATCCGCATCCTGGATGGTTAGCCGATTGGCTAGAATGAGCCTTGCACCGGTAATCAAGGGCAAATAAATTTCCAGGCCTGCAATGTCAAAGGTAATCCGAGTAACCGACAACCAGGTGTCTTTGGCACTGATTTGCAAACGCAGGTGCATGTCGCTTAAAAAATTGACTACGTTTTGATGAGAAATCAGGACCCCCTTGGGCTTGCCAGTGGAGCCTGAGGTAAAAATGGCATACAAAGGCTGCCTGGGTGAACACAAGGCATTGGGATTGGTCACTGGAAAAGAGGAATCCCCTTCATCCAGGCAAATCATTGTCTGGAGAGCCCTAAACTTTGATCGGTGTTCCAATTGAGTGATGAGAAGCGGCGTTGAAATCTCCTCTAAAATCATAGACACCCGCTCCGTGGGCAAATCCGGATCAATGGGCACATAGGCAGCCCCTGCTTTCATCACCGCCAACAAAGCAACCACGGTGTGGATGCTGCGATCCAGGCATAGGGCAACCAGAGCCTGTTTGGGAAGGTTCAAAGACAAGATCTGATGCGCCAGTTGATTTGCCTTGGCATTTAATGCTTGATAAGAAAGGCTATGCTCCTCGTCAACCACTGCAATCGCTTGAAGACTTGATGCTACTTGCTGCTCGAATAATTCATGCAAACACTGGTGTTTTGGATAATCCATTGCCGATTGCTGATTGTCAGCTAGGATGCATTGCAATTCAGTGTCTTCTAATTTAGGAAAGTCCTGGATGGTCTTTGAGGGCGCATTCACCATGTGACGCAGGGTGAGGCTTAAGCGTTTCGCGATGTCCGCACAAGCAGCTTCATCAAAATGTTGGGTTTGGTAAGCGAGAACGAATCCAAGGGTGTCTTTGGGAAGGATGGTAATGGTCAAAGGATATTCTGTTTTTTCCAACCAAAGATGGGGCTTCATCTGAAAGGGTTTGAACTGCCCCAGTGCGGTTTCATCAACAGGATAATTTTCAAACACGAAGACCGTATCCACCCATTTCTCCCTGGCATTCAAACCAGCCCATTGCGGAATATCTGCTAAGGGCGTGTAGGAATATTGGTACAGATCACTCATGTCCTCTTGTAAACGCCTCAAGAGACTTAGAACGGTGTCTTGGGCATCGAAACGCACTCGCAAGGGCAAGGTGTTGATCAAGAGTCCAACGACTGCTTCCACCAAAGGCAAATCAATGCTGCGTCCAGATTGAGTGACGCCAAAAACCACATCTTGCGTATCCAAATAAAAGCTCAACAAGATCCCCCAGGCGCATTGCAAAAAAGTATTGAGGGTGATTCCATGGATTTTGATGAATTGTAAAATGGACTGGGTTTCTTCCAGCGAGAGAAATGCCTCATGCTGCCCATAGTCCGCTGCCACCGA
Source organism: uncultured Gammaproteobacteria bacterium (assembly GCA_963785145.1). Taxonomy (GTDB): domain Bacteria; phylum Pseudomonadota; class Gammaproteobacteria; order Legionellales; family Legionellaceae; genus Legionella. Next base: position 42,156 of record CAWAUF010000006.1, on the reverse strand, counting down.
AGGATTGACGCCTAATTTCAAGGTCAATCGGCTGGGGTTTGAAAATCCCGACAAATAGTCTTTCCAAAAGGCTTGTGCCGGTTTCAGATCTTGCTGTTGCAACCAAGCCAGGTACTCTGCAAAGGCAGGATAAGTGGGCAATTTGATTTTGCTGGATTCGGCTAAGCACTGATAGGCCCGCAACACATCGTTTAAAAGAATGGATAAACACCACCCGTCTACTAAAATATGATGTTGGGTCCAAATCATATAAAAGCGTTGTTGCGATAAGCGAATCAAAGTCAGTCGACACAAAGGTGGCTTGTTTAATGAAAAAGGATGACGTCTTTGGTCTTGCAAATAATCCTGCAACTGACCCTCATCCAGGCCATGCTGACTCCAATCCAAAACCTCCCAAGGCAGTTCTGCCGCCTGCAAAACAAACTGCAGTGGCACAGCCACTTCTTGCCAAATAAACCCAGTTCTTAAGATGGGATGATGTTGAACTACAGCCTGCCAAGCTTGGCGCAGATTTCCTAAATCCACCTCCCCTTCCAACAGATAAACGCTTTGTACGAAATACACGTCTTCAACGGCCTGAAGTTGGGTTTGGAACAAGATCCCTGCTTGCAAAGGGGTCAAGGGATAAAGGTTTTCAATCCATCTGTGGGCACAGATTGCATTCAGAGTACTCTGATCCATTCGACACAGGGGGAAGTCCGATGGAACGAATGGGATCTTATTTTGGGAACAATAGTCAATGCAACTGGAATAATGATTTTGCAATGCCTCAATGAATTGGACAATGGAATGGTCGTCAAACTGCAGTGCATTGTAACTGATTTCAAGCCCTGGACTATTGTCTTCCAGTACAATCTCCATCTCCAATTCGTATTCGCGCTGATTTTCACGGGCTTGCGCCTGAATGGATTCTGCGGTGAGCATTTTAAAATGCTTGAATGCCTGCGCGGTTGAGGATTTTTTACCGTGGTAATTGATGCACATTTTCGGCTGTGGATATTCCTTTAAATCAGAAGCAAGTAAAGCAAAGCCTATTCCTTTTTTGGGAATGGAATGCAGACATTGTTTGACTTGTTGCAGGGATCGCACCACATCCTTAGGGCAGTCCAGCTGGATGTGAACCGGATAAAGACTAGTAAACCACCCTAGGGTTCTGGATGTGTCTATGCTGGCATCAATTTCTTCGCGACCATGGCCTTCGCAATTGACAAAAAAAGACGACTGAGACGCCCATTGACAATAGGCTTGAGACAAAGCGGTGAATAACAGCACCGGGATCTGCGCATTATGCAATTGTTTCGCATCTGTCAAGGCAAGCCTGGCTTGGATGGTTTTCATGGTGGCAATGCAGTTGTCCAAAACTCGATGATCGCTTGGTAAATCCTGAACCACAGCAGGTTGAATGGCTTGCCAGTAGGTTAATTCCTGTTTGCATTCCGAGCTGGTGGCATAGGCCATTAAAGCACTGGACCAATCCCTGTAAGGGGATCCTGCCTCTGGCAAGCTCAAGGACAACTGTTTGGCGTATTGTTCCAATAATAAATCCAAATCGTCCACTAGGATGTTCCAAGAGACAGTATCCATGCAAAGATGATGGGCAATGAGGCAAAGCTTGGAGGCTTGTCCTTCACCGCAATGAAAATGCAAAGCCAGAAACACCTGCTGTTCCAACTGGATCTTGGTTTGCGCTTGATTGATTTGGTCGTGGATGAATTGTGTTTGTTGCGCTTTAGAAAGCGACTCAATGGAAACCGTTTCAAAACTGAAAGGCCCATCTTGTATTTGCTGACTCGACTGAGTGAATCGGGCACGCAACATGTGGTGATGCTGCCTAAGAAAAAGTAAAACCGCCTTAAGGGTATTTACGCAGACGTCAGAGTTTATTTCCAAACACAGGTTTTGATTGAAATGATTGGGGTTGTTGAGGTTTAGATTAAAAAAATGCCTTTGGATTGGTGTTAATGGAAAATCCTGCTCCCTGTGACTTGAAGTACTGGTTTTTGAGGATTTTTCTGGAGTGGCCAATGCGGCCAAGCCTGCAATGGTGGGTGCGCGAAAGACGTCTTTGATGGAAAAATACAGGTTGGCTTTCCTGGCCAAGGAGATCAACTGAATGCAAAGGATGGAATCCCCGCCCAATCTAAAAAAATCATCCTCTACATCCACCGCAGTAAGCCCAAATAGCTTACACCAAATGGCCGCTAGCACTTGCTCCTCTGAAGACAGGTTTTTTGTCTGCGCATGGGCAGTGGCCAAATGGCGACTAGGCCTGGGCAGTGTTTTTTTATCTATTTTGCCATTGGTGGTGAGTGGCCAAGACCTTAAGCATTCAAAAGCCCCAGGCACCATGTAATCGGGTAGGTTGTTTTCCAGGACGGTACGCAACTTGGATACCAAAGGCTGGGTTTTTGTTAGGTTGGTGAGAATGTAGGCGACTAAGTAGGGATGTTGGGGAATGTCTTCTCGAACCAATACCAGGGCGTCGCGCACGTCTTCCTGCTTGCGCAAATGACTCTCTATTTCCCCCAATTCAATTCGATGGCCGTATAATTTCACTTGGTTGTCTTTTCTGCCCATGAAGACGATGTGGCCATCCGCAAGGTAATAGGCCAGATCTCCGGTTTTGTACATGGTTTCACCCGGTTTAAAGGGATTGGCCACAAAACTTTGTGCGCTTAAGTCCTCTCTATGCAAATACCCATCGGCCAAACACACCCCGCTGATGTAAAGTTCACCCAAAGTATTGACTGGCATGGGTTGTAGGTGTTGATTCAAAATATACAACTGAGTATTGGCAATGGGTTTGCCTATGGGCACGAGGTTTGGGCAAACATCCTCCTCGCAATCCAAATGCGTCACGCTGATGGCAGCCTCGGTTGGACCATAGGCATGGTACAGCTTAGCAGACAGTTTGGCGAAAAACTTATCCCGCAATGCATGCGTCACCAACTCGCCGCCACAAACCACTTGCCTTATGGATTGGCATTGGGACACATCGGCGTATTCCAGAAACAATTCCAACAAGGAGGGCACGAAATGCAACACGCTGATGTGTTGCTCGTGGATGGTCTTGGCAATGTATTCGATGTCCTTGTGCTTATCCGTAGGTGCAACGCATAAGCTTGCGCCAGCAGACAGCGGAAACAACATTTCCCAAAAAGAAATGTCAAAGCCCACGGCCGCCAATTGCAAAAAAACATCCGAAGAGGCGATTGGGTAAGCACGCAAAGTCCAAAGCAGCCGGTTCAAAATGGCGCGATGAGAATTCAATACTCCCTTGGGTTGTCCGGTAGAGCCGGAAGTGTACATGAGGTAGGCGGTGGTCGCACTTGAAACCTGAATGCCAGGATTGGAGCTGGGCAATGCTGCATCCAGATCATCGATTGCCAACCTTTGGCCATGAAACTCCAGGGCAAGCGGATATTTCTGAGTAGACAACACAATCGGTGCTTGTGAATCCTTTAGAATGAAATTCAATCGGTCCAGGGGATAACTTGGATCCAAGATGACATAGGTTGATCCAGCTTTAAGAATAGCCAAGAGACCAATCACCAATTCATAAGAGCGATCAGCGGCTATGGCAATCAGGCAACTGGTGTGCTGCGTTTCCTGCAACAGCCAATGCGCCAATTGATTGGCTTTTTGATTGATTTCATCATAAGTCCACTGCTGGGTTTCATAAATCAGGGCGATGGCATCCGGTGTCGCTCGCACTTGGTTTTCAAATAATTGATGCGCACAAATGTAATCCTGGTTGCTGCATGCGGTTTGATTCCAAGTGTACACCAGGGTTTGGTATTGAATGGGCGACAAGAGTTGGCATTGATTGATGGGATTCCATGGGTTGTTGCAAACACAATCCAAGGCAGCAAGCAGGTTGTCAGCCAGGTGTTTTATGTCCTCTTGGCCAAAATGCGAAGTCTTATAGGCAAAATCAAAGGTTAAATCTTGGGCCAATTGGACACTCAAGGTTAGAGGGTACTCGGTCTGCTCATGCCATTGAATTTTTTCGATGATGAATGAGGCAGGATCGGAGATCGCTTTTAGATCAAAAGCGTCTTGTTCGAACACCATCAAAGAATCAAATAAGGGCGATTGTTTCGCAATGGAGGAGTTGGCTTGAATGGTGGCTAAGCCCACATAGCCGTGTTCCAGCAACTTCTGCCTTTGTTGTTGACATTCAAGCAACAATTGCTCAACGGTCTTCAGCCCATTGAGGAGGATGCGAACCGGCATGGTTTGAATGCAGGGGCCTATGATTTGGGCGATCTCTGAACCAATGGATCGGCCAGACACCGTTATTCCAAAGACCACATCCTGCTTTTGAGTGTACCGACCTAATACAAGGCCCCAAGCCACTTGAATCAAGGTATTGACAGTCACCAGATGACGCTTTGCAAATTGCAGCATGTGTGCGGTGATGCTTTCATGGACACGGATTCTATGCGAGGAATAGGAAGTGGCCTGGGGTGGAATTTGCTGAAATTGAAACCGCGAGGGCTCCTGGAAACCCTGCAAATACTGCTGCCAAAAGGTTTTAGCCTTTTCAAAGTCTTGTTTGGCCAACCAACCAATGTATTCACGATAAGGGGTGGATTGAACCGCTGAAGTGTTTTTTTGGGCATAAGCCTGAACCACTTCGCGCATGATAAGGGTCAGACTCCAGCCGTCTACGATCAAATGCTGGCAAGTGAAGACGCACTCGTACCGATCGGTCTGGCATTTGATGAGGTTGATGCAGAAAAGTGGGGGTTCATGAATTCCAATCCTTGCCTTTGCAATCGATTGCAGCAGGGTTTTTAATCGGGATTGTTGTTCTTGTTCATCATAAGCAGTCCAATCGTAAGTGGTAAAGGGTAATGTGCACGAAGACAAGACGTATTGAAAAGGCTGGTCCTCCTCTTCCCACCTAAACCCCGTGCGCAAAATGGGATTGTTTTGCACCACTTGCTGCCAAGCTTCCAGCAAACCTTGCGGGTGGATAGTCCCCACCAAGGTAAAAACCCCTTGAATGAGGTAACTTCCATCTATCTTTAAGCTGCCATACAAAATCCCCAACTGCATGGGCGACAGTGGGTATATATCTTCTAACTCAGGAAATTGTTGTTGAAAAGCCAATCGCTTTGCATAGTTTAGGGGAGATAAGACAAAGGGGGCTCTTTTCTCAAAAGCTGCGATTTTGTGTTCCTGTTGGGTCATGAAGGCCGCGAATTCAGCTATGGTGGGGGCAGTGAACACCCAATGGGCTTCAATGAATAGTCCCTCTTGGTGGAGAATGGCGGCAATCTGCATGGAGCGGATGGAATCTCCGCCTAAGGAAAAGAAATTGTCGGTCACACCGATTTTTGGCAGAGAAAAGACTTGCTCCCAGGCCTTTGCCAATTGATTTTCCAGTGGACTGCTGGGAGGGGTGTACTTTCGGGTAAAGGACTGCTTGTGGTTTGGTTTAGGCAAAGCCTTTTTATCCACTTTTTGATTGGGAGTGCGTGGAAATTCCTGCAAGAAAATAAAATGCACCGGCACCATATAAACGGGTAACAAGTCCAGCAGATGATTGCGTAAGAGGCTTTGTGCGTGAATGTGCAATTCTTTCAGCAAAGGATTGTTGGCCAATGGGCTTAACATTATTTGACCCATTGATTGTGCGAACCGGCCGCAGGACAAATGCTTTGGGTAAAAAATGGCATCAAAGGCTCCGTCCGCATAGGCATTGTGCCAACTTAATTTCACCTCCAAACCGACTTGCGTTGCCACTTCCAGGAGCTCTACTGGATCCATGTCCTGGATTTTCCATCCTCGAAATTCCTGGAGGAGTTTATGATCCTCCTGCTCATTGAGCCAATGCAACAATTGATTGGTTGGCGTCAGCCGACTATTGGGGATGTGGCTTATGCCAAGGATTGAATTGGGCTGGGATTGAAGCAATTGGATGCAGGCGGATTTGGATAGGTTCAGGTCCTGTGCGCAATACCAAAGGGGTTGTGGACACTCCACCATTTCTTGTGGGTTGTTTAAGCTAAGAATCACATCATAACGAAAACAATTGAGCTCGTTGTGCGTGCTGCCGGTTTTTAGGAGAATGTCTGCGTCGTCAATTTCAGGAAAATGTCTGGTTAGTGAGGTAAAGAATTTTGGAGACAAGACCAACTCTTCTTCATCCAGGCATGAAAACATCAATTGATCTTTAAATGCTTTCACCTGCAGATCTTTTTCGGCTTGATGGCGTATTAAGCTGGCATGAAACCCAGGCAAGGAAGTCATATCCCTTACATCGCCGATGAATATTTTTCCAGGATGTACCAGCAAAGTCAGGACTTGTCTTAATCCATCCAGCAAATAGTCTGCACTTGGAAAATATTGAATCACGGAATTGATCACAATCAAGTCGAATTGCCCCAATTCCAATTGCATGAGTTTATCCATCGAACTGACATGCAACTGGACGTGGTTTAAATCGTCGCGGGATTGAATCAATTGTTTCACATTCAACAAGGCTTCAGCGGAAATGTCCACGCCTGCATAGGCCTCAGCGGCTGGTGCCAATTCTGCAAGCAACAAGCCGGTTCCACAACCGATTTCCAAGATGCGTCGCGGGTTTAAAGAACGAATTCTTTCAACCGTATGGCTAATCCATTCTTTCATCTCAAGAGGGGGAATGGCTTTTTTGCTGTAGCTGCTATTCCAACCCGAGGTATTGAAATCCAAAGGGCTGTTTGCATTGCGCTTGTAGACGTCCGAATAAACCCATCCCCAATAATGCACACGCTCGCTTTCAATATCTTGGGGGACCTTTTTTTTAAGTTTCTCAGCGTCCAATCGCACATAAGCGGTTAAGGCTTTTTCATTATCCTGAGTAGGAATCGCTAAAACCACGGCCTCTTGGACTATGCCCGATTCATTTAATTGATGCTCCACTTCTTGTAATTCAATTCGATGGCCATTGATTTTCACCTGATCATCCAGGCGCCCGAGGATCTCAATCTCGCCATTGGATAAGATGCGGGCTAAATCGCCGGTTTTGTAAAGAGTTAAGGTTGGGTTGGAGGGGTGGGGAATGAAGGCGGCTTTGGTGAGTTCCGGTTGATGGATATAGCCCGCTGCAAGTCCTATCCCGCTTATGTACAGACAGCCTGCAGAATGCAAAGGCACCGGATCCATGTGTTCATCGAAAAGGAATGCTTGGGTATTTGCAATCGGCTTACCCACGGTGATGTGTTCGCTGGACAGCACAGGCGCAACGGTAGACCAAATCGTGGTTTCGGTAGGCCCATACACATTCCACAGCTCATGCCCCATGGACAACAAGGCATCCGCCAAATTTTTAGGCAAGGCCTCCCCGCCACATAAGATTTTCAAAGCGGCTTTTGGTTGCCAATGGGCATACAACAACATCTGCAAAGTAGTCGGCGTGGCCTGCAGCATGGTGATGTTGCTCTCGTTGATCAACTGAGCAAGCCTTGGTGGATGTTTGATTGCATTAAAGGTGGCCATGGTGAGTGTAGCACCCGAGATAAGCGGCAACCAGATTTCCAGTCCAGAAATATCAAAGGCTATGGTGGTCAATGCCAGCATGTGATCTTGAGGTTTTATACCCGGGGTTTGTTGCATGGAGAGTAAGAGATTGATCAAACCGATGTGACGTATCATCACCCCTTTAGGCTTGCCAGTGGAGCCGGAGGTAAAAATCACATAGGCTAGATCTTGGGGTGATGTGGTTACAGCCACCGGTTCAATAGACTGTCCTTTGATGGCGGCAGCCTTTTGGTCGGTGTTGATGGTCTCAATGGCTGTATTTGCAAAATCTTGGTCTAGTTTGCTATGGGTCACAACTCGTTTCACTTGAGCTTGCTGCAGCATGGCTTGAATTCGGTGTTTTGGATACCTGGGATCCAGGGGTAAGTAAGCCCTGCCGGATTTCAGTATGGCAAGCATGGAGACAATTAGATCCAAAGAGCGATCCTGATAGAGACCAATGATGGATTCATCCACATCGCAACAAGATTGGAGGTAATGAGCCAGTTGACTCGATTGCTTTTCAAGTTCCCCATAGGTTAACGAATGCTGAGAGCATAGAGCCGCGATTCGATTGGGATGCTTCAATGCAATTTCTGCAATTTTAGAGCAGACGGTTTGATCAGGACTCACGGACATAGCATTCCCTAGGATTGTTTTTATTTAAATTGAAATACTGGACTAAGACGTTCTACACCCAAGGCGATCATCTCCTTACTGGGATGAGAAAAATTCAAGCGCATGCCGTTTTGAATGCACACTTGATCGGTGGCACAAAAGGCTTCACTGGGTATAAAGGCTACGTTTGCGGTTTCTAAAGCCACCTGATGCAGGAGTGTTGTGTTCACCTGCTTTGGAAAGTTGACCCAGACAAAAATACCACTGGTGGGTGTATGCATGCGTGCATTCTCTGGCAACACCGAGTTCAATGCCTGGATCATGCAATCTCGTTTCTGCTGATAGATTTTTTTAATCGCATTCAGTTGGGTTGGAAACACATTGGCATCCAACAATCGCTTCACGATGTGTTGGGAAAAGCTCATGGTGTTGATGTCAGTACCTTCTTTCAACGAGGCCAGTTTAGACACCAATGGCTCTGGAACCACTACCCAACCCACCCGAAAAGAGGGAGCCAGAATTTTGGAAAAAGAGCCCACATAAAACACCCAGTCCCCGCCATAATATTTGATAGGAGGAATGGATTGTTCATAGGTCAAAAATCCGTAGGGGTCGTCTTCCAGGATGGGGACTCCATATTCTTGCGCAAGCTGCGCCAAACGGATCCTCTTGCTTTCCTCCAGGGTAACCGCATGGGGATTACCGCCCTGAGAAACCACATAAATGAAGCGGATCTTGTTTTCTTTTTTTAATAATGCATGCACGGCATCCACGTCCATGCCCGTTTTGAAATCGGTATTGACCGTGAGGATGTGAGGTGAAAACGGCAAAACCGCTTGCAAGGCACCCGGATAAACCAGTTCTTCAAAAATGACCTGATCCCCTGACTCTAACAACAAACGAACCAATAAATTGATCCCTTGCTGAGCGCCTGAGGTTAATAAAATTTGGCTTTCTTTACAATCCACTCCGCGCAAACGCATCAACTCCACCACCTGGGTTTTCAAATCCTCAGTGGGAGGTGAATATTGAAAGGCCAAGGGTTCTTGTTGAATGACTTCAGCAACGATTTGTTGGCAAAGCTCAGGCGGAAACAAATCCATGGCCGGCAGCCCAAGGGCAAAGGAGATGAGCGCTTCATTGGAGCGACGGGCCAACGATTTTTCCATTGCCGATTTTTTAGAACGGTAAACCCAAGCTGGGAATTGGATACGGTCTACAAGGTCAACTGGCTTCATGTTCAATCTGCACTTCTTCAATGGCCTGAAATAAGGCTTTGATGTTGTTGCTGCCAAATCCTTCGCAATCGTCGCGTTGGATGATTTCAAAAAACAAGCTTGGTTTGCCCTTGGAAGGTTTGGTGAAAATTTGATACAACTGGCCTGTGCTTTGCCCATCCACTAAGATGGACAATTCACGCAACTGGTCAAAGAGTTTTGGATCCAAGGAAGAGTTCTGTTTTTGGAGCTCATAATAGCGTGCAGGTATAGATAAAAATTCCACTCCTTGTGCCCGAAGTTGGTGCACGGTGTTGGCAATACTCTGAGTTGAAAAAGCGACGTGCTGCACGCAAGGACCCTGATGATGAATTAAATAATCCAACACTTGGGATTGTTTTTTTCCAGGAACCGGGGCTACGAATACCAATTTGACCAAACCATTCTGCGATTGCAGGACTTTGGAATTCATGCCACTGTTTTCGGTGGCAACGTATTCTTCAGAGGTTTGTTTCAAACCATAAATGGACTCGTAGGTTTTGACGCAGAATTCCAGATCGGCTTCATATACGCATACGGCTAAGTGATCCAAGGCCTTTAAGTCCAGTTTGGATTCCTCAACACACTCGGATTCCAACCAGTTGAAATGCGGCAATGATTTGGAGTCAGACCTATTGCGTTGAATCAAGGCATGTCGGATGTTGCCTACCCCCAACACCTTGGCAAAACGAATGCTCTCCTCCCCAAAGGCATATTGACAGGGATTCACCAGCGCTTTTTGTCCATGGACTATAGCCCTTTGGAAGGTTGCATCCAACTCATGAGTCAAAAATGCAATTTCAGTGACCACATGGTTCAACTCAGGCGGATCATCCTCGGCTATGGTTTTTTCACAGAGGATGAGTTTAATATCCCCCCGCTGCAGCATGCATGCCTTTTTATCAATACCCTCGTATTCTGCAACTAGACGCATGCAAAAGGATTGTTGGTAATATTGAACTGCATGAAGCATGCACGGCACTTCAATTTCAATGTATTCTATGTTTAACACGACTACCCCTGTGTTTTTATTGTTATTCTCATCCAGTTGTGATCATTTTAAAATAATAGATAACCCATCTTGTTGAATGGCTTTAACATCATTACAACCGCACAAAATCATGGTTTCAGTCAATTCAGTTTTATATACATCGAATAATTGGGTAAGGCTCTCTTGTCCATTACAAGCCAAGGCCCATAGGACCGGACGTCCTATCAACACCGCGTCCGCGCCTAAGGCCAAGGCTTTGAACAGATCCGTTCCCCGACGAAATCCACCGTCGATTAAAATGGGGATCTTTTGATTTATTTTTTCTGCGATGGCAGGAAGCATCTCAATGGTGGCAGGCATGCTGTCCAATTGCCTACCCCCATGATTGGAGACGACGATGCCATCTACCCCTGCTTCCACAGCCAATTGAGCATCTGCAGGATGCATGATCCCTTTGAGTAAAATGGGCAAAGTGGTTATGGAACGCAACCAGTCAATGTCCTTCCAGGTCAATGATTTATCGAATTGATTGTCGGTAAACTGTTTGATTTTCCCTAAGTCTACGGATTCAAAATTTTTCACCCGCATGCCTGTGGGCAGAGCAAACCCATTGCGAATGTCATTCTCGCGTTTGCCCATGATGGGAACATCCACCGTCACCACCAGTGCACGATAACCGGCCTCTTCTGCTCGACGCACAAGCTGGTTTGTAAGCTTGCGATCCCGATAGACGTATAATTGAAACCACAAAAGACCGGTGGAGGCTTCGGCAATTTCTTCTAAAGATCGAGTGGCCATGGTGCTCACAATCATTGGAAGGCCTGCTTGATTGACGGCATTCACGGTTTCGATTTCACCCCGGGGATGAGCCAATTCGTGAAAAGCTGTTGGCGCTATCAACACAGGAAAGGGAAGCCTGGAGCCAAATAACTGCGTGCTGGTGTCGATGTGAGAGGTATCGCGCAATACCCTGGGCAGTATTTGAATTTTTTTCAAGGCCTCGACATTGCGTAACAGGGTCCATTCATCGTTTGCACCGGAGGCGAAATAATCATAACTTGTTTTGGGCAACCGGTTTTTTGCCTGTTGCTCAAATTCGAACACATTAACTGGAAACATAGGGATTGACCATGGTTTTTGAAATATCAAAGGCTTGATGCGGTTTGTCATCTTGATAATATTCTTGATACCGATCTTGTGTGCAGGCAGCGATCACTTTGCGCCAAAACACTTGTGCTGGAATATTGTTTTTGGATTGATAAATCAACCAAGACCCTGGGTGTAAAGAAAAAATCATGCTGGCTATGGTCTGCCCTATTCCCATTTTCCTGTATTTTTTCAAAATGAAAAATTCTTGGATGGTAAAGCAAGACTTGTTTTGATCATCCAAACGTTCAAGTACGAAGGCAAAACCCATTATTTTTTCATTCACCCGCATTAAATAAATCCAATGATGCGGTTTTGTAAAATAGTCTTCAAAGGGATAATGGAACAGGCCTTCTTCATCGACATCAAAATCCATGTATTCGGTGAAATCATAGACGTATAATTCCAGCAACCTTGTAATCAACGAACTGTCCTTTGGCTGAGCACGAAACAGTTCCATGCGTTTATCCTTCATCATGCAATGCAATATTGGAATCATATAAGGTCCATTTACAAACGAGCTCGTGGAGAATCGTCGAAACAAGCTTGATATTGAATTAAAAAATCGTGGATTAAGGCTTCATCCACCGAAGCCATGACACAGATGGCAAATTGATCCTTGCCAACCGACATCAATCCAAAGGTCTCTTCCAATTGCAAAGCAGCGGTTTCACCCACAGGTTTTGGAAAAACGACGACGAATTGATGCGGATGATAAACAACATTGGAAGAACCCACCAAGCCTTTTAATCGCTCTTGCAAATAGTTTGCATTGACAAGACACTGATGGATTAGTTTTTTTAATCGGGTGTAATCGCTGTGCATGTCCAAAGATCGCATGGCATGATGCAGCTCCATGACGATTTTGCCAGAACGTGTGCCACTCACGGTGGTGTCTTGAATGCCACCCACGTAGCTTACGACTATGTCTTTATTTTGATAGGAAGATTCCAACATGTCTTTTTTGGTTAAAGCCACACCACATACCGAGGTGGTGCCTAAAAATTTATGACCGGAAATGGCCAGAGTATCAATCCAATCAAACCATTGATCCTTGGTTCCAAATGGCTTGGTGATGGGCATGACTGCTCCAAGCAATGCGGCATCGGCGTGAATGGTGTGCTCGACTTGTTCCTCTTCTAGAATTTGTTTGATGGTTGGGATGTCATCTATGGCACCCTTTTGGGTAGTACCCACCGTTGCACACACCATGACAGGCCGTTGCGGCTCCTTGAGTTTGTGAGTTCTAACCAGTTGCCTAAACCGATTGTAATCCATAAGACCCAAAGAATCCGTGGGCACAATGCAGGTGTCTAAACTCAAAATGTTGGCTATTTTATGAATGGAATAATGCGCTTCCTGCGATAAATAAAGCAGCGGTCTTTGGGCGAACTTGGCTTTTAAATATTCGCGAGCCCACCACAAACCGGCTAAATTTCCTTCGGTGCCACCCGTAGTCACGTAACCACGAATTTGTTCTCGAGACACCTTAAAATAATCGGCAAACATATACAAAACCTCAATCTCTGCCTGCCAAGCCCCACTGCGTACAGGCTCAACCGGCAAACCCTGCTGAGACACTTGCAATTGCCCACCAATGTTGATCATGAGTGTGTCTGCAGGACTGCCAGGAACAATGCCTAAACAACGCGTATCGATTAATTTTTCTGAAGGATTATCAGTTGAAGAACGTTGCCATCCAAAAAGAGTAAATTTCCCCGAAATGGCTCCAGTGACAGGATACCCCATACGGCGTGCAGTTTTTGCTTGGATTTCCTGTGCACGTTTCGTGTAGGGAGAAAAGTCCATTTCGTTTACGTCAGCTAACATCATGCTCTCAATTGTATTTTTTTAGAGAAGAGTGATCTCATGAAAAATGATTTGACATTCTATCAACATGCCTCCTATATTTCCAGCAGTTCAGCTTCAAGTTTTACTTTATTTTTAGGGGTAACTGCAAAAATGACTTTCGATAAACAAAAAGAATTAGAATACTATCAAACCAATCAAATACCACCCGCAACCATCCCTGCTCCAATGGATGCATCTTGCTTGAAAAAACGACCCATTCAATTTGTCTTCGAAGCCTTCAATGAACGTCCACAAGACATCTTTTTTTTCACCTTGGGTAATAGCAAGTATGTTGGTAGAAAATTTGTATCCAAACTCAGTCTGGATGGAAAAATAACCGGCACCAAATGCAGCCAATTGACAGCAGCTATGATCCTAGGGCTTGCGAAAAGTGAACGCATCACCGATGCTGGAATTTTACTGTCCTTCATTCCGTTGCACCCGGATGAAAAATTATTTGTATTCGACTCATTAGTCATTCAGGCAAAGACGGAAATTCATTTCCCCTACCCCTTTCTAAATCAGGCCAAAGTCGAAGACGTCTCCCCGGAAGAATTTTGGGATCCCACTCCTTCTCAGGTGAGCAGTTTGAATGCCGGTGAAATTCACATCCGTGAATACACCCAAGCCTTTTTATCCAAGCAAGATTTAACTGGAAAAATCATTTACGACCCGGCCTGTTCCACTGGGGAATTTTTAGGACACATCAAAAAATGCTTCCCCAAAGTGCGCACCATTGGCCAAGATTTAAATAAAAAAATGGCACATCATGCAAGACTTCAAGGCGTCATCGATGAAGTTTACGATGGCGACTCCAAAATCAGCCCGGTCAAAAACGAAAGCGTTGACTTTATTTTTATTCGATTTTTAAATTTGGAAGTGGTTTCCACAAAAATGGCCCATGAGATTTTTTCCTCCATTGCCAATCGTTGTAAAAATGGCGGCCGCATCATTGTATTTGGCCATACACCGGTCTTACTCGATGCACAATGGTTCCAATTTTTAGGCTTGAAGGTTGAGCAATGCACCGCAGTTCATGGTCAATCGGTATTTCAATATTACGTACTCCATAAAACACAACCGGTTCCTACCCTAAGTTATGAACATTTATCGATTTTAAGCCAGGTGAAACCGTCTAAAAGTGTCGCATGGCCGCGGTTATTTCAACCTCATGAAAACACCTCAAGTATTGCAACGAATCTTTTGTGCGCAAAGATGTAGAATGTCTTCTATAATGTAGACATACCATGAAAAAAGGAGAATGGGCTCATGGAAGATAAAAACCTCAAAGCCAATGAACGCTTACTCAGCGAAGCCATTGTCAACCGACGCGCCACCCCAAGCTTTGATGGCTCCCCCCTCCCTGAATCTATTTTATCTGCAATCATCCAAGCGGGCCTTGAATCCCCCAGCGGTTACAACATTCAACCCTGGCGATTCATTGTGGTGAGCACACCGGAACAAAAAAAGAGGCTGCGAGAAGCAGCCATGGGACAACCCAAAGTGGAAGAAGCCAGTGTCGTCATCGTGTGTTGCGGGGATTTAAATGCTGCCATGGGTCAGAGTTTAGAAGCCATTTTGGCTGAAGGGGCTAAGCATGGATTTACTGATGAACAAAATCAAAAAATGAAAGACATCATTTTACAAAATTTCAATAAACTCGCAGGCAATGCCATGGGAATTGCGCCCGATTACGCAGTCTGGTTGAATCGCCACGTCATGATCGCATTCACAACCATGATGTGGAAAGCAGAAACCTTAGGCTATGACACAGCACCCATGGAAGGTTTTTTTGAAGACAAGGTAAAATCGGTCTTGAATATTCCCAAAGACATACGCGTCGTGGCATTGCTTGGTATAGGCCAGTTAAAGGGAAAAGACAAACCCTATGCCGGGCGTAGAAAACCAAAGGACGTCTGTTTTAAAGAAACATGGGGGGATAAATTCAATTTTTGATGATATATTCGGCTCATATCTTATGAATATTGTCTTAAAACAACGCGATGCTCAACTTTTCACGGAACCATACGGGCCCGTGAGCGCTTCCAATTAGCCCGCCCTAGTTCCGCCTAATCTGTTTTTTTTGCCATTTTAGTCAACATCATAACAATGCGATTCAGTAATTCTCTACTGTATTTTGCTTAATAGATGATGAGTGTAAAAAAATCGGTGGTGGTCATAGATTAAGAACAAGAGGCTTTGAACCAAAGCTATCTGATAGCGAGGTCATCACAATGGATGTTGTCGGAGAGTTTTTGGGGAGGGATACAGATACTGGCATCTGGCGTTATTTTAAGGAGCATTGGTTTTCATTGTTTCCTGAACTAGGAAGTCGAGGTAATTATGCAAAACAATCAGCAAATTTATGGATAATAAAACAAAGAATACAGGCATCTTTTGCAGCCCAAAGTGGGGCATTATCAGATAAACTTCATATGGCAGATGGATTGCCAATGCCTATTTGCCATTTTAAACGCGCGGGATTTAGTTCCATCTTTAAGGGTATTGCATCCTATGGTTACTGTGCCTCCAAGAGCGAGACCTACTACGGCTTTAAAGGCAATCTTGCCATTGGTTCCGATGGGATGATCACAGGAATCACTGTGACGCCGGCTAACATTGATGAAGGCGAGGATTATCAAGCACAAATCAGAGAACACACACAAGTTAACTTGCAGACACCATTACGTAGCAATATGAATGACCCGAGAGGGAGGCATTTTAGTCGCTGGCTAACATCAACAAGACGACTGGTTGAAACAGTTATTGGGCAACTATCGCAGCAGTTTCACATCGAAAAAGTCAGAGCAAGTGATCTATGGCATTTAACAAACAGAATCGGGAGAAAAGTACTAGCGCATACTGTTGGTATGATGGTCAATAAAATATTAGGAAATCCTCCCTTACAATTTGAGTGCCTTGAAATTGTTTAAAAACCGGGCTCGGGCTCGCTCACGGGCCCGGGCCCGTATGGTTCCGTGAAAAGTTGAGCATCGCGTATTCTAGACTCTATTAACAGGCATTAGGACAATCTTGTATCTCATCAAGATACAAGAAGGTTTTAGTTGGTTCAATGGGTTGGCGGGTTAATATCGATAATTTTTGAATGATTTCCGTAGGATTCAGAGTTTCAAAACATTTTCTAAATTGACAAAACACAAGGTTACTTAGCAATTGGAGTCTATAGAAACAAGAGGAGGCAAGTCATTGTATTCCGATTCTTCATCCGAATGCTCTTCATGGGCCAGATTGGTTGTGTGAACCGGTTGCCAATTTTTAGGGATGCACTGATTAAAGCACTTGGCAAAACCTTGCGACAAAGAAGGAAGGCCACCTGGACGTGTCAGCAAGTAGAGACCTAGCACCACGCAAGCACTTGCACCTGCAGCTATTAGAATGGGCAGAGTGAATGGATTCACTGTACTTAAAAAGGCAGCAAAGATGGCTGTAGAGATAGCGGTATTTAGGATGGCAAAGGAGGTCATTAATAAAAAGTAGCTGCTCATCAATTTAAACGGGTTGTCAGTATATGACCCTCGGATCTGTTTTCCTAGGTAATATAATGGTACCAAACTCATAAAGCCAGGCACCAGGGTCAGGAGAACAACCCCAGCACCAGCAGACCCCGCGATCACTCCTGCACTTGCCTTAAGGTAAGGTGCGACAATAAACCCGGTGGTAAGGCCTCCAAATATTCCTGTATATTCTGCGCAATTACTCATAATTCATCTCGAAAAAATAAGGGCAATTTATCACAAATTATGGTTTTAGTAAATTCTTATAGAAGGTTATATCTGGTCTTTTGATTGGCATTGATTGCTACGGTCTAGCAGAGCAGCAACCTGAAAATCAACCAAAATAAGACCCTATTTTTTTAATAATGCATTCAATGCATCAATAACCCGAGGGATTTTCTCTTTTGTAAAAAAGCTTAGGAGCTGTTGACATTTTTATGTTATAAACATAAAGATAGGGCAAAATTGCAATAACTCCATTTTTCGATCATCTACCCAAGTCTTGCTCTATGGGTTGAACCAGGTATCATAGCAATTTTTTGGACGTGTATTAGGACTTCCTCTAATGCAGGCTAGGATGTTTCAATCATTGAAGGTCGAGCATGATCATAAAATTTATAGTAACAAGTATATGTGTGCTCACTGGTAGTCGACTTGGAAAAGTAATCGCTCGAGATGTGGTGAAATCGCATTATCTAAAAAACAATTCGGCTGGTATGGGAGAATTTCCTGATTGTGTGTATCATCGCGCGGAAGATCAGGAGTATTATCCTCATTGCAACACCAGTAACCCCGAAATATTTTTACAAAAAATAAACGAGTCTAGCCAATCGGCAGATCATAGTATTCTGGTAACTGAAATCATTGGGGCTCTGGCAGGTTTGAGTATAGCCTATGCACTCCTCACTTCAATGGATAAAAAACCAAAAAAATCTATAAACAGGATCAACTTCGAGAGGTTTCCCTGGAGCACTCAAGGAAAACAATCCGAACGATTGCTAGAAGACTTAGAAGATGAGGAATGCAATGCTTGGGCACCTGTTTGACCTTCCCAGACCCCATTGTTTTGTGCTGCATTACTCAGCTGCCTTTAATAGAGGCTGTAATTCCTCATCCCTTCTATTGGCCGGGTTATTTTTAACAAAGGGTCGAAAAAATAAAATTTGTTTTTCCAACAGATTGTATTGTACTTTGCTCCCTTGCAATGCTTTCTTTTTAGCGGTTTGGCTTTCATGCATCAAATCAATGGCTTTTTTATCGGTGATTACCTCAGTAATTTTAGGAAGAAAGGGGCTAAGAGATGTAAGTTGGTTCAAAACGTCCGGTGAATATTGATTCAAATGCCTTGATCGAAAAAGAACGATGCCTAGAAAAATAATACCCGACGCCACTAACAAAGTGGTGACAAAAACCAATACAAAATTGAGATTTGCAAGCGATTCATTGCTTAAGTAATTCACCAACAGGGCTTGACAGCGTTTGGATAGGGAAGGCGTGGAAAACGCCTTTGCCAGTTGCCAACTTTCATATGACAAACGACATTCGGCGTTCATTTCAGCGTCGTGGAACATCTGGCCGAATCGGTCTTCTAGGCAGGTGGTGTTGTTTACTTGTAAATGCAGAATCTCTTTACAAAGTTCTATCCGATTGGTCGCGTACTCGCGGATCTTAGGATAAGACCGCTGCAGCATTTCAAAGCCCACCATCAATACTGGACTTATCGCGGCAACCCATACAAATTGTTTACCCAATCGATTCAATTTCAAACTTAAATAGGCTTTGGACAAAGTAGCGATTTCGGATTGCAAATGAATTTTTCTTAATTCAAGACGTCTTATGCAAAGAATTTTATCGGTTGAAAGTAAAAATTCTGGGTTTTCGACTAAGATAAACCATTTCGTACTCACAAGTAACACGATGCGTTGGTCGCGAAGGGTTAACATCTGCACTATTTTATGCAAAATCTCTTTAGGAAGAACGCTTTCCATGGAGGGTGATCGTTTATGTATCCTGATGTCTTGCAATGGGTAATTGGATTTTGTTAACAAAGGAATTCCTCTGGATTGAATGGAGCGTTAAATGATTAAAATCTTAGTCCCTGGATTGGCTTTAACCCAATTGGCCACGCGCTCAATGTGGCTACTGGTGCCTACTGCTATGCATCCACGCGTGGAATAGGGCAAGTTGTCTATCCAATCAAACAAACTCGAAGGCGCAGTGGGGCCATGGATCCCCACATCTCGTCCAGTATACCCTGCAGCCAATTGCTTTGAAGTGGGATAAAGAATAGGGATAAAAATTTTATATTGCGAAGATGTGCGCGGATGAGCTAAGGCGTATAAACCCGTTGGCGTTTTATTATCACCCGCGCGTTTTTTGCCCACACCATTGTATCCTATGGCGACTTTAAAGGTCTTTATAACCCGGCCGTTTTTACAAATGTTTAAAACTCGCTGTGCGGTGTTGACATTGATTCCGTTTAATAAAGGACAACATGACCTTTGAGCATATAAGGTCAGGGGCAAAAAAATAAAGATCAAACCTAAAATTGCTTTAATTTTCATATGAATAGTAAAATATTATTTTAAATGGGAATAATTATTGCACAATATAGTCAGAATTCCTATACAGGTAAACCAAGTGACTCCCTTTCTTCCTAAAATTCTGGAATGAAATCTTGAATCTGAGTCATCCTGTCTGCACTGGATCTGTCGTTTGATTGCTTGGCTTGGAGAATGGCAGGATAATGGATTGGTGGCTTGCAGTCTAATTTCTTCCCCGTTTCTTCCATCCAATGATGGAATTTTATTCGGTGATGAAATTCAAATTCACTTTCCTCATCGAATTTGAGAGCATTATGACTGCCAAGGTCTTGCAAAGCGGGTGTATTATTCATACATGAATTGCAAATGATTCGTCCGATTCCAACCGCCGTGCAAGCCACAATTAATACAGATCCCACCATACCTAAAGTGAAAAAACCAAAGGGTCCGGTTGCAAACAGAGAAAATGCAAAAAAGGAAATGCCGTTTAGAATCATGCTGTTGCGTTGGATTCGGCATTCACTCTCCATGCGACTGATTTGTCCATTTATTTTTTCAAAATGCAACTCATCAGTGAATTGAAATTGCTGCAACTCTTGGATTGTTTTCCGAGTTCTAGTCCAGGGGATCACGGAGTCTTTAACCCAAGCAATGCCGGTAGCAACCGCTGCAAAAACCAAACCCATACCAACGGAAAACAACCCCAGTACCGTGATGACTGCAATGAAATTGAATGTGGCCATGAAAAGATTGGCAGTGGCCCGCCCCAGCAAATGGGCTCTCGTTGGCAAAGCAATGGTAGGCCCCTCGCCATTTAATTCAAGGATTTGTTTGGCCGACTGAACAAAAAAAACACGATGAAGGGTCACGCCCAAATCCCACAATGCTCGAATGCATAAAGCAGCATAGCCAACGAATGCAAATATTTGAACAGTTGCTTGCAAAGAAATGTTTAAGGATTTACCAAAACCGGCGATGAGATCAGGCACGACCAGGTACCCAGGACCGTTCGGACTTGGGCCTAAAATCAAAAACATCAACACGCCGGATCCAATCTGAGCAACAAAGGATAAAGCAGCAAGGACGTCGATTCTATCGCGCCATCGCTTCATTCTCATAATCCTACCCTGAACTTGTTTGATGTGATGGTGGTTTTTATGAAATAGATGCAGCTTTGGATTTTCTTGTTTGGAAAAATACATGTGGTTTCAAATGCAGTCAATGCTATAGTGAGCCATTTTAACACAATTGACCCCAATTCAAAATTATTTATTAAACCCTTTTCAATCTACTAATTTCAAGGAGGGACAGAAAGATTAAGAAAGATAAACTTTTAGAAAAAATGTACATTGGCTCCTTCGTTGATAAGCGCTTGGACTCTGATTAAATCGGGATGAGTAGCCACGCCCATAAGTCTGCATTTTTATCTGCCTTTTTAGGAGGTAATTGTGCCCCTGGAATGGCCATTAAGGTGGGTACTAGACTGGAATGTTTTTCTTGAGCAAATTCAAAGATGGTTTCAAACTGTATTGCAACATTCCCCAAAGCTTGACTTTGTTGGTCGAGAGGTAGACATATTAATAAGCTGAGCAGGTTCAGCATTAATTGGCCGTTATTTTTTAATTTTGAAACCACATTCAACATCTCACCGGAACTACAGCTGTTCAAATCCCTCAACATCAATAGGCTAATCATAGGATCAAGAGTCTCATTACCTCTTAGCTCTCGTTGCTCCATCCAGTAAAAAAGAGCGGTTTGATTGTTAAATAGTTTTTCATGGGCAAACTCTGGAAATACCGCTATGACTTCCATTGCTTTGGGATCAAGGGTATGGACGGCAGAGATCCACTCTGCCTTGAAGTAATCAGAGACGGTGGTATCCTTTTGAGTGGCAGGCTTAAAATGCTTTAAAGAATCTCTAAAAGCACTTGATGTATTAGCTGCAAACAAATGAGGAACCAAACTTAAATAAGTTAATCCTGTAGAGCAAATGATGGCTGTGGCCTTCTTAACACTGGCCCCATACCGGAGTAGAAAGGTCATCAATTCACCGCTTTTGTTTTTGGTTGCATGCTCTATGAGGCTCATGCCGCCCTCATCAACACAATGAATGTCCGCTTTCTTTTCAAGCAGATCCTCTAAGGCCTTATAATCATGAGGCGGAGTCAAACAGTTAAAGAGTGATTTTTGTTCGTCCTTTTTTTGCCATAGGTCAAACTGTTGCTGTAAATCCGCACTCAGTTCTGAGCGCATCTGGCCAATCTTAATTAAAAGAGGCCGAGACTTGTAGACATACTCTAAAACATCGCAGCCTAAAGGCAACATTAGGTTTTTTTGTTCCTCAATGGGCCGCTTTAATAAAAATATAAACAAGTCTGGCAATAATTCTGGTGCTTTATCCCTTGCCAAAAGGATAGGATTTCGACCATCCGCAGGATTGCGGATATCATAGCCATGACTGAGTAAGCTATTGAGGATACGTGGATTTTTAGTTTCAATGGCATAACTTAATAAACTAAGACCACCAAAGGGTATGTCTTGAACCTTTGGTTGAGTCAGTAAGGTTTCCAACCAATGTGGACAATTGCATTGAACATAATCCAAAACAGTACTGTACCCATCCCAATTCCCTAAGGCTATTCTTTGTTCATCAAGAGGCAGACAAACTGCAAATTTTAAGGCACTGAGCATCAGCTCAGGGTTGTGTAGAGAATACATGTCATATAGAACAGCTTGTTCTGATTCTACATGCGTCATATAGGAAAATAAGAAGCACATTAGAGCTTTAATTGAGTCACGCTCTTTAGACGACGACCGATAGTGATAAATTAGATAATTATAGCCATAAGCGTCTTTCATGTCACTATATTCGTCTACAGACTGAAGTATTTTATCTGCAACATAGTCTGGAAACACTTGTAACAAGGCTTTTGCTTTGGGAATACTTGTTTCGGTTATTGCACTTATCCATTGTGGATTAAAATAAGCTTTCATTCGCAGCCTATCCGTTTGCATCATTTGTGCAAATACTTCAGAGGATTGCACAAGGCTTTCAAAAAATTCTATGCCTTGTTGAGCAATCAAATGCATACTATCTAAGCCTGCATTATTTTTTTTGTATAAATCCGCACCTCGAGCTAATAAAAAGGATATTAAGGCCTTGTTGTTTGTTTTGATGGCCCTATGCAATAAGGTTAGGCCTTCTTGATCAGCAGAATTAATGTCCACGCCTTTCTCTTCTAACTTAGCGCCTAAAGCATTCAAATCTGCACCTTTAGAGACATCAAAGAGGGAGCTTTGCAAGAGATTTTGGCTTTGCAAACCTTCTAATAGGCTTTGTTGCTCGGGACTAAGCTGGGATTTAATGGCTTCGACATTGACCAAGAGAGGTCGATGATAGGTATTGATGTAATCTAAGACAGTATTACACCCTTCGGGCAAAACCTTTACTTGTTCACTTAAAGGTCGATGTAACAAATGCATCAAAAGAATAGGGACTAAGTCAGGCGCACATTCCTTGGCAAATTCAATGGGATTTCTTCCATCTGCCATGGTGTCAAGTCGCACCTCTTTTAGGAGCAAAAACTTCAAAATGTCTTTTTGATGAGACCAAATGGCTTTAGTCAAGGGAGTGCTGATTTTTTTCCCATCGAAGTAATCTATCTCTTCATACACTGCGTTGATGTCGAGGAATTCATGAGCCATGACCTGCGCAAGATTACCTCCTTTGATAGCCTCCATTAACTGCTTTAGATTTACTTTAAGAATAAGCCTATTAAGCTCAGCTACAGGGAGGGCATTCTTCACTTTTAATAAGTCTGGTAAACATTCAGGGTGGTGCTTTTCAACATATTGAAGCACAGTGAATTTTTTATCATTTGAATTGTTTTTATAACAGGTAAGAAGCACCTCTTTTTGAAGGTCTTCATTTAAGGTCACCATCACGGCAAATAATTTAGGATTGAGAAGATCGTTGTATCTAAAATTGGAAAAAGTTTTTTTAAGGCAATCGGGATGAGTTGTGAAAAACTCTGTATTAAAAAATGGATGCTCCATCATAAGTTTATGAAGATTAGTTGTTTCATTCTCGCACCAACCACTATCTAATGTTTCCAAAGCTGCTTGAAAACAGTCCTGTGTAAAAGACTTATCGCCTAAAAAGGATTGAAGTAAGGTTTCATTTTTTACTTTAATGGCATAACAACATAATTGCTTCAAACAAATGGGTCTTAAACTTTGAATGAATTCTTGGTCATTCTTATGAATGGCATACCAGCTCATTGCTTCAAAACTATCAGGAGTTGAAAAATGTTTACTTTGCATTATTTGTTTAAGGAAATCTCTATCTCCTTTTTTAACGGCATAATTAATCAATGTACAGCAATTGTTTGTCGAAAAATTTTTATTATGCAATAGGGCCTTAAGAAAGGCACCGTTGTCCGCATCTGTATGTATAGCAGAGTCAACCATTTGTTTTATTGCATCGCTTGGTACACCATCACACTCTAATATGAGTGCAATTAGGTCCAATCCTAATTGAGAATCGGTTGTACGTTTGAAGGCATAACACCTATAAAGGGCATCCAAGTTAATATTCTCCAAACAGTCTGGTGAGCATAATTTGCTTCTTAATAGCCTTTTTACGAATTCCTGATCCCCTTTAATTGCTCGATAAAGGGCTCCTGAGGCTTGGGCTGAAAAATATTGACTTTCAAATATCTTCTTAAGTAAGTCCTTATCGTGACCTAACTTATTAATTAAGGGCTCACAACAGTCTGAGGTAAAATGCTTGCTTTCAAAGAGAATGTTTATAAAAGCTTTGTCACCTTTTTGAAGAACTTTGTCAAGTAATGACTGCTGTTTATTCCCCGAAAAGTTATTCACGACTTCTGCGGTCAAGTCAAAACCATCGGCTAAATTTTTTAAAGCTTGTTCAAAGCCTTTTAAATTGTTTGAGTCAAGTTGATGGGATACGTCTTCAAAAGTTTGCGTTTTAAATTGAATGGTTTGGTCAAAGACATCTTGTGTGATTTGTGCGTATTTTTTTTGTAATGGAGTTAGACCATTTTGAGTACAGCTTTGGTAACTGCTTTGCAAATCCTGTTTTCGCTGTAATAATTCTGCAGCGATCTTTTGCACAACTGCGTTTAATTCCGCCTTAAAAAGCCGTTCTTTTTCTGCTGAACGGGCTTGTGGTTCCCAAGTATAGCGTTTAATGGTGACTGCTTCTGCATCGTACATTAATTTTGGATGCATGAACAAGCGCGCTTGCATGCTTTCATGATTTGTTTCCTTCACTTTCATTTTCAAGGAAAAGTCTTGTGGATTTTCTCTCAAAGCATGAATGGTGGGTAATAGATTAGAGCTCACTTGATCACTATGATATCTGCCCAAATAGCTTGCATAATAACAATACTCATCCACCTTATCTTCTTTAATGAAAATTTGATACAGATGAGATATCAATTGTCGTTCGTGCTTTTCATAAAGGTCCATCAAATCCTTGACGGTGACGCTTTTGATTTGCAAATAGTTTAAAATAAAGACAAGTCCTCTCTTCAAATCGTCTAGTTGATTCATTGTTCTTGCCGTGTTTGTGCGAAAAGAATCAAAGGTGGATGAGCTGTCAGAACTATGATTAAAAAATAAGCCAAAATTACAGGATAAGCCTTTCTCTTGATAGCCATGCTCGTAATTATCGAGTTGTTGTCTATTTTTTATGCCCTGCTTTTCGCATTGATCCTTCAAAAAAGCCTCTACATTATCAAGACCTGCGAAGACCTCGTCAAAGGCGCGTAAACTATGGGTCTGTTCTAACCTTAAACAACTTCTCAGCAGGGAAATGACATCAGAGGCAAAGCCCATTTGTGCATTGGTGGCATGGTATAAGACCGCATGCTGCTTAAAGTTGCTTTCATTTTGGACCACGTCAATGAGTATTTTTGGAAAGTCTGGATTTGCCCATGAAGGCTCTTTGGTTTTAAAAAATTCATCCACTAAGGTTTGAGCATCGGTTTCCCCATACTTGTTTAATTCTATTTGCAAATGAGCAATACTTTGGGTGGGCAGCTCTTTTATTTCTTGAAGAACCTGGGGTTCTTTGGTTTCTTTAAGCGTCTCTTTTTTTGGCAAGCCTTTTATCTCTTGATTCACAAAATAGGAAGCAACGACTTGCTTGCCAAGGGTTTTATCACTTTGCATTACATCCGGATATACAGTGTCTTCAACGGTTATACCCTTATATTTCAGCCGACGTACAGGTAGAAAGTCATTTGAAATATGCACAACTTTCGGCTTGATTTTAAACTGAGAATAATTTGCACGCTCATGAGAGCGGGTCCTTTTTGAGCCTAAAGGTCGACCGTAGTGGATATGCTGTAGAGCATTTTTAACAGGCAATTGTTGAAGCATCTTAACCATAGGAGGGAATAAGCTCAGCTTCTTGTTTTCAGCTGTTTTGGGGCAAGTAAAGGCAATTGAAAGGGTTTCTTGACCTTCCTCAGTCACAGTTTTGTTGGCTTTGATGACATCCAGTACATTTTTAATAGGCACCCAGGTGAAGTCCGTGTGCTCTTGATGGGAACTTGCTTTGACTTTGGTCAACAATTCTTCCGTGGACACTGGCGCATGCTTAACGATGAACATACGATGGGTATGGATACCTTCTGCTTTGGCTTCGATGATGAGATCATGGGAAGGATAATTTTCCAAAAATGCAGGCGATATGTTTAATTGTTGGGCGGTTTCTTCATCGGTTTCACGACAAGCCGTAACAAATAAATTCCCATCCACAAACTCACTGGCTCCCCCAAAATAACCATACCATTGATGGCGGATACGTTGACCTAATAATACACAGGGCACCCCATCAACGACGCTTGTTACCAAAATACTTGCTGAATTTTGTTGTTTATCAGCTGGAAGGTTTTTAAAAGCCAAAGCATAGGGATGAGGGCTAGTCTGAAGACGTATCCCCAAATCATACAGCCTTGCTGTAATCATAGATTGCAACTCATCTATTTTATGGCCAGGGAAAATGCCAGACATACGATTTAGACAGTCAAACACTTGAGGGATACCCTTTAATAATTCTTTATGTTGTCTATCGAGCTCTTCCGGGCTTACGCTTCCATAAATTTTAGCGGCATCTTTATTGATGTCAGGATTACGTAAGGTTTCTAATTCATTCACAAAATAAGCTGACCACTGAGAATCTTGTGTCTTTAACCCTTTTATAGCATGGTAGCGTAAGGCACCGCCATTATCTATGCGATATAACACCCCATTTTTGCCTAGAATGACATTTTTTAAATCCACTGCAATATCCCAGTTGGATAAGAAGGCATCCACTAAAAAATGCTGGGATAATTGTTCTTGGATGACTGTCTTGTCTTTTTGAGGATCACTTGGAATAAACTCTGCCAATCTGTAAAGGCCATTTTTGGGTATAGTCTTCTCTTCTTGTAAGCAAGCAGGGATTTGGGTGATCACTGCAAAATCGGGTACTGGGCAGTTTAAAGCCTGATAGAGTGCATCTGAGATGATTTCTTCTTGTAAATGACCTAAACTCTCATGGGCTTTAAAGGTATAGAGTTTGCCTTTAGAATCTTGTAGAATATAGACCCCACCTGAGCCGCCTAGGATATGTTCTTTAAGGGTTAAGCTTGTCAGATTGTCTGGGAATTGGGTTTGGTTGCATTTGTTGGATGAGAATAGGAACTTCATCTGAGTTTGGCTTAGTTCTTTAGTTTCTTGCATTGTTTATCCTTACAACAGATTTCAGACTAAAATTCTATCACAATAGATATAATTTTATCAAATAGATAAAAAATAATATACCAGGTTAAACAAGATACAGGATAATATGAACATTCTAAAGAACATTTTAAATCTCCTCCTTACTCTTATAAAAAACCCTAGTTTATACATTGTAGCCGCCGTAGGCACCATTCCGGGGGCTCTCACTGGAGCCGCCATCGGTGCTTTATCCGGCAGTTACATTGCCCCTTTGGTGGGTGTTTTTTCGGGGTTGAAAGAGCCTAACTTTGGCCTAGAAATGGATTTCATTGTGGGGGGGCTCCTGGGTTTAATGATTGGAGCCATATTAGGTGGCTTTGTCACCGCAGGAGCCAGTCTTTTTCAATGGTATAAAAATAAAAAACAACTTCAAATCCTGTCTTCTGACAACATCGCAGATCTTTTACTTCCCACTTTGGCCATTAGCATAGAACTCTCCATTGGCATGGCCATTGGTGCATTAATAGGCAGCTTAAAATTACTTGGCATCGGCACCCTTCTTGGAGCCTTTACTGGACTCTTACTGATATGGATTACCACACCCATAGTCAAAAGAACCATAAAAGATTAATAATTAAACTAAAAAATTTAAATTTAATCACAAAGTTATTTTTTGTGCTACAATAGCCCTAATATTTGCGTTCTTTCATTATGATTGGGGGTAACATGTTTGCAAAACGCGTATTACAAAAGTTAAGTGCCGGTGGATTCGTAGGGGTTTTATTGAATGCTTTGCCCAAAGGAAAATTAGTACGCTGGGACCCAAATCTGGTTGAATTGCCTTCTAATACACTTTGTCGCGGAATAACACGACAAGAACTGGACGCAATGCTCAAAACGGGTCAGATCCAAACGCGGGCCAAACCCGAAGACAAAGACGTTGCAGTCTGCGACTACGCCGAAGAAGTGTACAGAGGATTCGGGGGGTTGCTGTCTTTTGCAACCAAAATCTCCACATCCAATTTATACGGCGCCAATCGCAAAGCCTTACCCCGAGATGGAGCCATCCTAGTGACGGCCAAACCTGCTTTCTATGTACCCACTAGCGAACACGTACGCATTTGTCCAGAACTGTGTGCAAAATATCAAGAACAACTGGAGAATGATTATTGGAATACACCGGCCGATGAACGAGGAAAAGTGGTCGATATCGCGAAATTGGCCATTGGATGTGATGAAGTCACTGCAGTAGTGGGTCATCACGCCGGCGTGGATTTCTCAAATATGCTCGATGTAAACACACATGTGCACACCATCTACCATATTTTTGGCTCTGGACGCGGTGTATTAATCGATGCCCAGTCCTGCTTGATAGAAAAATTCCACAACAAAGATTACAAACCCCGAGCGCTCAATTTCGAGTTGGCGCTCACACAAGACCGAGCTTTACTAGCCATTTTAGAATCCCGCATGCGTCAGTCTGGAAGCCTAGCTCTTGAACATAGGATCTTAACTTTGGATGACGCAGCTGTTATCATGCAGGATCAGGAATTACATCAATTGCTTACAACTCCTACTGACTTATCCGGGTCTATCACGGTGGTTTCAGCTCCCAAAGAACTCACTGGGGCAGCAATGGTGTCTTACTTGAAAACGAATTTACAACCCCAGTTGGCCTTATTGCAAGAGCCGCAGGGTATGCCCATTTTAGGACAAAGGAGTTGAGGGATGTTTTTCAAGCATGAGTTGGTAAAGAGTTTTTCTTTGGTGAAACAGGCCTATACCGCCTCAAGACCGGGTCGTATTTTTGGACTTTTCTCCGGTAACAACTGGCGATACGACAGTATGGGCAAAACTCTGGACCAGATCACAGACTTGACTAAATGGGAACAGTTACACCAACGGGCTCACTTCAATTTAAATCAATGGCAACAAAAAAAAACCTCTTCACCAAAGCGTGTTGAAGTCATGAATAAAGACTGGGGATTGGCCACACTGGAAGCAACCAAGGAACATGGCAAGCGGTATGCCGTTCTCAACATGGCCAATCCAGTTTTCCCCGGGGGTTCGGTTTTGGAAGGCGGATCGGCCCAAGAAGAAAACATGTGGCATCGAAGCGACTGCGCCACATCCTTATTGGACGAAGGAATTGAATTGGATGGCTCTAAAAGCTTCCGCTACAAAGAAAAGCAAACGCAATTGTTAGAAGCCAAAATCACAATGTCCGCTGAAGAACACCGCCAATTAAAAAACCCTTGCGCTGCTCCCATCGCCTATAAAACCTATTTTTGTAAAAATCCGCGAGTGTGTTTTCGCGGACCTGAAGTTATACTGGATTCGATTGATGAATTTGACCACTTTAAGCCAGTACCCCACCCAGAATTGAGCTATCGTTTTCTTCCCCCAGAAGACATTTTTCCATTTTGTGAATTAAGATCAGCCGCTCCGGAACTGCGCTCTCGATCAGAGGCATGGAATAAGCCAGGCTTTGACCAATACAAATCCGACTTACGCCGACGCATTGCCTCACAACTGGATACTCTGATCCTGGAAGGACAAGCGTATGTGATTCTAGGCGCCTGGGGTTGCGGAGAATTCAAAAATGATCCGACTGTAGTAGCCCAAATATATGCCGAAGAAATCGAACAACGAGCCAATTTTTTTGAACACATCGTGTTTGCAATCATCAATCGGCCTCATGTAAATCATAATTTTGAAGTGTTTCAACAAAAACTTTTAGGCATGAATCTGTCTTCATCTCCTATCGCGTTCAAAAATCCCTAGCATTTTTTTGTAGCCTTGATGGAGTGCTAGCGAAATCAAGGGGTTTTCAAAATTGCTAATACAGTGGTAAATTGATAACAACCGCCTGGTTCAAGGACCTCTGATTCGGTTAAGCGAACAACAACTTAAAACGGTGTATGCAGCTATTTGTAAGGGTAATTGGAGCTGAGGTTTAAATATCCAAAGTTGGAGCGGATTGCTCAACCGCTCTTATTTGAGGATACTTTTTATTAAATGACTTTTTAAGCTTTTTAACATACAGATAGACGGTGTTACTGACTATGTCCACTAAAGTATAAATGCCGGCAATGCCACAAGGAGTATGCGAGGTGCAAGGATAATTGGGATGATTTCCAAGAACAAAATAATAAGACCAAGCGGAGGTGACCGTTCCTAAAAACTCCAAATAATAAGTGACTACGAACATAGTCAAATAAAATAAAGGTTTTTTTCTCTGGCTCAAAATGATCAAGAAAAACAAATAACACAGAAAACCGGCACAATCATTCAAAACAATCAAAGACATGCTGCAAATGATCAAGGCAAATTTTTGTAAAGAATTTTCAAAATAAAAGCGATATTTCCACACAACCGACTGCCGGCTTATCTGATACACAATGGCATACACCACTGAATGACCCAGAGGGATGAACGGTGGTATGTTATTTAAATGATAGCTATAGACCGTTAACAGCTTGGAGCCAATTAATTCCGCGCAGAAGCTAACCATAACAATGATCAACATCAACCAATACAACTTGCGATTAGCCTGCAAAAGAATCCAGCAAAAAAATACCATCATGAGGAAATTAGTCAGATCTTGCCCTTGAAAAAAATGATCGGAGAACCAAGGACTGTCGAATAGTACAAATATAGGTGCACCCAGTAAAACCAGTGTAATCTGCAACAAGACGATGGTGTTTTTATCAACAGCTGATGTGGTATTTACCATGTGGAGTAGCCTTTAGAACTAAGGCAATCCCTTGCCCATTTCAGAATGTGTGAATGAACGTTCATGAGCTCATTCTAAACCAATTCAGAAGTTCTAGTATAGACTTAAAATCCTGTTTTTAATTGAGGTAAAAACTCAAAAATTTCGCGCGTCAAATTCACAGCTGCTTGTTTACCTATGCCGTCATTAAAAAAGGAGGCATAAAGGCTTGGGACCGGGATAGACGATTTTTCCTCGTCGAATCTTAGGAAATGGGGTCTGCTTCCCATGAGAAACGCTTTTCTTTGTCCCGAAATGTTTTTTTCTGTGTTTGAGTTAAAAAAAGTCTGTTGAACGGTACTGAAATTATTTTTTTCAAGATTGATGTAAGACATAAAATTCAAGGCCTTTAAGAACTCCTTGATTTGGGTTTCTGTCCATTGGTTGGTCTGATTTTGCAAGTTGTTGTTGGCCAAATCGATGTGTTGCAACTGCAGACCAGAAATGAAATGAATCAATTGTTCAATGGTCCATTGACCCAAATTGTTTTGATTTAAAAACAAGGCGGTGATGTTGCTTTTGGTCAGAACGGCGAGCCCAGAGGTCATGTCTGCGTAGCTGAATGTGGACAACTGGTTATTGCTTAGATCAAGGGTTTCTAAGTTAGTATGGCCTACTCCCTGAATCAAGTCTTTGAACGCATCTATGGAGGCATTGAGGTTGTTGTTGCTTAAATAAAGTGTTTTGAGTTTTTTAGCCGCAATCAACCCCTCAATGAAGGCCTGGCGTTGTTCATCATTCCATTGACCTAAATTGTTATTATTCAGATACAACACCTCAACGTCACTTTTGCGAATGGTTTCCATAAGCGCTGTGATGCATTCAGGGCTGAGTCGGTTGAGTTGGTTGTTCCAAAAACTAAGGATTTTGTACTTTCCTAGTTTAAGCTCTCTAGAAAGGCCTCTAAGCTGATCAGCCGTCCATTGACTGACGTCGCCTTCGAAGGTATAGGTTTTGTTCACCTTGAAAGCGGAATCTGGTTCCATTTCTTTTTCTTCTTTCTCTTCCTTCTCTTCTTTTTCTTCTGGCTCCTCCTCTGCTTCCATTAGGGGTGATAAACCAAATGACGTTACTGGCATAGTCGGAGGTATCACTACGATGGGGGGTGGGGGGGGCGGCGTAATAGGAAAGAACATGTTGCGCAATAAACTTACATTTTGCATTGGATTATTCAATATATTCAAGAGTCGACCCGGCCATGAACAGCCCGCTACAAAGCCAGAGCGAAGGCCATGAACCACGCCGGCTGCTGTGCAGATGAAGGGAAAACTGAGAGTATTGAACAGAAGGCGAGGTAAAAAAGTTGCCAAACTGAGTGCAAACCCTAAATTCCACCCTCTGGCTTGAGTTCCTTGATAGGTATGCCAGATACCTAGAAAGGGGCTACTAACCAAACCAGTAACAAAACCCGCCACTGCACCTAAACCCTGATCAACCCTCTTACCCAGTACAGCCATTTTAATAACCCCATATTAGAAAACATTGAATGTATCAAAGTAAGCTTAAGGAAAAATTAAATGTGCTGGGCATTTTTTATAGCCTTGTTGGAGCGAAAGCGCAATCCAGAAATTTTAGTGGATTAGACTCCATTCATCTGAATCTGGGATTGATAAGCTGCATTCTGCCCGTGAAGAAAATGATTGGCTTTTACGAATTCTTCAATGATTGCCAATTGCTCCTGCGCCAGATAAGTCTGGCTGTTTTTTACATCCAGGTTGGCCAATAATTGATAAAGACGCTCCACATTTCTATGCCTGCCCTTTCCAAAAAGACTAGAACGACTGTACCAATTGAAGCTTAAGAAGCCTGCTTGAGTCTTTTCCTGACCGATTTGGTGTAAATTTTTTAATTTTTCCACCGGGGAAATGGATGAATTCAAACAATGTAAGATGGATTGAATGCCTGTGCTGTTGGTGTTATTCCATTTGGTTTGGTCACTCATCACGTCAACAAACTCTTGAAAGCGCGTGATGGATTGTTTCAATCTTAAATTTTCATGCTCTATCAGAGCGATGTTTGCATCCAGTTTAGGGAAAGGACAATCCACCCCGGATAAATCGGCAATGACATTATTTTCTGCGCACCGTTTAGACAGCAAATAATGCGAAGCAGGCGCTGGCGTTTCTGCAATGGTTTTCAAAATTTTTTTCTGATTTGTTTTCATAAAGGCCGTCATGTCGTTTAGGGGAATGTTCTCTTTCTTAAAACCCGTGAGCTGTTGATGCAAGGCATCCATACGATTTAAAGCCATGCCTTGTAGTTTATATTGCTGTTCGTATTTGTTGTACTCTAGGATTCGAGCGGGGATGGTCACTAAAAATTTATTCAGGTGATTTATCGTGGGCCTATCTTGAGGATGCCTGCTGCCTAACTTTTCCAATAAGGTTCTAAAATCATTCAACAAAAAAGGGTCCACTTTTGAGCAATCGTATTGCCCAAACAATCCATCAAAACAATAAGGGGCTTTCAGGAATTCTGGAATGGTTAAATTGGCTTCTTTAAATTTCAATAAATGGTTGGCACCGAATAATTCTCCTAAAATGGCCGCAAAGGCATACATGTCGGAGGCCGGTGAACTTTTGCTGGTTAAAATCTCAGGTGCCATGTAATGATACGTACCCGCTGCCTCATAATTACCAGAAGAAGCGGTGTTTTTACTTAAGCCAAAATCGATGAAAATGATTTGAAAACTGCCATTACCCAAGAGTTTAAGGCAGATGTTGGCCGGTTTTAAATCTCTATGCACCACATCGTGTTGCCGCAACAACAACATTTCACTGCCTAAACGGGTGGCAATGGCCAATCGATAATTGAAGTCGTACTGTTTGGACAAGGGAAACAACTTATCCAAGCTGGTGCCACAATCCTCTAATACGGTGATGATTTTATCGCCAGAATCCACCACTTCATACACTTGAACACCATGCTGACGTTGAAATTCTGCCTCGTCACGAGCCATGGTTAATAAAGCACTGTGGGTCATATGACGAGACCCTTTCTGTACTTTAACCACATCACGGACTTCTACCATTTGAATGGATTTCTCATGGACCACGAGCTTCAATTTGGACTCATTAACGGCCCCAAAACCACCTTCGCCTCTATTTGTAGTGTGAATGACATGCCATTGATTCGCTCCGGTACGAACTAGCGAATGGCTAAAACGCACTTTCACTCTTTCTTTCTTTAAACCCATCAAGGTTTTTTTATAACGAGTAGGATTGTCATCCAAGGGATTGGAACTGATAAACGGACTTTCGCTTTCTTTCAACAAACGTATCACTTCTGGATGTTGCAATGCACTGGTATCTGAGGTTTGATTAAAACTAAAATCAACAAATACATTGATCATTCATGACTCCCTTGCTTATTTTGGAGGCAGTATACCATTGCAATTCATTGTTTTTTGCTAATAAGAAGTAAAAAAATTGTAAATTGTCCGTTTGATTTTTCAGTGTTAAGGTCTATCTTGAGTGACGGTTCATTCCTATCTCTACTTCCTGTGGCTTGTTCTCTGTGAGTTGATTTAATGAAGTTTCCTCCTTTTCTAATTCTAAAAGTTCCTTTCTAAGAATTTCTTGTTTGCATTTGTTTTTCCAAAGGGTATGATGCATGTTTTTTGATATGTTTGTTGTAATTTTTTTAATTTGTTCTGGCGTGAGATCCTCCGTGTGACAATAATAAGCATAAAGCTGTGCGCATATTTCTTCAATCACTTCTTTTTCACTCAAATGATAATTTTCATGTTTGGTGTGAAAATCAATCACACAACATAAGGTTGTGCGGATATTATTCAGGTGAAGCATGCATAGGAGGGTACGAAAAATGACGTGGTTGCGAATACAAACCGGTATCAAAGGATTTTGTAAACACCAGAACCCATCCAGTCGAATGACATAGAGAGGCAGACGATTATCGAAAGCAAGCTGCGCGGCGCCTCGATATATTTTGGGTGATTTTTGACCCAATCTAGCTAAATTACCTTGTGGGAATATCGCAACGCAGCCTTTTGCTTGCAGGATTTTACTGGCTTCCTCTATGGATTTCGAATTAGCAGATTTTTTCACTTGGCTTGGAGTAGCTTTGACTTCTATTGATTCCGAATCAGCAGACTTTTTCTCTTCGCCTTTGTTAGGCTCGGCTTCCACTAAGATCACTTGAAACATGTTCATAAAGGCCGCCACCCCTGGAATTTTTTTAAACATATCGGTGGCAAAGAATCGAGGGGCCAGGCCTTTAATATCCATCGCTAATTTAATGGCATCTAAGCTCCCCGTTCGATGTGGTCCTCCGGTAACCAGTAAGGACTCTGATGGGAGCTCTAAACTATGACTTCCACTGTGCAACATGTGCACCATGAAGGCTAAAAGATTCGCTATTTTTTGAGCAGAAGGGTGTTCAAATCGAAGCTGGTGATGCTTTTTTGCATATTTTGCAAAAGTATAAGTCGCCAAAGCCAACCCAGTTAGTATTAACAAAAGGGTGTAATCGGTAGAGGAAGGTTTATTTTCCAGCGGATTGAAATTCGGCATGTGCACTACTCCTTGTTATGATAATTAACCCTATATCTAGGGAATATATCATGTTTTTTTCATGAAAACATAGGCTGGCAGAATAAAATCCAAGGCAATCGCACTCGTTTACTTCACATTTATTAGATGAGCAAAATGAAGGTTACCTTGCGGGTTCCTATCACTTTTTAAAGGGATTTACACCCTGAACTTGCTGGCTCATCCCTGCTTTGCCCTTTTCTTTTGCTGCAACTGCTTTTCTTTGTTCTCCCCCCTCTCACTGCATACCAAGAGGCTCGGTTTGCTGTTCGACTCCTAGGCCCTACTGGTTCGGAAAATATGGTTTGCCGAGGCTTGTGCCGTAGGCATGATGACCATTTGTTCAATGTTCACATGCTCAGGTCTTGTGGTCGCGTACAAGATGGCATCGGCAATGTCCTCTGCCTTCAAAGGCTGAAAATCCTTATAAAACTCATCTGCTCTTTTCTTGTCTTTCCAACGCACCTCACTGAATTCGGTTTCAACAGCACCCGGAACGATTTCAGTCACTCGAATGGACGTTCCTAAAAAATCTAGTCGCATGGATTTGGAAATGGCATGAACCGCGGATTTAGTAGCACTATACACATTCCCATTGGGATAGGATTCATGTCCAGCGATGGAACCTACGTTCACCACATGTCCCTGATCTCGTTTAATCATCCCCGGAATCAAGGCATGACTGACATACAACAACCCTTTGACATTGGTATCGATCATGATTTCCCAATGATCCATAATGCCTTGCTGAAACGGCAGAGTATCCAAAGCAAGACCTGCGTTGTTAATCAAAACGTCCACGGCTTGCCAATTGCTGGGTAAAGATTCCAATTGCGTTTTGACTCCTGACTTATCCCTGACATCCAAAGGAAGGATGTAGGACGCCTCTGGGGAGATTTGAAGCAAGGATTCTGCCAAAGCTTCTAACCTATCTGTACGGCGAGCACAGAGGATTAAACGAGCACCGGCTGCAGCAAAAACCTCGGCGCAGGCCTCCCCTATTCCACTGGAAGCTCCTGTGATTAACACGATTTTATTGGTTAATGAATTCATGATTTTAGATCACTGAAAAGTATAAAAAAACCCGCCATAAAGCGGGTTCAAACAATGAGCAGAGAAGCTACATCATGCCGCCCATACCGCCCATTCCACCCATACCGCCCATGCCGCCGCCACATCACCAGCGCCAGCTGTCATCTTTCTTAGGTAGTTCAGCAATCATGCACTCAGTAGTGATCATTAAGCCTGCAACAGAAGCTGCATTTTGTAATGCCGTACGGGTCACTTTGGTTGGATCTAAAATACCCATTTCAACCATGTCACCGTATTCACCAGTGGCAGCATTGAAACCATAGTTACCTTTGTCTTCAGCTACTTTGTTTACAACAACAGAAGCTTCATAACCAGCGTTGGCCACGATTTGACGCAATGGAGCTTCAATGGCACGACGCAGAATGTTGATACCCATGTTTTGATCATCATTGTCGCCTTTCAAAGAATCCAGTGCTTTTTGAGCACGAATTAAAGCAACACCACCACCAGGAACAACGCCTTCTTCAACAGCAGCACGGGTTGCATGTAATGCATCTTCAACACGGGCTTTCTTTTCTTTCATTTCAATTTCAGTAGCAGCACCTACTTTGATTACCGCAACACCGCCAGCTAATTTAGCAACACGCTCTTGCAATTTTTCACGATCGTAATCAGAAGTGGTTTCTTCCATTTGTGCACGAATTTGAGCAATACGAGCTTTAATTTCAGCAGCTTTGCCTGCACCATCAATAATGGTGGTGTTTTCTTTGGTGACGACGACGCGTTTTGCAGTACCTAAATCTTCTAAGGTAGCAGCTTCTAAGTTTTGCCAATTTCTTCAGAAATCACTTGACCACCGGTTAAAATAGCAATATCTTGCAACATTGCTTTACGACGATCACCAAAACCAGGCGCTTTAACAGCACATACTTTAACAATGCCACGCATGTTGTTAACAACTAAAGTTGCTAATGCTTCGCCTTCAACATCTTCAGCAATGATTAATAATGGACGACCTGATTTTGCAACGCCTTCTAAAACAGACAACATGTCACGAATGCTGGAAATTTTCTTGTCAACTAATAAAATGAAGGGATTTTCTAATTCGCAGCTCATGTTTTGTTGATTGTTGATGAAGTATGGAGAAATATAACCACGATCAAACTGCATACCTTCAACAACAGTCTAATTCATTTTCTAAGCCATTACCTTCTTCAACAGTGATCACGCCTTCTTTACCCACTTTTTCCATCGCTTCAGCAATGATGGCACCAATGGCTTCATCAGAGTTAGCAGAAATCGTACCCACTTGAGCAATTGCTTTGTCATCTTTACAAGGTTTGGACATTTATTTCAATTCTTTAACGACTGCTAGACACTGCTTTATCAATACCGCGTTTCAAATCCATTGGATTCATGCCAGCAGCCACTGCTTTATTGCCTTCTACCAGAATAGCACGAGCTAATACAGTAGCAGTGGTTGTACCATCACCTGCTGCATCAGAAGTTTTAGAAGCAACTTCTTTAACCATTTGCGCGCCCATGTTCTTGAAGCGGTCTTCGAATTCAATTTCTTTAGCAACAGATACACCATCTTTAGTGACTGTTGGGGCACCAAAAGATTTTTCTAATACCACATTACGACCACGTGGGCCCATAGTTACTTGTACTGCA
The DNA here is from genome assembly GCA_963785145.1 of uncultured Gammaproteobacteria bacterium. Classification (GTDB taxonomy): domain Bacteria; phylum Pseudomonadota; class Gammaproteobacteria; order Legionellales; family Legionellaceae; genus Legionella. The sequence goes on along the minus strand of CAWAUF010000006.1, from coordinate 3,956 downwards.
TCGGCTAATGTCATTAACACCAGCGATCATTTGTTGACGAGCATCGTCACCAAAACGTAATTCTTTAGACATTTTAACTATCTCCTTAATTACGATTAATTACTTCTCAATAACACCCATGATGTCGTCTTCACGCATCACAACGAATTCTTCACCATCAATTTTCACTTCAGTACCTGAGTATTTGCCAAACAATACCACATCACCAACTTTAACAGCTAAAGCACGAACATCACCATTGTCTAATACTTTACCAGAGCCAATAGCAATAATTTCACCACGCATGGGTTTTTCAGCTAGCGCTATCTGGAATCACAATACCACCTGCTGTAGTACGTTCTTCTTCCATACGACGAACAACTACGCGATCGTGTAAAGGACGAATTTTCATACTTGTATCTCCTGATTAAATGAAGTTTCAAATTAGGAACTGAGACAGCTCTACTTTTTAGGCCAAAATCAGCTCCTAGGTTTTGCATACGAATTGACCTACAAATCGCATCCAACCCGATAGCAGCATATATAGGGTCTAGAAGATAATTTTCAAGGGCAAACATAAAAAATATTTTTTTTAACGTGACTCGAATCACAATGATGCTATAATATTGTTTATTTTGGGTTCAATTATGAAAAAATGGTTCTTGCTATTCTTTTATCTGATTTGTTCAATCGCCGAAGCTGTCGTCTTCCAGCTTCAGAAGTATTTCAATTGAAGGCCGAAAAAGTCGATCCAAACACCCTCTCACTGACTTGGAAAATCCAACCCGGTTATTATCTTTACAAAGATTGGGTCCTGGTCACCCCTTCTTCGGATAAAACCCTAGAACTTGGCGACGTCCGCTTTCCAGAAAGTCAAACCAAAACCGATAAATTAGGCCACACCAATTCCATTTACAAAGATCAACTCACTCTTCCTATCTACGTATTGGGTAAAAAGGCTGGAAAAACCAAATTGAATTTAAGTTATCAAGGTTGTTCTGAAAATGGTTTTTGTTATCCTCCAGAAAAACAAGTCATCCAATTGTCCATTGATGATCAATTGGATCTATCTGAAATCAGTGTGGGAAATCAAGTGCATTCTCAAACCAATCCAAAGGTTACACAAAATAGCGACAACATCGGACGTATATTCACGTCCCATCATTGGCCGGTCATCTTCATTATTTTCTTTGGTTTAGGCTTACTGCTCTCATTTACACCCTGCATTTTACCCATGATACCCGTTTTATCTGGCATCATCGTCGGTCATGGCAAGGATGTGACCACTAAAAAAGCCTTTTTACTCTCCTTGAGTTACGTCTTAAGCATGTCATTAACCTACGCCATCGTAGGCGCCATAGTGGCTTTGCTTGGAGCAAACGTCCAAATCAGCATGCAATCCCCGTGGACAATCAGCATATTCAGTTTTATTTTCATCCTGCTGGCCTTGTCCATGTTTGGTTATTATGAGTTCAAACTTCCCACTTCTTGGCAATCCGAAAATCGCCGGGTCCAGTCGCAAACAAAGAGGCGGTCATTATGTGGGCGCGGCCATCATGGGTTGTCTGTTACTTTAATTCTTTCTCCCTGTGTTACCGCTCCTCTGATAGGCGTGCTCACCTACATTGCTCAAACAGGTAATGTCCTTTTAGGCAGCCTTACCTTATTCATCTTGAGCTTAGGCATGGGGGCTCCTTTGCTTTTGATTGGAACCTCAGCTGGCAAATGGTTGCCTGAAGTGGGACCTTGGATGAACGGGGTGAAGGCCTTTTTTGGCATCATGTTGCTGGCAGTTTCCATTTATTTAATGAGTCGTATTTTACCCAGCAGTATAACCATGGGATTATGGGCCATTTTGCTTATCTTTTCTGGAATTTTTTCGGGAGCTTTAACCCATTCCGTCACTCATGAGGAAAAATTCTACCAAGGCATAGGCATTGTTACCCTAGGCTATGGTTTGCTCATCTTAATTGGACTCAGCATGGGTGGAACCAACCCACTTCTTCCTTTGGCCAATGCTCAAGCACAAAATACAGTCCGACCGGTGCAAGTAATCAATCAGCCAACCAACTTAAAAGAGGTCCTCAAAGCCATTGCTAAGGCTCATGGAAAACCGGTTTTGTTGGATTTTTACGCCGATTGGTGCACTTCTTGTAAATTCATGGAGGCTACTACCTTTAAAGACGAAGGAGTGCAAAAAGCGCTCAAGCAATTTAAAGTGATTAAATTGGACATCACAGCCAATGGTGAACAGGAACAAGAATTATTAAAACATTTTAAAGTGATAGCCCCTCCGACTTTTATATTTTTTGATTCAAAAGGTGAACCGCTCGAGCAATTACGAATTACCGGTGAAACGTCGGCAGAGGAACTGTTGCAGACATTAGATGGGATTAAGTGAAAAAAGAACGTAGCCTTGATGCAGCGCCAGCGCAATCAAGGCTACAAAAAAATCATACAAAAGCTCTAAGACTTCAAAATATTCATGCGATGCTCAACTTTTCACGGAACCATACGGGCCCGGGCCCGTGAGCGAGCCCGAGCCCGGTTTTTAAACAATTTCAAGGCACTCAAATTGTAAGGGAGGATTTCCTAATATTTTATTGACCATCATACCAACAGTATGCGCTAGTACTTTTCTCCCAATTCTGTTTGTTAAATGCCATAGATCTCTTGCTCTGACTTTTTCGATGTGAAACTGCTGCGATAGTTGCCCAATAACTGTTTCAACCAGTCGTCTTGTTGATGTTAGCCAGCGACTAAAATGCTCCCTCTCGGGTCATTCATATTGCTACGTAATGGTGTCTGCAAGTTAACTTGTGTGTGTTCTCTGATTTGTGCTTGATAATCCTCGCCAATTAAACCCTTATCTGCGATTAAAAGACCGCGAATGTTTCCAATGATGTCCCATAATGATTCACGTTCATCAATGTTAGCCGGCGTCACAGTGATTCCTGTGATCATCCCATCGGAACCAATGGCAAGATTGCCTTTAAAGCCGTAGTAGGTCTCGCTCTTGGAGGCACAGTAACCATAGGATGCAATACCCTTAAAGATGGAACTAAATCCCGCGCGTTTAAAATGGCAAATAGGCATTGGCAATCCATCTGCCATATGAAGTTTATCTGATAATGCCCCACTTTGGGCTGCAAAAGATGCCTGTATTCTTTGTTTTATTATCCATAAATTTGCTGATTGTTTTGCATAATTACCTCGACTTCCTAGTTCAGGAAACAATGAAAACCAATGCTCCTTAAATAACGCCAGATGCCAGTATCTGTATCCCTCCCCAAAAACTCTCCGACAACATCCATTGTGATGACCTCGCTATCAGATAGCTTTGGTTCAAAGCCTCTTGTTCTTAATCTATGACCACCACCGATTTTTTTACACTCATCATCTATTAAGCAAAATACAGTAATGATAAAGTCCTCAATTGGCATAGTGCTACTCCTTGTGATTTCTGTTTTTAGCGAACCCAAATTACAATAAAGCGCTATGTCACTCAACAGGAAATTGTTTCAAGTCCAAAACTTAATTATAAGGAAATCCAACTATGAGTTATTTCGATTTTGAAAAATTGGATGTATACCAAGCCTCCATTGAGGTTGTGGTATTCATTGATAAAATCACTACAGCTTTTCCTCGCGGCAGAGCTTATTTAACCGACCAACTTCAACGAGCTGGGACATCGATCTCATTGAATATTGCTGAGGGCTCAGGAGAGTTCTCCCCTAACGAAAAAAGTAGATTCTACCGCATGGCAAAAACGTTCTGCTACAGAAACCGCAGCGATATTGGAGGTATCCAAACGTTTAAACATTATACATGATGAATATTATCAATTAACAAGAGAATTACTGAATCGCATTGTTATGATGTTGACTAAAATGGCAAAAAAAAACAGATTAGGCGGAACTCGGGCGGGCTCGGGCTCGCTCACGGGCCCGGGCCCGTATGGTTCCGTGAAAAGTTGA
>CAWAUF010000005.1:0-20049 GCA_963785145.1 uncultured Gammaproteobacteria bacterium | reverse complement strand
GACTCGTATAAACATTGGCACCACAAATGGATTTATTTTTATTGTTTGAAAAATATCATTATTAGGACATAAAGTAAAATATTATTTTCAACTAGGTACTACAATTTTCCGTTAAAGATAATATGACAAAAAAACCAGGCGTAGCCTGGTTTTAAAGTTTTTAAAAATTGGAAAATATTACGAAGTCGAGGAAAAAATCCTTGCCCAGCTTGGGGCCAAGTCTTTTATACCTTAGATTATCTGCCCTTATATAAAGCATTGGTCTATGTGGATGGATACCCACATGACGAGTCCTTCATCATTTCTTTCCAAAATGGGGTAAAATTTTACCCTCCAGATAGTTCGAATCATTGGCTTGACAAAGCATTAAAAATGTATATAAATAATACAATGAAGTTTATTCTTATGAGTGACGGAGAAATTCATGACACTTCGTGTATCGGTAAAAAAATAGCTTGCATGCTCTTGTTAGTAGCTGCGACTTTTTCTAATACCAGCACCTTTGCAGCCGGAAAATGTGATACTTGCCACAAGGACGCTGATTGCCGCTGATGGGCGAGCTTGCTACCCCCCATGGTACTGGTTGGGGGCTTCTGGGAGGTGCTTATTCGATTCGGAGAGCATGTCGGATTGTCCCCTTGTTTCATCATCACCTGTAAAACATAAGTCACCAACTGGCACGCCTAACCCGGTTAAACACTAATAAATGTTGTTCGACCAAGAGAAGCATCCAGGTGGGGTATCTTGCCTACATGGAACACCTAATAAGCGGTTTTGATATTTACCGCTCACCGGTTTGGGTTTATACGTCCAGTTCACCAGTTCTATTTGTAACCGTTTTACCTCCTCACTTAGCTTCAGTTCGAAGGTTTGGATTGTGTATTACAACCAATACACAAATACAAATAAAAATAACCACACCACATCCACAAAATGCCAATACCAAGCAACGCCTTCAAAGGCAAAATGCCGTTCTGGCGTGAAATGACCGCGTTTGCAACGAATTAAAATGACGATTAACATGATGGTACCGATGGTTACGTGCAAACCATGAAACCCTGTTAACATAAAAAAGGTAGTTCCATAAATACCTGCAGAAAGGTTAAATTCATTTCGGTATAGGCTTCATGATATTCGTAAGACTTGCAAGATTAAAAACAATATTCCCAAAGCAATGGTAAAGTCATTCCAATTAATAATTGCTTACGTTTTTTTAATTTTAATGCCCAATGCGCCCAAGTGATGGTCACACCAGAGGTTAATAAAATCAAGGTATTGATTGCAGCCAAACCCCAAGCTCCCATCGCTTCATGAGCTCCGGCAAAAGTTTGATTGTTTGGATTATGCAATAAAGGCCAAGTTGGTTTGAAATCAGGCCATAAGGTAACATGAGTAATGGGGTGAATATTCTCCGCCTAAGAAGCGGCACAGACCAAAATCGGGTGAAAAAACAAGGCACCAAAAAAAGCGCCAAAAAAACACACTTCGGAAAAAATAAACCAACACATCCCCCAACGAAAGGATCGATCTACCTGTAAGATCATAAAGTCCTTTTGATTTTCATAAATCACCTGACCAAACCAACCAAACATCATGAATATCATAATGGCAAAACCCAAAGTAAATACATAAGGACCATACCAATCATGATGAAACCAAGATGCAGCTCCAACTAGAAGTGTAGTTAAACCAATGGAGCCAACCAAAGGCCAATGACTGGGTTTAGGAATATAATAAGTGCCGTGTGCACCCATTATGTTGTTAATCTCCTGTGAATAATTCATTAATTGTAACGGTGTTCAGCATCGATTACGATTGGTTACATCAAATAAGGTATAAGATAAAGTGACTGTATTTACTTTTTGTGGTAAATCCGTATCCAAATGAAATAATAATGGCATATTCATTGCCTCATGACCATTTAATGTTTGCTGTGTAAAACAAAAACATTCGGTTTTTTTTAAATATTTTGCAGCAATGCCAGGGTAACACTTGGAATTGCCTGCACCGTCATTCGATGATCCGTTTTATTTTCAGCATAAAAAGCCAGTTTCACTATTTCTCCTGGATGTACTTTGATTGTTTTTACCTTAGGATAAAAAGCCCAAGGCAAACCGCTATTATTTGTGGCCACAAATTCAACCTATCACTGTGCTCTTTGGTATCGATGTCTGGAGTTGAGCATCATAAGCGACTGCCTCAGGATTGGTTTTACCATTGATGCCTAATGTCTTTACATAAACTATTGTAAATGGGAACTAAGGCAAAACCAAAACCAAACATGCCTAACACAACTAGGGCTAAAGTAACCATCAATCGTTTGATGTTTCTTACCTTCACCCACAAGACTACCCAACTTTCCTTAATCATAACCTTACACTCAATATAACCGTCATTTAGGAATGGGTGGAGTAGTAAAGCTATGGTAAGGAGGTGGTGAAGGCAAGAGTCCATTCTAAACCATGTGCACCTTCCCATACTCTAGCAGTACCATATCTTTCTTCGTTCCTTTTTTCCTAATTGTCGCAATCACATTATATAAAAACAACAATTGCGAAAATCCAAAAATAAAAGCACCAATGGTTGCAATCATATTAAAATTAGTAAATTGCAAGCGCATAATCAGGAATTCGTCGCGGCATGCCCGCTAATCCTAAAAAATGCATGGGGAAAAAAGTGATATTCACTGAAATAACCGATAACCAAAAATGCCATTTTCCTAAGTTTCATTGTACATATGCCCAGTCCATTTCGGTAACCAATAATAAGTCGCCGCTAGCAAAGCAAAAATGACCCCGGAACTAATACATAATGGAAATGCGCCACCACAAAATAAGTATCCTGATATTGATAATCCGCAGGCACTAAATGCCAACATCAATCCAGTAAAACCACCAATGGTAAATAAAAAACAAAGGCCAATGGCAAATAACATCGGTGTTTCAAAGGTCATTGCGCCTCTGAAACATCGTACTCACCCAATTAAATACTTTAATACCCGTTGGAACAGCAATTAAGCATGGTGGTGTACATAAAAAACAATTCGGCACCCAAGGGAACACCGGTAGTAAACATATGATGCACCCACACAATAAAGGACAAAATGGCAATACTGAAACCGTCGCATAAACCATGAAATGATAACCAAATAAAGGCTTTCGGCTAAAGGTGGGAATGATTTCTGAAATAACACCAAAAGCAGGCAAAACCAAAACATACACTTCAGGATGACCAAAAAACCAAAATATATGTTGAAATAAAATAGGATCCCCACCGCCTGCAGCGTTAAAAAAGCTCGTGCCAAAATGCCTATCAGCAACATCATGGTCACTGCACCTGCTAATACTGGCATGATGGCAATCAATAAAAAGGCAGTAATTAACCAAGTCCAAACAAACATTGGCATTTTCATCAAAGTCATGCCAGGGCGCGCATATTTAAAATGGTGGCAATGATGTTGATGGATCCCATAATGGATGAAAGCCCCATCATGTGGATGGAAAAAATCATGAAATCAGTGCTGGGTGGCGCATATTTCGTGGATAAAGGCGCATACAAAGTCCAACCAAAATTAGGCCCACCGCCGGCTATGAAATAAAGTTGAAACTAAAAGCGTAAAGGCAAAGGGTAAAATCCAAAAACTCCAATTATTTAAGCGCGGCAAAGCCATATCAGGCGCACCAATCATCATGGGAATTTGCCAATTGGCCATCCCGGTAAAAGCCGGCATGACCACACCAAACAGCATGATTAAGCCATGTAGGGTGGTCATTTGATTAAAAAAATTGGGATCAACAAAACGATGTCCTGGTTGAAATAGTTCCGCACGAATGATCAAGGCCATTCCACCTGCAAGAAAAAAACCGATCATTGCAAGCCAAAGATATAAGGTGCCTATGTCTTTATGGTTGGTAGTAAATAAGCCAACGTTTGGCAAAGCCAAATACGCCTTTACCTTGCTCAGGGCCATGATCATGATCATCATGGGCTTGTTCCTGTGCTATTGAGCGACTCATCGTAAACCTCCAGCTTGAGCTTTATTAACCATGGTAGGTTGTTGATTACCGTAGCATGACGTCGCGCTGCAACGTCTGCTGGTTGAACGACATCATCCGTATCATTATTCCCAAGCATTGCGTTCATAAGTGGCGATTGCGGCAATGTCTTCATCGGACTAATGATCTTTGTAAGGTTGCATGGCGGAACCTGGAACACCATTCAATATCAAATCAATATGACGAGAAATGGGTTTACCTACAGCTACTGAACTGCCTTTTAAGCCAGGATACATGGGGGGAATGCCCTGCCATCTGCGTTATGACAGGGAGCACACAATTGTTCATATCTTTGTTTTCCTCTCGCCATTAACTCCGCACGAGTCATGGTTTTTTGATCACCAGCTTGGAGGCCGCTTTTGTCGGTATATGATCCTGCACTTTGGTTTGTTGGGCAACCCATTGATCAAATTCTTCTTGACTCACTGCCTTGACTACAATGGGCATAAATCCATGGTTGATTCCACAAAGTTCAGCACATTGCCCTCGATAAACTCCAGGTTTCTCTATTCGAGCCCAAGCCTCATACATGAAACCAGGAATTGCATCGCGTTTAATACCCAGTTCTGGCACCCACCAGGAATGAATCACATCGTTGGAAGTTACCAGAAAACGAATTTTTTTATTTACAGGCAATACCAATGGCTTATCCACTTCCAATAAATACCATTCATTTTTTGCCTTTTTATTCTTGATCTGAGCATAAGGCGTAGACAAATTACTAAAATAACTGATTCCTTGATCAAGGTATTGGTATTGCCATCGCCATTGATAACCAACGATTTTAATGGTCACCTCGGATTGCTCGGTATCGTCCATACGGATCAAGACCTTGGTGGCAGGGACTGCAAGACCGACGAGAATTAAAAAAGGAATAATAGACCAAACTATTTCTAAGCGAGAATTGTCGTGAAAACTTGCCGCTTTATAGCCTTTTGATTTTCGATGGTGAATCAAAGAATAAATCATCACCCCAAACACCACCACGCCTATGATGGCACATACGGTCATACACACCATGTGCAAATAATAAATATCTTTGCTGATGGGGGTAACGCCAGGATACATGTTCAACTGCCAAGGGTTTACAGCAGCAGACACAGAGGCTGAACATAAGGCAAATAATATGATAAATAACTTACAGATTTTCAACCTGTTAAACATCCCAATTCCTCATTTCTCTAATTAACCTCTTCCTTTTTTCCTTCTCCCCAGTCCTGGGGAGAAGGAAAAAAGGAGAAAAGGATTCCAAATGTTATTTGCTGTTGGCGGTTACTCCGGGCTTATTTGTGTCCAGTTACCACAAAGAATAGTTGCCTTGCGTTTTGGATTGACTGACCATGTATTTAATTGCTTCAATCACTTCACCCGTTGTGCATCGATCACAGCCACCGTTTTTCAAGTGTTTCTTCCCTCGAATTGTATTTTTTATTAAAACATCCATATTTTGAGCAATCAAAGGTTTCCAAACCTGCTTATCGCCAATTTTGGGAGCGCCTAATTTGCCCTCATCATGACAAACGGCACAACTTTCATGATAAATATTTTCGCCATTGGCGGGGTATTTGGTGACACCACCACTCTTGATGTCAGCCCAAGCGGCAGCACTTAAAGAGGCATTGAGCATATAATCCACAGCAGAAATCAAATCATTATCAGAACAAGTCACGCACGCTCCTTTCACTGGCATGGAATTGAAACCGCGTAAAGTATGTCTATACAGGCCAGTCAAACCACTGCTTTTCAGTCGCATATACCAATTGGGAGAGTCCCCTATGGCAGGGGCTGTCATCTGACCTTCTTGATGGCATAACACACAAACTTGCATGTAAATTTGTCTGCCACGCGCAATGGATGGTTTTTTGGAAGAAGGAGCAACGCCTAAGGGCTGTTCGCTCTCTACGCTCTTTAAGTAGACGGCTATTGCCGTTTTATCTTCATCGGTCAAATGAGCCAAACTGTTGTGATTGACTTCAGCCATAGGCCCTGCAATTGGACCTGCGTTGTTGATTAATTGATTGGACTTAAATACGTCGGCTACTTGCGTATGACTCACGGATTCCAAGCCTGATTTAGTAATATTGGGTGCCCAATAGCCATCAATAAAGGTACCGGTTAAATAGTATTTGTTTTTAGGCCCACCAAAAATATTCAAAGGGGTATGGCACATGCCACAATGACCTAAGCCATCCACAATGTATTTACCGCGATTCCATTGGACTGATTGATCGACTTGATTTACGAACGGGGTTTTATCTGGGAAGAAAAATAATAAGTTCCAACCCCATAAGCCCAATCGAGCCCCAGGAATACCAAAGGGAAAGGGCAAGGGTTTATTCTTTTGTTTTACAGCAGGTATGCTCATAAAATATGCATACAAGGCGTGTGCATCTTCATCCGTGATTTTAGAAAAATAGATGTAGGGAAATACTGGGAAATAATTCCTTCCTTTGGGATCTCGCCCTTCTTTAAGAGCGCGTATAAAATCCTTCTCAGTCCAATTGCCTATCCCCGTTTCTTTATCAGGAGTGATGTTAGGGCTGTAAAAAGTACCAAAGGGAGTTGCAAGAGGTAGGCCTCCAGAAAAAGCCGGCGTGCTTTCTTTTACATTCGTATGACAGGCTATGCAATCGCCCATTTGAGCCAAATACTCCCCACGCCGAATCAATTGTTCTTGTTCGCCAGTGGCTGGGGCTGTGGCTGGGTATTTGGGGAATGTGCCTTTGGTGATCAATTCCGTAGGTTCATTAGATAGTGCCTGTGCCTGTAGGCCTTGATAACAAAAACCCAACAGAGCAAAGGCCATGGCAATATTTAATTTTCGTTTTAACAAAGAGCTCACGCTCCCTCCTATTTTTATTATTTGAGCACTCTCTTAGGAGTCTATGGCACGACAATACCCACCGAGCCTAAATTACGCGGCTTATCCGTGAGGCCCCAGGATTTGGGTGAATCGTTACCGAGTTCATTGGGTATGTTGTTCAGCCCATGCATACAGGTTCGTAAAGAAGTTTAAAATAATTGCGGTATTTTATACTCCACTCTAGGCAAGTTGCAATGTTATTCGGTAAAAAGGACTCGGTCACGTAAATGTAGCGCGGCTTTGGGCCACACCTACGTGCCCGAGCCCGTGGGCGTGTCCTTGCCCGGGTATTAGTGAATAGTTACTTCCCACTTTAAAAAGGCAAATTCAATTGGGCGTCCAATTGATGGATTTGAGTTTTAAATAATTCTTGTATCTTCGTAAGAGTTTCGGCATCCGTCGCTTCAAACCGTGCGATCAAACAAGGGGTAGTATTGGAGGCACGTAATAAACCCCAACCCTCGGAGAATTCAGCCCGAATGCCATCAATCTTTATCAACCGAGCACCTTTAAAATAAGCTTTTTCCATGAAACGCTCCATGAAAGGGAACTTTTTCTCCTCGGAGATGTCGATTTTTATTTCAGGAGTGTTTACACTGTTAGGAATGGAATCAAACTGTTCGTTTACTGTCAAATTCGAGGCGCTGACGATTTCAAGCAGGCGGCAAGCGCTGTATAAAGCATCATCAAATCCAAACCATCGATCTTTGAAAAACAAATGACCACTCATCTCTCCTGCTAAAACGGCATTTTCTTTTTTCATGACCGATTTCACGATGGAATGGCCAGTAGGACACATAGTAGCCACTCCACCGGCTTCTTGTATCAACTTTTCTAAATTAAAGGAGCATTTGACATCAAATACAATGGTTGCACCCGTTATTTTGGACAAAATTTCCTTGGAATAAAGCATCATCAAGCGATCAGGCTTAATTGTTACACCCTGATTGCAAACCAAACCCAGACGATCTCCATCGCCATCAAAAGCCAAGCCTAGATCCGCTTGGTGGAAGGCAAGGCTTGCTTTTAAGTCTACTAAATTGGAATCAAGGGTAGGATCAGGATGATGATTGGGGAAACGCCCATCCACTTCACAATATAAGGGTATGACCTCACAACCTAAAGCAGTTAACACTTGCGGAACTAAAGGTCCTGCAATGCCATTGCCGCAATCAACAACCACTTTTAATTTGCGTTTAAGATGAATGTCTTTGAGAATTTGTTGAATGTAATCTTTGGTGATATCCAAGTTTGTTTCTTTGCCTTTGGTTTGATTTACCATCCGCTTACCATCTGCCACTAATTGATAAAGCAGATCGATGTCTTCCTGGGTTAAGGTTTTACCTGCCAAAACAATTTTGATCCCATTGTAATCCGAAGGATTATGACTTCCGGTCACAATGAGACCCGAATCAATGCCTTGGGTATGCGTTGCATAATACAATACGGGTGTAGGTATAGCGCCTAAATCAATTACATCGAGACCGCTTTCCAATAAGCCTTGTTTCAAAGCCTGGGCCAAATCACAACTGGTCAAACGGCCATCTCGAGCTAAAAAAATTTGCCGACCTTTTAATTGGGATAAACGGTAAGCTATGGCTAAGCCAATGCTGTAGAAAGCATCCTCATCCAGATCTTGTCCAATAATGCCGCGAATGTCGTAAGCTCTAAAAACAGAACGCGTGACTTGTTTGAATTGATAAATCATAAATTCAACTGCCTCTGAATAAACTTTCCCTTTTTACCTTGTCCCAGACAGGGAGAGAAGGCGCCTAATTAAAGTTGGTCTTAATTCTTCCCGGAGCTACCAAAACCACCCTCGCCTCTACTGGTTTCAGTAAAGGAATCAACGAGTTGAAAATCGACTTGAACCACAGGAACAAAAACCAATTGTGCCATACGATCCCCGGGATAAGCTGTAAAGTGCTCTTGACTTCTGTTCCAACAAGATATCTTAAGCTCGCCCTGATAATCCGAATCAATCAAACCCACCAAATTCCCCAAAACGATGCCATTTTTATGTCCAAGTCCTGATCGAGGAAGGATGACCGCCGCCAAATTGGAGTCTGCAATGTAGATGGAGAGACCTGTAGGCAATAAAACCGTTTCTGAAGGTGCAATTTGCAAGGGTTCATGAATGCAAACTCTTAAATCCAAACCAGCAGAACCCTTAGTTGCGTATGTGGGTAGTGGAATGTCATTACCCAGCCTTGGATCTAAAATTTTTAATTGAATTGACTGCATGTCGTTGTCCTTCATAAAGGAGATTTCGAAAAAGATCTCGCATTTTGCAGATTCTCAGCCAATATTGCAATGATCTCTCCAGCCAAAATCGTTTTATGCGTTAGTGGCAATTCAATCTGCTTGTCTTTTGTCAGCACAAGGACTTGATTGAAATCACTATCAAAGCCTAAACCTTTACCCACTTGGTTCGCCACAATCATATCCAGCTTTTTATGCTGCAATTTATCCGAGGCATAGGAGAGCAAATGGCTGGTTTCAGCCGCAAAACCTACCACGTAAGCGGCCTTGCCACTGTCCACAACGGTCTGCAAAATATCGGCATTTTTTATCAATTGGAGGCTTAATTCTTGCTGTTTTGTTTTCTTAATTTTATCCTTGGAGATAGACTCCACACGATAATCCGACACGGCTGCAGCACCGATGAATATTGAACCTTCATCCAAATGACTCATGACGGCATTCAGCATCTCCTTGGCAGACTCCACTGGAATGACCTCTATGCCAGCTGGTGCTTCCAAGGCAGAAGGCCCGCTGATTAATATCACTTCTGCACCAGCCCTCAAAGCGGCCTCCGCTAGGGCATAACCCATTTTTCCAGAACTGCAATTGGATAAATAACGCACCGGATCGACGTACTCTCGAGTAGGACCCGCGGTAATCAGCACTCGTTTCCCAGCAAGCAATTGATGCACCTTCATCAACCGCAAGGCATTGATGATTTGATCAGTCTCACTCACTCGACCAAATCCATACTCGCCACAAGCCTGCAACCCTGCCTCAGGGCCTACAAAAAAAACGCCTCTTTTTTTCAACAATTCACAATTGGCTTTTGTGGCAGGATGAGCCCACATGCTTTTGTTCATGGCAGGACAAACCATCGTCGGTGTTTGTGCCACAAGATACAAAGTGGAAAGCAAATCATCTGCAATGCCATGAGCCATTTTAGCCAAAAAATTTGCACTGGCAGGACTTATTAGCAGACAATCCGCCCATCGCGCCAGCTCAATATGCCCCATAGCGCCCTCGGCCTGAGCATCAAATAATTCCGTTCTCACCTCATTGCCGGATAGCGCTTGCAACAACAAAGGGCCTAAGAATTGCTGCGCTGATCGGGTCATCACCACCTGAACGGTTGCTCCCAAACAGCCTAACTCTCGAATCAAGTAAGCGGATTTATAAGCGGCCACGCCCCCACAAATTCCAAGGAGTATTTTTTTATTCAACAAATCTTGCATAAAAGAGCCTTTTTATCATCCCAGTGATGGCACGGTTGAGAAATCAAATGCCCATGGTTTGGATTCTGAATTTGGAGTAGTGAGTCCGGAGTGAGGAGTCAAACATTCTACATTAAGGGGTTTAATTTCCTCATTGGTTTTAGAAAAAAATCCTAAACGACTAGGAAGCTGTTTAAAATGAGACAACAGCCTTAATTCTTCGGGGTTATCTTTAGGTCTTTTTCGTTTGAGGATTCTTTCAGTAATAAAAAGGGACAAACTCACAGTCACTAAAGTAATTGCTCCCGTCAAGGGTATGACTGGACAAAAAGAAAAAATGGCCAAAGCGCCAGCACCACCTAAAAATATAGCCAAGGTGGCAATGACATTGATCCCTAAGCGCCATAAATCAAATTGTACTCTTCGATCCACATAAGAAACATAATCATCCACTGCATCATTAAAAGGATCTTGATCGTTGGAATTTTTCAGATTCAAATATTCCCTTTTCGACAGACACAACTGACTCAATTCAACAATGGCTCTGCTACAGGCCATCATCACGTCATGACCATAAAACACCAGAGTAAGGGTCGCAGCAAAAGAGGCTAAGACACCGATCAAAACCATGCAATTCATAACTCCCACGAACAACCAAGGAAGATCATTGAGGATTTCAGGCCAACGTTGAATTAGTTGAGCCCTAAGCCTATCCCAAAAGTCTACTTTTTTTTCTTTTTCACTGAGAAAGATGGGAATGGTATGCGCACCAATGGATATTAAATTAACTAACAATCTGGGTATGAAAAAACACCAAGCCACATAAGCGATTACTGGAGTAGCATACTCGGTCAAAAAAGAAGCAAAATCCTGAAAATGCTGCCATCCTGTACCTAATAAGGCAATTAATTCTATCAGTCTTTTGGATCGGACTAAAAACAAACGGTACCAAGTTGCTGTGCTAGTCAGTTCTCTTACTCGACGTCCGATCGTGGGTATTGGTGATTTGAGCTCAAGATCCGCTACAGGATTATCGGTGTTGCTTAATAAAGACTTAAATACTTCCTGTTGATTGTGTATCTTTGTAAGATTCCTAGGTAAATAATGGGTATTCAAATTCTCAATTAATTTGGAAAGAATGAATGCTCCGACAAGCTGATTTTTGATTTCTTCAATTTCATCCGTGTAAGCCGGATCCTCATGACTCAAGAAGGGATTGGATAAATGCGTGGTTAATTGCTCACATAAAACGCTATACTCCACGTTTAGTAATAAATGATCACGAAGCAGTTGCGAATGAAAGACTTTCCCAGCGGCAGGCAGCGATTCATTGAACTCTTGTCTATCGACTAATAAGTGCTCCTGAAGCAGTGGTGAGAGAGGGGCATTATGAGTGGCATTTATAAATTCATTGAACACATCACTTAAATCTTCCATTTTAAGAGACCTGTTGAATGAGTCAAAATCAAATGCATCCAAGAAAACATAGCGTTTTTTTAAACATTCAATAACTGGATTCATCATGCTCTGCCACCATTAATTGAACCATAAATTGTTTTTGCCTTGAACTCACTTCTCAATAGACACACGAACTCCGTTAAAAAGCAAACTAATTATCACAAAAAATATCTAAAAAGTAAAATTTAAAATCAAGAACACCTCGGAAAGCACATTTTAATTCAGGCTAGGCTTTGCCCTAATGGTCCTTACCTTAAGGTCATATCCCTTAACTGTCAACAGGTTAAGTCAAATCCTTAGCTCTCACTATGCTTTTTAAATGAACCCATCACAAAAATTCAACTGATTTCTTGCTGATTTATGCCGACTGAGCGACAATAGTGCCTTTCGTTTGATGCGTGAATAATCGATGAGCCTAATGAAAGACCTAGCCAATGCGGTGCGTATGTTAAGCGTTGATGCGGTAGACAAAGCCCAATCAGGGCATCCTGGCATGCCTTTAGGCATGGCGGATATCGCCACGGTGCTGTGGAAAAAATTTTTAAAATTCAATCCCAAAAATCCCCATTGGTTTAATCGCGATCGATTCATTTTATCCAATGGGCACGGCTCCATGCTGCTTTATTCCCTGCTGCATTTGACCGGTTTTTCTTTGTCCATGGATGAGCTAAAACAGTTTCGTCAACTGCACTCTAAAACTCCAGGACATCCTGAAAAAGGCCACACACCCGGAGTGGAAACCACCACAGGGCCTTTAGGCCAAGGCCTAGCCAATGCGGTGGGCATGGCCATGGCTGAGAAAATCTTGGCCAGTCAATTCAATCGTCCTCATTTGACTTTAGTAGATCATTTCACTTATGTCTTCGTGGGCGATGGCTGTTTGATGGAAGGCATCTCTCATGAAGCCTGCTCTTTGGCGGGCACCCTAAGTTTGGGCAAATTAATTGTTTTTTATGATGACAACGGCATTTCAATCGATGGTAAAGTCGAATCTTGGTTTACTGACGATACGGCTGCACGATTTAGGGCTTACCATTGGCAGGTAATCGATGCTGTGGATGGCCATGATCAACAGGCCATTGAAAAAGCCATTCGGCTGGCCCAAGCCAACCCCCATCAACCCACCTTGATTCCGTGTAAAACCATCATAGGTCTGGGTTCTTCGGTTGCCGGAAGTGAACAGGCACATGGCGCGCCTTTAAGTGCTACGGATATTGACAATGTAAGGCAATTTTTTAACTGGTCTTACGCCCCTTTCGAGATTCCTCAATCGATTTATCAGGCTTGGGATCACAGCCAACAAGGTCAGCAAGACGAGGACGACTGGATTCGTTTACTGAACCAATACAAGCTAGTTGATCCAGAATCATACCCTGAATTCTTACGCCGTATTAATGGGGATCTTCCGGATAACTGGCTAAAAGAAACCCAGTTTTTTTCTCAGCAATGCCTCAAGAATGATAAGACCATGGCCACACGTAAGGCTTCTCAAGTTTGCATAGAATATTTTGCAAAGCATTTGCCAGAGATGCTTGGAGGCTCGGCTGATTTGACCGGCTCAAATAACACCAATTGGTCTGGCTCGAAAGCCATTTCCGCAGAGGATTTTTCAGGCAATTACATCTGTTATGGCGTGCGTGAATTCGCAATGGCCGCGATCATGAATGGTTTGGCTGCACATGGAGGCTTCATACCTTATGGTGGAACCTTCTTGGCTTTTGCCGATTATGCTCGCAATGCCGTACGCTTGAGCGCTCTGATGAAACAACGCGTGATTTATGTATTTACACATGATTCCATAGGTCTTGGGGAAGATGGCCCCACCCATCAGCCCATTGAACATGCGGCCATGTTGCGCATGACCCCGAACATGAACGTTTGGCGCCCGGCGGATCTTCTGGAATCCGCCATTGCCTGGCAAGATGCTTTAGAGCATCATACTGGGCCAACGGCCTTGTTGTTATCCAGACAAAATTTACCGGCTTTACCCCATCCAACCCATGCGCCCGAAATGATCAAAAAGGGCGCATACATCCTGGTGTCCTGCGAGAAAACACCGGATGTCCTTCTCATGGCCACGGGTTCTGAAGTTCAGTTAGCCCTTGCTGCAGCAGAAAAAGCCAAGCAAAATGGCCTTCAAGTTCAAGTGGTTTCCATGCCCTGTGGAGAGCGTTTTCTTGCTCAGGACAAACAATATCAAGACCAAGTATTACCCAATCGGGTGCGAGCACGCATAGCAATCGAAGCAGCCAGCAGTGCTTATTGGTACCAATTCGTTGGATTAGACGGGACAGTCATCGGATTGGATCAATTTGGCGTCTCGGCTCCCGCGGCACAAGCTTTTGATTACCTAGGTTTCACGGTAGAACGAATCGTAGAGGCTATGGCGGTATTGTATAAAAAAGGTAATTATTCAACAAGATCGGAGTATTAAGTATGGCAATTAGAGTCGCTATAAATGGCTATGGCCGCATTGGCCGATGCATTTTAAGATCGATTTTTGAATACAACAGACAAAATGAATTTGAAGTGGTGGCAATCAATGATTTATCTGGCATTGACGCAACCACTCATTTTACGCGTTACGACAGCACGCACGGCAAATTTGCAAAGGAGGTCCAATCGGAGGGGAACCTATTGATTGTGGATGGTCATGCCATTCAAATCACCTCGGATAGAAATCCCTTGAACTTACCCTGGAAAGATTTAAACGTCGATCTAGTCTTTGAATGTACCGGTCACTTTACAGAAGCAGACGTAGCCAGACAACACATCCAGGCAGGGGCTAAAAAAGTCTTGATCTCCGCCCCAGGAAAAAAAGTCGATGCCACGGTGGTTTATGGTGTGAATCACCACATTCTGAAAGACTCAGACCACATCGTATCCAATGCGTCTTGCACCACCAATTGCATGGCTCCGGTGATCAAACCTTTGCATGAGGCTTTAGGAATTGAATACGGTTTGCTCAACACCGTTCATGCCTATACCAAAGATCAAAACCTTTTGGATGGAAGTCACAAAGATCTTAGGCGTGCGCGATCGGCAACTCACTCCATCATTCCAACTAAAACGGGTGCGGCGGCGGCTGTTGGTCTGGTTTTACCTGAATTGGCGGGTAAATTGGATGGATTTGCTATGCGTGTTCCGGTTTTGAATGGATCCGTCATCGATCTCACCGTTACAGTCAGTCGTGAAACCAGTGTGGTTGAAGTCAATCGGATCATGGCTTCCGCTAAAAATTCCATTTTACTTTACAACGAGGAACCCTTGGTCTCTTGTGACTTCATTCACAACCCGGCTTCTGCCATTTTTGACAGCACTCAAACCAAGGTTTTTGGTAAGCTGGTTAAAATCATTGCTTGGTATGATAATGAATGGGGATTTTCAAATCGTATGTTGGACACTGCTTATCACATGATGCATTGCTCCTAATCCTAAGGACAGACATGAAGTTAATTCAAATGAAAGACGTCGATCTTGCTGGAAAAAAAGTTCTGATTCGGGAGGATTTAAACGTTCCAATCAAACATGGAATCATCACCAGCGATCAACGCCTGCTGGCGGCCTTACCCACGATCAAAATGGCTCTAGAAGCAAAGGCTGCCGTCATCGTCATCTCACACCTTGGAAGACCCCAGGAAGGTTCTTTCGAGGAGCGATTTTCTCTTCTTCCGGTGGCAGACTATCTGCATCAAAATTTGGATTATCCGGTGCGCTTTGTAAAAGACTATTTAAAAGGAGTCGAGGTCCAACCTGGTGAATTGGTTTTGTGTGAAAACCTTCGCTTCAACGTCGGTGAAAAAAGCAATGACGAGCAATTGGCTAGAAAACTAGCATCCCTTTGCGATGTCTTTATCATGGATGCTTTTGGTACCGCGCACAGAGAACATGCGTCCACTTGTGGTCTGGCCCAGTTTGCACCAGTGGCTGTGGCGGGTCCTTTATTAGTAAGTGAACTGAATGCGCTTCAAACCGTATTAAAAGATCCGAAAAAACCCATCGTAGCCATAGTCGGTGGAGGCAAGGTCTCTTCCAAACTCAGTTTGCTAAAGCAATTGGTAGGAATGGTCGATTACCTAATTCCTGGCGGCGGCATAGCCAATACCTTCCTAAAAGCCCAAGGTTTTGAAATTGGAGAATCCCTGCATGAAGCCAATTTACTGAAAGAAGCCAGTGAGATTTTGCAATTGGCTCAAGAAAAAGGCTGCAAGATACCCCTGCCCAGAGATGTGGTGGTCGGAAAAGTCCTGAGTGAAACCTGTCCTGCTTACAACAAAACCTTAGCAAACGTCGCTGAGGATGACATGATTTTAGACATTGGACCTGCCACCATCAGCGAATACATTGACCTCATCAACCAAGCAAAAACCATCATTTGGAATGGTCCTGTGGGTGTTTTTGAACTGCCGCAATTCGGTTACGGCACCCGAGCCTTGGCCATAGCCATTGCTGAAAGCGATGCCTTCTCCATAGCAGGAGGCGGCGATACTTTGGCAGCAATCGATCTGTACGATCTAAACCAACAAATCTCCTATCTGTCCACCGGAGGAGGTGCCTTTCTAGAATTTTTAGAAAGAAAAACCCTACCCGCTGTCGCTATTTTACAGAAGCGAGCTCAACATGTTGTCAGTTAAGAGAAATAATGTACGAAAATTTTGAAAAAAATAATGTTTAGTTAATATTTACTTGCTACAATGCACTCCCGTTTTAACTAAAAGAGAGATTTTATGGGCATTTCAAGTAAATTATCAACTGAAACGTTTCGCTTTTTTGAAAAATTTGGTGGTAATGAAGCAGTTCCAGAAAGCATACAACGTCCACCCACAGCAGTAAAAAGAAACAACAATCAACGCATGGAGCCCTTTGCCTGGATAGCTGCAATTCCTGCCGCCTTCATTGGTGCATTATTCGTTAACTCCCTTAGATGGATTTTTAAACTCCCAACCGATGCCATACTTTCGACTTGGGAAGTGAATGAGGCGGATCCAAAAGACGTAGAATCACTGATTGAGGATGAGTCTGAAGCAAAAAAAACCCCCTCTGACAATTCAAATGTTCAAGTTGCTTCAAAAAAGAAAACAAAGGCAGGTTATGGATTTGGTGATAGAAAGCGCCATTATGTATTTGGTTTTCCAGGTCTTTTAATCGGTCTGCCTTTAGCCGTAGCCAGTGGCTTATTTGTGGCTTTAGTGTTCAGAATGCCTAAAAACGTCATCATAAGCGCCTACCAAGCGGCTTTGCTTGCCCTAGAATTAGCCGCAAGTGAGACTCTCAGTAATTTTACAGGATTTAATCGCCATTGGTTTTTAAAACTTCTTGGTAGTCCAGGCATACTGGTTGGTTTGACATTAGCCAGTCCTGTCGTGGCCGTGATACTTGTGGTTCGATTGTTGAGACACGGTTGGAAATTTCCATACCATTCTATCCTATCCTTTGTATCCACCATTCAGACCATTTTAAAAGCTGTTTCTCCTGAAGACTCAAAATTCAATGTGGAGTTACAGAATGCACAAGAACGTAATTTTTTCCAACGGTTCATTTTAGGTGGAATAGGAGCCATATCAGGCGCCTTTGTTGGGGTTGCTCTTGCTTCTCCCATCATAGCCATTCGATTTATAACCAATACCCTCAAAGTGTTCTATCACAATACAAAGGTTTTAATCAATTGGGGCTTTCAACGCCACGTTTTCAATGATTCTTACTTAGACAACATCAGCTCAAGAAATGCCAATTTTAAACTGGGGTCTTTAGCCACTTTCAGATCAAACGCAGCCAACTTAAAGTTTGGATTTCTAGGCCTGCCTTTGGCTTTCCTAATATCCGGTACTGCAGCCGTTCTGATTCGAGGGGGTCGTATTTTCTTACCGATTTTCTTAGGCGCTGTATTCGCTGGCCCATCTATTATTAGACGTGGTGGCGATGAAATTAGAAAATTCTTTACTGGCCAACGTTTGGATCCTGCAAACAAAGGCAACATCGATGACGTCGATTTCGAAGTCCACAGAAGAATATTTGCCAACATAAAACCTTGGTCTGGTAGACCTGACGTCAATTTACCTTTGACTCCCCGCGAGCCGGGAGTGTCTGAGTTAGGTGGTGGTTTTATAATAAACTTATTTACCTTAAGGAACTGGTCTAAATTCGTTCGAAAAATCTTTACATTCAATGGACAAACTTTGGAAGAAGAATTTTTATCTAAAATGTATAATAATCTTTCTGAATCTTTCGAAGCAGCTCAAACTAGAATTAACTCCAAGCGTAATGAAATCCAGGATCAAGTCACCGAATTATCAGAAAAAAATGCAGAATTAGAGGAGGAAATCACTAAAATCCGATTGGGTAATTCAGGTCTTAGAAAAGCATTGCAGTTACCGCGTTTAATTTCCAAACAAGTAAAAATCAATAACCTGATTACAGGCTTGAATGAAGAAAATAGGTTGCTCGATGCTGAGTCTGCCGCAAGAAACTCCGTGGATGCGCCCGATGTGAAAACCGATAAATTAATTGATTTGTCAGTCAATCAGATGAAACACAGTTACAAAGATCAGTCCTCCATCACCATGTCGGATGTGGAAAAGGCAGCCAATGATTCTACCTTAGATAATTTGGGTGCTTTTGTTAAAGACAAGCTCAAAGAACGCAGAAAACAGGTATTAGTAGCGAATAGCAACAAAGCAGATGATCCACCTCCTTACATACCTTCTGAATACCCTGAACCCGTGTATGCTGAACTTCCAAACTTCTTTTTCAAATACAAAGAACCCTCTGCTCCTCCAGCAGGTGATGGGAAAGAGAGCAAACAAGACGCTAATTACGGTCTAAGCACTAGTGGCTAACTGATTTCCAGCAAGAGTGCGTCCTTAGGATTCAATCTTGCTGGATTTTTTTTCTAGAATTTCCTCCTAAGCAGAACTCTTCAAATATCTATCTTATTTTGTAGGTTGGGCCTTGGCCCTAAATCCTCCTTAATAACGAACAATTGTATAAGTTTTGACTCCCATTCATACTATTTGGCAAGTCATCCAGAATGCGTAATATTTACAAAAAATACAATAAAATGAATTAGTTAGAGTCATGGATTCTTTTTTAAGTCTAAATAAACCATTTAATGGTTTACAAACCCTCGAATAACCAGTACGATGCCCTTTTTATTTTTATGACGATCATAAAAAAAACAATAATTTCATTTTATTATCAGAGATTTGGAGAAGAAGGACGTGAAAAGATTCGATAGAACAGACGAACAAGAAGAACATTTTGTAATGCCACAAACACCCTTAAAGGCGTTATCTTGCCAAAGCTCATTGCAAGAGTTGCAAGAAGATTTAAGTCCCAATTTAATTTCTTTAAGGAAAGAACGTCCTGCTTTTACTTCCGTTGCTAACTGCCATCCCATTGCTTATCAGCGTCATAATGAACGCACTGCAGAAAATAAAAAAAGTAAAAAACCAACTCCACAGTACGTCATCCATTCCTTACCCAATTTGGAGGAACTATTGCATAAGCTTTCTAATTGTGAAAAAGGCAATTCCAAAACCAAACTTCGTTTTGTGGTCACTTTAGATAAACAATTGTATTTTGCGTTTGAAGGCACGCCCAATGCCTGGATCCCAGCTCACTATCAAATGGCAAACAAAGACAAATACAATGCACGCTGTTTAACAGCAGGAAACATTTACTTGAGAAAACAAGCCGATGGTTCATACACTCTGGAAAAAATAAATCATAAAAGCGGTGATTTTACACCACACTTTGATTCTCTGAAATGGATGCTGGCCCTCTTGTTTGCTTTTGAAACACTTTTACCGCAGCGTTTTCTTGGCTCAGAGCTTGAGATTGAAGAACTGGATCAACGTGGAGGCCATCTTGGAAGCTGGAAACTGTCCAAACACATACTCATGAAGGAACTGTTAGCACACATCCAATTCGTTCAAGGAAATCTTCCCAATCCCAATAATCAATATGCCTTAGAATCCACGGCTTCGGTTCAAGCAGACAGTCCCAGTGCTGACCTCAGCAATCCACAAAGAAATTTGCTTAAATTATTTGATACGCCCATAGGGACCACCGAAGAAATTGAAACACAAGAACTGTACAGCGAAGCTTCATTCAACGCAGTAAAAGAATTATGGACAGAAGGATCTCATGAAGAGGGATTTGATTCTCCTGTTAAAAACACACAGGCTTCCAGTTGGTCCCCTTCGAGTTAAATCTA
>CAWAUF010000004.1:0-35962 GCA_963785145.1 uncultured Gammaproteobacteria bacterium | reverse complement strand
CTCGTTTTCTAAATACGCAACCACATAAATCTGTAAGTTTTCTGAACTGCCATCCAACACCAGAACTGTCATTCCCGCGTAGGCGGGAAACCATCCATCAACATAATCCAATGCTAAGATTAATCCAATGAGGGTTGTTTTGCTCAATGAGATTAATCTTCCATTGCCTATTCCATTTCTTTATTCTTTTTTCTCGTAATATCGCCTCTCTTATATCTAAGTGAACTTCATAATACACGAGTTGGTGTACATTGTATTTTTTGGTAAAACCATCTACTAAGCCTTCTTTATGTTGAAAAACACGCTGTATCAGGTTACTTGTTACACCAACATATAAAGTGCCATATGGTTTACTTGCAAGCAAATAAACGAAATATTGCTTTTCCATCGTTTAGGTTCCTTAAATTTGGACTTGTTTTATAGGCGATTAAGCTTTCAGGACTTTTCCTTTATATGTCCACTTAAATGCCTTTGCCATTGTTTGATTAAAATATGAGATAAATGACAAAATTTTAATTTTAAGCTCATCCGTTGATTTTACTGATAAGCGTTTTAAGAGCCTATTTACTAAAATGCCAAACCAAATTTCAACTTGATTAAGCCATGAGGCATGTTTAGGAGTATAAACAAACTGAATGTTATGGGATGTATCCGATGCTTGTATGCCCGTTTTTTCATCACGGCTTATGAGGTGAATTCCGTTGGCGTGTAGCATGGGGGCATCATGGTACAATTGACAAAGACCTGCCACTTGCTCATTAAAAAGTACTTCATCCTCGATTGGTGTATGTAACCAACCTTTCACTTTATGAGGTTTTATACTCCCTTGATTTTAAAAAAACAGACAAGCGACTGCGTGATATTGTCTTTACGATTCCGCGGTTTATTATTTCGTTCATGAGGGAATTTAAACTCCAATGACTAATTGGTAGTTCACTGTCCTCAGGCCTTTCACAGGCCAAACTCATTATCTGACATACTTGTTCCGCTGTAAATGTACATGGGGCGCCAGAGCGTTGCTCATCACTTAATATTTCCAAAATTTTTCGAAC
Organism: uncultured Gammaproteobacteria bacterium; assembly: GCA_963785145.1. GTDB lineage: Bacteria > Pseudomonadota > Gammaproteobacteria > Legionellales > Legionellaceae > Legionella. Next base: position 34,910 of record CAWAUF010000004.1, on the reverse strand, counting down.
ATAGTTGATTCCTTTTTCCTTTTCATCAACCAACAAAAGTTTTTCTTCATTTTTTAGCCATCGTTTACGCCACTTTTTTACAGTGCTTATTGAAATGCCTAATTTCATACTTATTTGTACATTTGGTTTTAACTCGGAGCACAGTAAGATAATTTGAGCACGCTCAATATGATCCAATCGATGTGTGCGGGTTTTTCCAATTTGACTTAAAACATCAAATTGTTTTTCCGTTAGTGTTATTTTTTTTGCAATCCCTATCAACTCAATAACCTTTCACCATGAAAAATAGTCGATTTTACCGTAATTTTATCTTTATGATCATAGGCTGTAGGCAATAATTCAAAATCTCTCATTAAATAGAGATCGTGGTACATGAGGGATGTTTCCCGCCTACGCGGGAATGACAGTTCTGGTGTTGGATGGCAGTTCAGAAAACTTACAGATTTATGTGGTTGCGTATTTAGAAAACGAGCCAGTAGTGCTTTCGTCTTGCCATGCCTTCCCTCTCGATTTTTGTAACGCGGCTTTAAATGGCCATCTGGCTACGCTCAACTGGCTTGCAGAAAAAGCACCGAATAGATTGACTGCAATGATTACAGCATATGATTACTCTGCTTTTCGTAAGGCTGCTGAAAATGGCCACCTGTCTATCCTCAACTGGCTCTTAAAAAACCGTCAATGCCTAGCCTATGCAGAAGCGCATACTTATGAGTACGATAGATTCGTCAATCCTTTCATCCAAGAGCTGCTGCAGAATTTGCATCAAGAGCGTGATGCTTTGTTGATGAATCACCCCAATGCCGTATTTGATATTCAGGGTGCAGAACGTGCCAAATATTATTTTTATATTCTAAGAAACTTAATTCGTCGAAATGATCGAGCTTTAGATGATTCGATTCGATTTTTGTTGGATATTCCATCGCTTAAGGCTTTAGTTCATCAAGAAATCACGCCCGGGCAATCCAATGAATTACTAAGACTGGCTATGGCTTGCAACAATCCAATAGCTGCCAATTTATTGCTTAATATTCCTGCGGTAAGAGAACTTGCCCAGCGTAACCATTTTTATCATGAGGAAGCGCGTGCTGGCGTAGACTTAAGACAGCTTGCACGTGATCGGGAATCTTCCATGATTGCTTTGTCTACTGGTGAGGCAAGAAGGCTGGAAAGAGCTCTTCAATACTATCAACCAAGAATAACAGCCGCGGGGATGACTCATGTAATGAGCGCTCTTCAGGACACCTTGGTTTCCCGTTATAAAGCCAATCCTGCACGCATCAGAGTAGCTGGCAATTTAATTGAGCTTCCCCTGGACTATGCATCCTTTGCAGCTTTAAATCTTCAAGGAGAAGATTTAGAACAAGCGCATCAAGCCTATTATCGCCATCCAGAGCATAGCGCCTGGCGTTATCTATCAAAACCCAACCCTTGGATGCACGCTCATGCCTCTTATGTGTACATCAGCGAGGATAGACGCGAGCGTTGGTCGACTTTTGAAGAATACCAATCCTTAATTGCCATGTTTTACCTAGCAGCCATTGATGAGACCACCTCTCCCATAGAAGGCCATACTATTGAAACAAGACTTAATCACTTCATCCAAGAAATCGCCCTGATTGGTCGTGCTCATAATTGGGATAAGTTGCGTTTGCGAAATGGAAAGCAAGAGGAATATGACGACCTAGAAGGGGATAGACCAAGCTGTTTTTCCGGCGTTAAAAGACGGCTTTTCCAGTCCGTCATTGGACATCCCTTGTTAAGCTTCATGACTGAAGACAATATTAAGGCAGAACTTAGAGATTTCGCCCTTAGTCATTTTAAATCACTCATCAACCGCAGCAATCAACAAACCTTTAAAGAGGCCTTTGATGAGCTGATAGACCTGAGTGGGGAAGGAGAAGCCTTACATTGCTTAGACATCCCTAAAGATAAACAAGCCTGCTTTCATCAATGTTTATCGGAGAAATATGGGACTGAATATACCAGTGATGGTCATTTACTCAATCTAGTCCAAGACCACTTTGCCCTAGAGCCTAAAAGCAACTCAGCTGCCAATCGCTGTCATGCGATGAAGCTTGAAGGCTTGACTAAGCTAAGTGAGTATGTCAATCGCTTGTGTGAAGAGAAACCTACTACAGTCAGTGAGCTGAGTGTATTTCAGCCTTCAACTAGCAAACCTACTTCTGTAACGCTTGAAGAAAAGCTAAGCTGTAGCTAAATTACAGGATTGGGGCAAAAGCGATGTAGACCTCACTAAAAATAGTGGTGGTGAAGGGCTTGATAATCAGCTTTAATTTTTTGGAACCAATCGCAGGCTCCATGATCGATGCGATTGCCTTTAATTCTTTGGTCAATGGCACTAATTTAAGGGATGTTTATTAATATAACGCGATGCTCAACTTTTCACGGAACCATACGGGCCCGGGCCCGTGAGCGAGCCCGGGCCCGGTTTTTAAACAATTTCAAGGCACTCAAATTGTAAGGGAGGATTTCCTAATATTTTATTGACCATCATACCAACAGTATGCGCTAGTACTTTTCTCCCAATTCTGTTTGTTAAATGCCACAGATCTCTTGCTCTGACTTTTCGATGTGAAACTGCTGCGATAGTTGCCCAATAACTGTTTCAACCAGTCGTCTTGTTGATGTTAGCCAGCGACTAAAATGCCTCCCTCTCGGGTCATTCATATTGCTACGTAATGGTGTCTGCAAGTTAACTTGTGTGTGTTCTCTGATTTGTGCTTGATAATCCTCGCCTTCATCAATGTTAGCCGGCGTCACAGTGATTCCTGTGATCATCCCATCGGAACCAATGGCAAGATTGCCTTTAAAGCCGTAGTAAGTCTCGCTCTTGGAGGCACAGTAACCATAGGATGCAATACCCTTAAAGATGGAACTAAATCCCGCGCGTTTAAAATGGCAAATAGGCATTGGCAATCCATCTGCCATATGAAGTTTATCTGATAATGCCCCACTTTGGGCTGCAAAAGATGCCTGTATTCTTTGTTTTATTATCCATAAATTTGCTGATTGTTTTGCATAATTACCTCGACTTCCTAGTTCAGGAAACAATGAAAACCAATGCTCCTTAAAATAACGCCAGATGCCAGTATCTGTATCCCTCCCCAAAAACTCTCCGACAACATCCATTGTGATGACCTCGCTATCAGATAGCTTTGGTTCAAAGCCTCTTGTTCTTAATCTATGACCACCACCGATTTTTTTACACTCATCATCTATTAAGCAAAATACAGTAATGATAAAGTCCTCAATTGGCATAGTGCTACTCCTTGTGATTTCTGTTTTTAGCGAACCAAATTACAATAAAGCGCTATGTCACTCAACAGGAAATTGTTTCAAGTCCAAAACTTAATTATAAGGAAATCCAACTATGAGTTATTTCGATTTTGAAAAATTGGATGTATACCAAGCCTCCATTGAGGTTGTGGTATTCATTGATAAAATCACTATAGCTTTTCCTCGCGGCAGAGCTTATTTAACCGACCAACTTCAACGAGCTGGGACATCGATCTCATTGAATATTGCTGAGGGCTCAGGAGAGTTCTCCCCTAACGAAAAAAGTAGATTCTACCGCATGGCAAAACGTTCTGCTACAGAAACCGCAGCGATATTGGAAATATCCAAACGTTTAAACATTATACATGATGAATATTATCAATTAACAAGAGAATTACTGAATCGCATTGTTATGATGTTGACTAAAATGGCAAAAAAAACAGATTAGGCGGAACTCGGGCGGGCTCGGGCTCGCTCACGGGCCCGGGCCCGTATGGTTCCGTGAAAAGTTGAGCATCGCGTTAATTATTATTCTTCCAAAAACAGGAAGTTATTTTGGTCATGTTCCTTAATCAGATCGGATATTCAAGCAAGCTTATAGACTTGGCAACTCATCAAATCGTTTTAAATCAGTTAGCTTATCCTCCCAAGATGCGCGGCTGGCATAATAAATATGAGCGGTTGGTTCTAGGGAGGTATCATTCTCCATTGTCCCGGCTGGTAAAATCACATGAGAGTCTCCCTCTTGACTTGGGAGGGGACTCCCACAAGTCATGCAAAAGGCGCGTTGCTTTCTTGTCCCTCTCAACTTGAAATGGGTCACCTTATCTTGACCCTTTTCCCAGAACAATTGAGCCCTATCAAAGAAAACATTTGCCCCATGAAGGCTGCCAGTTTCCTTTCTACATCGGCTACAATGACACAAGTACATCCCCATTGCTTTTTCTGCGGTTATAACATAGCGGCAAGTACCGCATAAACATTCTCCTTTGTATTGATTCATTGCAAAATCTCACTCTGCTTAAAACCCTAAGTATAGGGCATAAATAGTTTTTTTCTATAAGACTATGGATTATATTAGGATACTCCCCTAGAACCTTCACAATGCTTGGAGTTTTATGAAAGTAAAAGCCGCAGTAGCCTTTCAGGCTGGAAAACCCCTTCAGATCGAAACCGTCGATTTGCAAGGACCCAAATACGATGAAGTCTTGATTGAAATTAAAGCCACTGGCCTTTGTCACACGGACGCCTTTACCTTATCTGGCCAAGATCCCAAGGGAATATTTCCTATTATCTTAGGTCATGAGGGAAAAATAAATTGAGATCGGTTTTGTTGGCTGACTTGATAGCCGACTTTGTAAGGGCGCTTAATCCATTTGACATCATGAAATCGAAATTGAGGTTGTTGTGTTGTGGACTCTTTGATTTTCATCCAGGTGCGGTTTTGCTGAAACAAAAAACCGAAACACCTGTTTTAGAGAAACCCCTTTGTTGGAATAGTGGAGGGCTTTGGTTGCAGTCGAGAGATGGGATGTGGTAATACTTATTTTTCTTAAAGCGGCTAGAGTTTGTTGGTAAAAGGGTTGCGGTTTGATCCCAACATGAGTGGTTGCAAGAATGGGAACCACTCGGTTTACCCCTGTGAAAGACAGGATTTGCTTTGGGTTGTCATCCAAAACCACAAAGGCATTGTGTTTTAATTGACTGTTTTCTTCGAGAAAATGTTTTAACCACAGATTTTTAGGTATTTCTGGAATTTTAAACAAGGGCTGGTCTGGAAAAAATTGGTGAGCTCTGTTGGCATTTAAAAAGGGAGCCTTTAAAATTTTGTCTGCAGTCGTGGAGGACAGATTGAGGTAGTTGATGAAGTGTTGTTTGACACTGATCTCATCCCAGAACCCTGCGGTCATGAATAGAACTCCGCCATGGCATCGACAGGCATTCTCAATCAACCCGCGCAGTTTCTTTGGATTCAGAAAAGCGACTTTAAAAAGAGTTTGTTTTGAGCCTCCCATTATCTCAATGAAATCACCCAGTGTGTTGTTTTGGGTGTCTATGGAATCCACATCCGGTTTGCCAACGAAGGCGACACCGTCCAGATCCAAGACCAATATTGGTTTTTTGATTATTTTTCCCAAGGTTTATCTCATTCGACTATAATGTTTGGAAACTTATTGGCGTAGTTAATTGGCTGTTTGGCCAGCTCAACCACCGAGTTTAAAGCTGTTTTGATGAAAGCATCCGCCAAGGCATCGTTTTTTTGAATGGCTATGGGGCTTCCTTCGTCGCAATGTTGCCTTATGCGGCCGTTTAAAGGGAGTTGTCCTAACAAAATGGCCTGATGGGTTTCACACAAGGTCTTGGCACCACCTTCTCCAAAAATGGCCTCCTGATGACCGCATTGGCTGCAGGCGTGTGTGGACATGTTTTCAATCAATCCCAGGACGTGGATGCCGGTTTTAGAAAACATGGTGATGGCTTTTTTTGCATCCAAGGTAGCCACGTTTTGTGGCGTGGTCACCACAATGGCTGCGGTCAATGGAATTTTTTGAACCAAGGTCAATTGGATATCGCCTGTGCCCGGGGGTAAGTCAATGAATAAATAATCCAACTCCTCCCACAAGGTGATGTCCAACATCTGGATTAAAGATTTGGCAAGCATGGGACCGCGCCAGATTAAGGCTTGCTCGCCTTGGGTTAAATAACCTATAGACATGGCCTGAATGCCATGGGCTTTTACGGGCATATACTGTTCGTCACGAAGCTCCACAGGCTTTGTGTGTCCCAACATCATGGGCATGCTGGGACCGTAAATGTCCGCATCCAAAATACCAACGCGTGCGCCCAATTGAGCTAAGGCGGTTGCGAGATTCACGGTCACCGTCGATTTACCCACACCGCCTTTGCCTGAGGCCACGGCTATGGTATTTTTCACCCCGCGTAAACCTTTTCCAGCCATTTGCGTGCTGTAGGCTTTGATGTGTTGGTGGAAAGTCAGGCTGATTTGATGATCAGGAAATGCATTTTGTAGGGCTGAGAGTAATGAAGGTTTGTAAGCGGTTTCTAAGAATTGGCAAGGAAACCCCGCGATGAGATCCAAGTGCAGGTGTGATGAGGTGCACTCGAGTTTGACGCTGAGGTTCATCTCTTGGGCATTGCGTTCAAGCAGAGAGTCTTTTATGGTGGCTAAAACCTTTAGAACTTCGCTTTCAACAGTCATAGGCAGCCTCCCTTGAAATAAAAGGGCCAATGATAACTTAGAAAGGCTTTGGGTGCTAGTGCTTAACCGTAAATTACCATTCAACCCAATGCCCATTGCTTAGGTAATAAAGTCCACAATGAATCGCCAAAGAGGTTCGAGAAGACATATGGTGTTTGTATTGGTTTAATTGCTGTTGGTGTTGGATGAGTGCTGTTTTATCGTCTTTTCCGGTTTTAAAATCAATGAGCCACAAGCGGTTGGCTTCTTCAAAGGTTCTGTCGATGATGCGGGTTACCATGCGACCTTGATCTTCCACCAAGAGTTCATACTCGTTTTTTTCTTGTTCATGTGGCTGCATTATCCATAAGCCTCTTGGGTCTTGGAATAGGAGACTTACTTGACTTTTTAAGGTGGATAGGGTTTCTTCTTGATTTTTTTTATCAAAGCCCATTCGATTCAATTCATGGAGAACAAAGGGCCAGGGAATTTGGTCTAGGTGCTGTGGATGATGATCACAGATCCATTGCATCAGTCTGTGGGTTAAAACACCGGTTAGACGGGGAATGCTGGAGGATAGGCTTAAGGCCGATGAGGTGACTTTAGGTGATGGGGCGGAGGAGTTGGATGCATAATCCTGTAAAGGAAGCTTGAACAATTGGGGTAAGTGGCTTGTGTTTTCCTCAAAATCATCTACGGCTTCGGTCATCACGAATTCTTGGTTTTTTAACAAATGGCGGAAAGAATTTTTGGAAGATTTGGCTGAGCCATCCATTAAATACAAACGCGATTTGGCGCGAGTCACCGCAACATAAAGCAATCTTTGCGATTCATAGAGCGCTTTTTGAGCCTCCAGTCGGCCTAAATAATCGTATAAAGCACACTGATCTTCATCCGCCGCTTGAATGGCGGACATCAACAACAGATTGTCTTTTTCCGGAGTGGTGAGTTGCAGCCACCGCAACATGGGTTTATCCGCAGGTTTTGCCTGTGAACCCAAACCCGGTAGAAACACGGCATCAAATTCCAATCCCTTAGATTTGTGAATGGTCATGACTTGCAACCTTGAGGGAGTCACTTGTTGTGAATAGAGCTTATTGAAAGGATGGGTGAATGCTTTCCAATCGGGTATGCGACCATCTTGTTCATAGGTGTCGAGTAAAATCCAAAATTGTTCCAAATCATCCAGTTGCTTTTGATCCAGAATCTTGTCTAAGTGCAATTTTTTTAAGGTGTCAGCCACCCAATCCGACAGACGCATTTGAAATCGAATCCCTAGCGCCGCGTGCATGATCTTGGTAAAAAAAGTGGCGCGAATACGTCCTTCCTCGCTCAATCCCTGAATGTCATCCAAATTCATCAAAGCCTGGTAAATGGATTGTTTTTTATTAAAACGAGCAATGCATAACAGATCGGTTAAAGCCAGACCGCAATAAGGACTGCGCAGCATGGCCAACCAAGACAGTCGGTTAGCTGGTGACAATAAGGCCTGGGTGAGGGAAAAGACATCACGTATGTGAGCTAGATTAGCCAATAAATCGATTTCATTGCCCTGATAAGGGATCTCTGCCTGTCGCAGCAGATGGATGATTTCAGTCAAATGAGTCCTGGAGCGAACCAAGATGGCCAAGGAGTGTTCTGGATGGTTTTTTAATTCCTGTTGAATGGTTGCAATGAGCCAGTCGGCTTCTTGTCTTTTGGTTTTAAATTGCTGGGCAATCACAGCTTGGTGTTCATGACTTGGCTTCATGGAAGAGGAAGGATGAAAGGAGACCGCCCCAGATTGCATGTCCGATTGTTTGGGAAAAATGTTGGCAAAATGTTGGTTTACCCATTGAACCAAAGGTTGGGTTGAGCGGAAATTGCACTGCAATTGCAAAAAATTCAGCCTAAGAGGACCGATACCCTGTTCTTTAGCCCTAAAAAACAAACCCACTTCCGCCTGCCTGAAACGGTAAATGGATTGCATGGGATCGCCTACTATGAAAAGGGTTTTCCCCTCATCAGGCTGCCAGCCTTGGACTAATTTGGTGATGAATTCGAATTGGTTTTGGGAGGTGTCTTGGAATTCATCCACCAACAGGTGATGCAAAGCCGTATCCATATAGAGAGCCAAATCCGTTGGATTGTCTACATCACCAAGGGCTTCTAAAGCTTGTTGTGACAGGGCGGTGAAATCCACCTCATTGCTTTCACTGAAATGAACCTGCAAATGACCTAGCAATAAGGGAAGTAGGAGAAACAAAGCTTGCAAAACCGCCCATTGCTTGTCTTCGTATTCTGGGTTTGCCAGGTAAGTCACCTGTTTGAGTGCGTTTAAAAAATCAGGGCATTCGTTCAATTGCGCCAATAATTCTTTGCTGCCTGTCTTGATTTGATTGTATTGTTGGTCCGGACAAGGCCACGCTTTAAACCCACGTGGTGATCAAAGCCCTTGCGTAAGGTTTCATCCCCTGTGAGCACCAGCTTTGAAAGGGCTGTTACCACCATTGGCTTGGTTTGTTCCAAGTCATACCAATCTCGTAATAAGTGGCGAGGGGAGTTGGGATCGTCTTCTAGAAGTGCTAATTCACGCGCACTTTGAATCAATTGGTCTGCAAGTGCCTGAGGTAGACTGCGTTTGAAGTTCTTCATTGCCTGTTGTTCAATGCAAATCAGGGCCTGTTCAAAGTGGGCTCTATCCTGTTCTCGTGCTTGAAACAAAGGCTTTATCCATTGATCTCTTTGGGATAAAAGATCGGTGAATAAATCAATCAACTTATCTTGGCGGTTGTCCACGTGCAAAAGCAAAGTCTTGATCTCTTCTTGGTATTGGGGGGTTTCCAAAGCAAATTGGATGCAAGCCCGAGAAGCCGCCAAATAGTCTGTGGCCGGAGTATCGGTGATTTTTGAAAAAGCCAGGGGTTTTTCCAGTAGGGGGATGGCCTGATTGATGCTTTGACAAAGAGCATCCAAGGTGCATATTTTCAAACGATTGGTCTGCAGCAACAAATTCCATTGCAATTGGTCGCTTCGGTTTAAGGCCTCTTTGGCAAACTCCAAGGTCATTTGTTGGTGAGGGGAGCTGGCCTCAAGGTTTGCGGCCGCATTTTGCAAAGCCAAAATGATGCGTTCTCGCATCTCACTGGCTGCCTTTCGGGTAAAGGTTAAGGCGATGATTTGTTCTGGAGCTGTGACTTGGCTTAACAAACGCAAAAAGCGTTGGGTTAAAATTTCCGTTTTTCCAGAACCAGCCGGCGCTTGGACGATAAAAGACAAATGAGGAACAGTGGCCTGACTCCTTTGGTCGGCATCAATAAGCACCATGGATTTATTCCAAAACCATCTCTTGTGCTGGTGGTCTTAAATTATAATTGGAGCTCATGCAATAACCATAAGCACCGGTATTGGCAATCAGCAACACGTCCTGTTCATAAGTCACAGGCAACAATCGATCATACCCTAAAGTGTCGCCGGATTCACAAATGGGCCCTACAATGTGGGCAAAGCCTGCTTTTTCATCATGAAGTCGGGTTAAATTCACGATTTCATGGTAAGAACCGTACAAAGATGGTCTGATTAAGGAATTCATGCCGGTTTCTATGCCTACGAACTTGACCTTGCCCTTTTCTTTGCATTGGGTCACCTTGGCTAAAATAATGCCACTTTCGGCCACGTAAAAGCGTCCGGGTTCCAAGCAAATTTTCAATTTGGGATAACGCGATTTCACGGCCAACAAGGAGGCATCAAAGGCTTCAAAATCAATCGGACTTTGACCAGGCTTTTCAACCACCCCTAAGCCGCCGCCCAAATTAATGGAGTTTACATGGGGGAATAATTCCGTCAAGGAAGCCAACATCAAAGCCGTTTGCTGCCATAAATCAGGAGTCAAAATGCCGCTTCCGGAATGGGCGTGTAAGCCTCGGACTTTAATGGAATGTTCTTTAACCAGGGCATGCACTTTGTCCAAATCGTTTTGGTTGATGCCAAATTTCGACTCATTGCCACCCGTGGACACGTGTTTGTGGTGACCGGCTCCTGTGCCTGGATCAATGCGCAAAATCACCTCACGATTTTTAAAGAGTTCCGACCAATTTTCAAAAGGATACAAACTGTCGATGGTAATCGGGCAGCCCAGGTTCAGTGCGTATGCATACTCGGATTTGGGTGCGAAATTGGGCGTGAATAAAAGACGCTGTTTGTCAATGTCTGGGAATAAACTCAATACCAGATCCAATTCCTGGATGGACACGCATTCAAAACCCACGCCTTCTTGTTCCAAGGTTTTTAAAATGGAGGGGAAGGGGTTGGCTTTTATGGCGTAATACAGACAATCCACGCCTTGGAGGGCTAACAGTTGTTTGGCTCTGTTGGCTTGCGTTTGGCTGTGATAGACATAACAGGGCGACTGGGTTTGGGCCATTTCCAATAAACGGGGGCGTTCTTGTTCCCACCAGGGAATGGGGCGAACACTGGGTTTGCCAAATTCCTCATGCCAGCTTTTGGAGAAATAAAAAATTTGCGGGTTGCTTTCTATCAACAAATGATGCAATCGTTGGCAGAGTTTATTGGCCTGTGACTCGTCCACCACAAAGGTGAGATTCAGATCATTGGCAGCCAGGGACATCAAATAAATTTGTTTGGCTTCAAACACTTCCAAAGCTGGGCCTAGTCGTGGCAGGACGGTTCGAATATGATGCCCCACCAAACTGACTGCACTGCAAGGCTCAATCAATTTGGCGCGACCGAATTGATTGAGTTCTTCAAGCAGGGCGTTGATGGCTGGTCTGTCATGCGATTTGCTGGTGGTGTCTAAAGAAATAGTAACGTTGAATTCCGAAGAAGACAGCAAGCCCACCGAAAAGCCATGATTTTTAAAGGCCACGAATACATCTGCCAAAAACCCAACCTGTTCCCACATGTGAAGCGTATCAATGGAAATCAACAAAATGCTGTGTTTGACTTGGATGGATTTGATGAGTGGGGCCGTTTCGTCTATGTCTTTGGTGATTCGGGTGCCGGAGTGTTCTGGCATTTGGGTGAATTTGACCACCATGGGAATATTGGCATTGCGAACCGGTGGGATGCAATTGGGATGCAACACTTTAGCTCCCATGGAAGCAATTTCCTGGGCCTCGTCGTAATTGAGTTGTTTCAACAACCGGGCGTGCGGCAATTGATGAGGGTTGGCCGTGTATATGCCTGGAACATCGGTCCAGATTTCACAAACGGCGGCCTGTAATTTGCCAGCCAGCAAGGCGGCTGAAGTATCAGACCCACCCCGACCTAATAAAACCGTTTCACCTTGTGGGTTTGCAGCAAAAAAACCTTGGGTGATGATGGCCTGGGCTTTGGTGGATAAGAAATGTTCTACCAATTGAGAGTCGAATTCGCTGCCACAACGTGCGGATAGAAAATTCGCGATTTCCCCCTGTGGGGTGGGTGTACTGGTCAAAAATTCCCGGACATCGAACCAATGGCTTTGAATGCTTTGGCTTTGTAAAAAAGCATGACCAAGCCGGGTCATCATTAATTCGCCTAAGCTTAAAATCTGAGCATGGGTTTTGGCAGGGGCTTGTTTTAAGAGGGCGATTCCGGTTAGCCATTGCTGCAACTGATCCAAGTCTTGGGCAATCAATCCAGAATCGACGTTTAATTCTTCGGCCAACACATAATGGCTTTTTTGGATGTCGAGAAAGATGCTGTGATGCTCATTTAAAAGGGCAGCTTCCTTGGCTTTTTCAAGTTTGTTGGAAATTTGAGTCAAAGCGGAGCAAACAATAACCGGTTGGATGCCATCGTCCATGTGTCGTTTGGTAATGGCCGCAATGTGATTCCAATTGACCCGACTGGAAACACTGGTTCCACCAAATTTGGTTATTATTTGTTTCATGATCATTATCCGGGCAAAATAGTTAAAATTGATACAGACTAACACGAATTTGGCAAATTGTATAGAGCCACCCTTATTTTAACTTGGCATTCTCCAATACCTTTTTAGCCTGTTCTTCACTGTGTTGGATTATCGCTTGTTGGTATTGTGGGTATTTATTGCCTAAAATACGCGCAGCCAGAAGGGCGGCATTGATTGCCCCAGCTTTGCCCACTGCCAGGGTGCCCACGGGTACTCCAGCCGGCATTTGAACGATGGACAGCAAGGCATCCAAGCCATTGACAAAGGTGGAGGATGGAATGGGCACTCCTAAAACCGGAAGACTGGTTTTGGCTGCAACCACTCCAGGAAGGTGTGCGGCACCCCCGGCTGCTGCGATGAACAATTCCACGCCTTTTTGCTCTGCGGTTTTAAGGTATTCAAACAGGGCATCAGGGGTTCTGTGTGCAGAAAGCGCCCTTGCCTCGTGTGGGATGCCTAACCTATCCAGCATAAGACTGGTTTCTTCCATGAGAGTCCAATCGGATTTAGAGCCCATGAGGATGCTGATGAGAATTTTTGACATGATGAACCTTACCTTTGGTGTAATAACAACACTCGATTTAAATAAAACGTGAGTGGCAATAAAATAATGATGATAACCAGGGGCGCATAAGTCACTGAAAAGCCCAACCGTACTAAAAATTCCAATGACATGGCACCGAGCAAATATTGTATCAGATAAATCAGGGGAAATTTTAAAAAAGTATTCAGAGAAAAAGGGTTTTTAAAAATAAAAAAATTATTCATAAAATACAAGAGCAAGACGGAAATAACATAGGCTAAGGCATAAGACCATTGATAATTCATGAGGTGATTTAAGCCTAGATAGATTAAAAACATAATCCCTGTACTTACACATCCGGTGACTACAAAACCCATGAATTGTTTTTTTAGCGTTTCAAAAGATAAGTCCATAGATTGCCTTCAGTTTATCATTGGTTCGAGTTTTTAATACTTGCTTATACCCTTACAACAAAAAAACCAAATTCACACAGAACATGAATGGAAACATTGATGATTGGTGTGATTTGGTTTTTTGTTACTGCTTCAATTGCATTCGAATCCATTGAACATGCATCTTCCCAGCTCTGTACCGCAAGGTTGCAGCGGTCTGGCTGGGTGTGCAATTGCCAATAAATTCCTTGACAATGTCGTGAATGTTTTTAGTCTGATGATTTCTAATCTTTTAAATTAGGGCTTATCAGACCTATTCGGTAAAAAAGAATTCAGTGAATCGATTGATTATTCGTCGGTTAAACGGAAATATTTTGTTCCGAAATACCTTTGAAGTTTTTTACGAATTGTGCCACGACTGATGCCCAGCATTTTAGCTGCTTGCAATTGGTTGCCACGACGTTTTTCCATAACAGCTTGAAGTAAAGGCGGTTCAACTTCTTGTAAAATCATGTCATACAAATCTTCAATTGTTTTTGATTTATTAGTAGCAAGAAAATTTGTGACTAGATTGTATACAAGATCTTGGAGTCCTTGACTTTGTTCTTGTTTGATATCTTGAATTGTAGTTTGTGCTTCAATAACGCTCATTGCAACTTCCTTATTATAAATTAAAATAAAAGTCCAATTTACCAACCCCTAAACAGTGAAGGCAAAATTAATTGTACATGAATGAAATTTGATAATCTAGGTATATCAAGAAAATTTATGCATTTATTTGAGGCAATTCACTTTTCACTAGATCCAACAGGGAACAATCGTACTTTTTGGACGATAATGACTCTTTCAGTTCTAAAAGTTGACCTATCATGCGTTGAGGCTGATCCGCGTTTTCATAAAAGTTTGCAAAAAAACGAGCCAATTCAATGGCATTGCAGTCGTGTTGTAAAAATTCAGGGACCAACATTTTATTGGTTAACAAATTGCACAAGCCTAAAAATTTAACCCGGATGAGTTTCATGACCAAATAATAAGTAAGCCAGGATGATTTATACACGATGCACATGGGCTTTCCGAGTAAAGCGCATTCTAAAGAGGCGGTTCCAGACGCAACGATTACAAAGTCCGCAGCATTCATGCAATCCAGTGCCTTTCCTGAAACCAGGGTCAAAGGCAATTGAACAGTGGAAAAATAAGCTTGAATGCGTTCCGTTGGTATCGTTTCCACTACCGGGATTACAAAATGCAAACCAGGATGGGTTTGATTTAATAACTTGGCCGTGTCTCGCAAAACCGGCATGAGTCGTTCTATTTCATTGATTCGACTTCCGGGTAAAAGCGCTACGATTTTAGCCTTCAAGGGCAAGTTCAATTCTTCTCTTGAATGCATGCATTCTTTTTGAGCGGTCATTTTTTCAACCAAGGGATGACCCACAAAACAAACGGGCACTTGGGCCTGTTCATAAATCTTTTTTTCAAAGGGTAAAATAACGGCCATTCTATCCACGCATTGTTTGATGCGATGAATGCGATTGGCTTTCCAAGCCCAAATTTGAGGACTGATGTAATAGACGATTTTTAGACCCAAGGTTTTTTTTGCAAAATGCGCCAACCTTAAATTAAAGCCTGGGTAATCGACTAAAATGAGCAAATCGGGTCGTTCTTGTTGTAAATGGTCTTTGATGGCCACAAAGGCTTTGCGAATGATTTTCAAATGTCGAATGACTTCGGTACCACCCGTGACGCCATATTGAGCTAAATCAAAGATTAAATCCGCACCGGCGGCTTGCATGTGCCGGCCGCCTATGCCGCTTATTTGGATGTGTTGGTAGGTGGCTTTTAATTGTTGAATCAAAGTGGCTGCGTGCTGGTCACCGGATTCTTCACCGGCCACGATGACTAATTTATGCGGCTGTTGGTCGCAAGGCGCATCAAAGGATATGAGCATAATGTTCCGAGAGATTGGAATGAATCAAAGCCGTGATGCGTTCTGCAGTTTCCAGGGCATCGCGTCCTTCTTTACCGGTCACCAAAGGAGCGCTGTCGGTTTCTATGCAATTTAAAAAAGATTTGATTTCTTCTAATAAAGCATCGCCCTGGTCAAAGAATTTTTGATCTTGAGTGATGTTGGGAATGCCCGGAAACATTTCTCCATCGCCCTTTTGAAACACTGCAAATTGTTTGTTTTGATAATCGATGGAAATGTAAGAATCCCTTTGAAAGATGCGAGTCTTACGTGCGGTTTTAAAGCTGATGCGGCTTGCTGTGATGTTGGCTATGCAATGGTTCACAAAGCGGATGCGTGCATTGGCGATGTCGATTTCTTTGGTTAAAATGGGGGAACCCTGTGCTTCAATAGCGGCAATTGGGCTTTGCACCATGTTTTGAATCATGTCGATGTCATGAATCATCAAATCCAAAATGACGTTGACGTCAGTACCGCGTGGGTTGAAAGGCGCCAAACGTTCCGATTCGATGAATAAGGGTTTTTCCAAATAATCTTCCAAAGCCAGACGCGCGGAATTAAACCGCTCAAGATGTCCCACTTGCAATTTGACCTGATGTTGTTTGGCAAGGCCAATCAAACGTTCGGCTTGCACAACCGTTTCGGTAATGGGTTTTTCGATCAGGACGTGAATGCCCTGTTCAAGGCAAAGGGCTGCAATTTCAAAATGTTTATTGGTGGTGGCCGCAATGCTGACCGCATCGACTTTACCAAACAAATCATAATAATCCAAAACCCCTAAGACGCCTAATTCAGTAGACACAGCCTGACAGGCTTCAGGATTCACATCGCAAACGGCAATTAAGTCCGCATTTGGAAGTTGCTTGTATTTTTGCGCATGAAATCGTCCCAAATAGCCTACACCAATCACCGCACATCGAATTTTACGCATCAGATATCATTGATAATTATTTGTACTCATGATCGCATTTTTTAGGTGATAAAGCAATTTTTTAAGGGTAATATGTGCATCCAAAAGGGATCTAGGAATAATAATAATGCAAACAAATAATCCAATACTTGTGGCTGGAGTGGACGAAGTGGGTAGAGGCCCCTTGGCAGGTGCTGTGGTTACTGCCGCAGTCATCTTAAAAACACCAATTCCAGGACTTGCTGATTCTAAAAAATTAACCCCAATCAAAAGAAAAACCTTGTCTGTCCAGATATTGAATGAAGCGCTGGCTTATGCCTATGGACGCGCGGAAGTGGAGGAAATCAACGAGCTTAATATCCATCATGCCACTTTGTTGGCCATGAAAAGAGCAGTAGAGTCTCTAGGAATACAACCCGAGGAAGTACTCATCGACGGTTTATTTACTCCCAAATTAACCATTCCCTGCAGAGCAATAGTCAATGGAGATGGGTTGATTCCCCAAATCAGTGCCGCGTCCATCATTGCCAAAGTATTGCGCGATGAAGAAATGGAAGCAATGGATTCACTTTATCCTGGTTACGGATTCGCTTCTCACAAGGGGTATTGCACCGCAGCACACCTAGAGGCCTTAAACCGTTTAGGCCCCTGCAAGCTGCATAGAAAACATTATGCTCCTGTGAGAGCTAGTTCAGAGTTCAGTTTATAAGGCTCTGGTGCTGTTGAATGAGCCAATGTCCCAAGACCCCACGCCCCAATAACCCATGTTGTGATATCCATATCCAGTATCGAAGAAATGATTGGACCAGTAGGGCTCGTCATGAGCACCGATGCAACAGGGAGTACTCAAACTTTCGGTGCCAGAGTCTAGAGTAGCAGAATCCACAGTGCAACCGGAGAGGAAAACGATTGGGGAAAAGATAAAACAAGAAACAATAAACTTGTTCATAGCAGCTTCCTTTTGCATTATTAGCAAATTAAGTTTACATTATGTTTTTTGAATTATCAAATACTGAAGCGTGTTGGACTTTTTTCTGTAGTTGTCCTGTAAACGGGGAATGTAATCTTACGCGATGCTCAACTTTTCACGAAACCATACGGGCCCGGGCCCGTGAGCGAGCCCGAGCCCGCCCGAGTTCCGCCTAATCTGTTTTTTTTTGCCATTTTAGTCAACATCATAACAATGCGATTCAGTAATTCTCTTGTTAATTGATAATATTCATCATGTATAATGTTTAAACGTTTGGATACCTCCAATATCGCTGCGGTTTCTGTAGCAGAACGTTTTTGCCATGCGGTAGAATCTACTTTTTTCGTTAGGGGAGAACTCTCCTGAGCCCTCAACAATATTCAATGAGATCGATGTCCCAGCTCGTTGAAGTTGGTCGGTTAAATAAGCTCTGCCGCGAGGAAAAGCTGTAGTGATTTTATCAATGAATACCACAACCTCAATGGAGGCTTGGTATACATCCAATTTTTCAAAATCGAAATAACTCATAGTTGGATTTCCTTATAATTAAGTTTTGGACTTGAAACAATTTCCTGTTGAGTGACATAGCGCTTTATTGTAATTTGGTTCGCTAAAAAGTGGGGCATTATCAGATAAACTTCATATGGCAGATGGAGTGCCAATGCCTATTTGCCATTTTAAACGCGCGGGATTTAGTTCCATCTTTAAGGGTATTGCATCCTATGGTTACTGTGCCTCCAAGAGCGAGACCTACTACGGCTTTAAAGGCAATCTTGCCATTGGTTCCGATGGGATGATCACAGGAATCACTGTGACGCCGGCTAACATTGATGAACGTGAATCATTATGGGACATCATTGGAAACATTCGCGGTCTTTTAATCGCAGATAAGGGTTTAATTGGCGAGGATTATCAAGCACAAATCAGAGAACACACACAAGTTAACTTGCAGACACCATTACGTAGCAATATGAATGACCCGAGAGGGAGGCATTTTAGTCGCTGGCTAACATCAACAAGACGACTGGTTGAAACAGTTATTGGGCAACTATCGCAGCAGTTTCACATCGAAAAAGTCAGAGCAAGAGATCTGTGGCATTTAACAAACAGAATTGGGAGAAAAGTACTAGCGCATACTGTTTGTATGATGGTCAATAAAATATTAGGAAATCCTCCCTTACAATTTGAGTGCCTTGAAATTGTTTAAAAACCGGGCCCGGGCTCGTTCACGGGCCCGGGCCCGTATGGTTCCGTGAAAAGTTGAGCATCGCGTTAATCTTCATTCAAAATGGGTATTGTCGGATTTTATAACCATGGATTCGCTTGATGGATGAGATTAATCAAAGAGTCTTTCATTTTAACCCGGTTAAAAACTAAATCCAATCTTTTTTGGTGAAACTAATTCAAACTATCAAATAATATTCGATGCGAACTGATGGACATTAAAATACCAAAGCCGGCTAAAAAGGTCACCATGGCAGTGCCCCCATAGCTGACTAGGGGGAGGGGGATTCCTACCACTGGGATGATGCCCATCACCATGCCCATGTTCACAAAACCTGAAAAAAAGAAGCTCATGGCAAGGCTTGCTGCCAACAAGCGAGTGTAGGTGGTTTGGGCGTTGGATGCGATGTTTAAACCGCGTAGAGAGATTAAAACGATGAGAGCAATCAGCGCAAACCCGCCGGCAAATCCGAATTCTTCGCAACTTACGGCAAAAATAAAGTCCGTGGCATGTTCTGGTAAAAAATTCAAATGCGATTGGCTGCCAGCTAGCCAGCCTTTACCCATCAAGCCGCCTGAGCCTATGGCGATTTTGGATTGAATGATGTGATAGCCGGCTCCAAGTGGATCTTGCTCTGGAGACAGCAGGGTATAGATTCTTTGTTTTTGATAATCGTGCATCAAGTGCCAGACCACGGGTATGGAGGCACCCATCAATACCAAGATGAATACAATGAATTTAAAGCGGATCCCTGCTAAAAACACCACGGTGAGGCCGGCTATGGTGACCATGATGGCCGTTCCTAGATCCGGTTGTTTGGCAATGAGTAAGGCGGGAATGAAGATGATGAGAGCGGCAATTGCAATGGTTTTGAAATGGTTGGCTTGCGCATGACGATCAAAAAACCAAGCAGTCATCATGGGAACCGCCAGTTTCATAATTTCCGAGGGTTGAAAACGAAATAAACCCAATTCCAACCAGCGTTGTGCGCCTTTACCGATTTTGCCCATGACCATGACGGCTATGAGTAAACTCAAACCCAGGCTATAAATCCAAGGGGTCCAGAGTTTGTATTTATGCGGTGGAACAAATCCCAAAACCAGCATGATCAGGGTGGCCATGATCAATCGAAAAGATTGACGAAAAATAATGCTCATATTGGCATTGGAGGCGCTGTATAAAATCAAAAGGCCAAAAGCAACTAAGGCAAATATCAATCCCAGCAAGGGAAAATCCAGATGCATTGCTTTGGCAGTGAGTCTATAGACCGGCTTTACATGGGGTTGATTCATGAGTTCACTTTTAAAGGATGAAGTTGATAATAGGCATCCAGTACTTTGCGTGCGACGATGGAGGCCAGCGCATCGTTTTCGACAATGACTGCCAATGCAATTTTAGGTTTCTCCAAAGGAGTAAAGGCAATGAACAAAGTATTGTCACGCAAGGCTTCCGGGATGTCTTCGTAGCGAGTTTTTTCGAATCGTTGCCCGCTCATGACTTGAGCGGTTCCGGTTTTCCCAGCAACCGGAAAGGGCGGGTTGCGTCCAAAACGATATCCGGTGCCTTCGTTGCTGAGTAAGACATTGTGCATGGCTTCAACCACAGCATCCCAATTGGATTCATCTCTTAAATGAATGGGGTATTGTTCAACGGGTTTAAAGCGTGAAATCTTATCCGTGTCGCTGATGGTTTTGACCAACAAATGCGGTTGAAATCGTTTTCCATGTTGACTCATGCAAGCGGCTGCATTGGCCATTTGCAAGGGGGTGACCAGCATAAACCCTTGGCCAATGGCTGAGATCACGGTATCGCCTGGGTACCAGCTTATGCCTTTGGTTTGTTTTTTCCAACGCGCACTGGGAATGATGCCCGAGGCTTCTTCGCTGAGATCCACCTGAGACAATTGGCCTAAGCCAAATTTAACCAACATGTCTTCTATGTTTGCAATCCCCATTTTGCTGCCCAATTGATAAAAATAGGTGTCGCAGGACACGGTGATTGCTCTTTTAAAATTAACCATCCCATGTCCGGTTTTTTTCATGTCTTTGTAAATGTGGCTGGAATTGGGCAATTTGAATCGGCCTGGATCATAGATGGTGGAAGTAGGGGTGATGAACCCTTTATCAAGCCCTGCCAACCCGATGAAGGGTTTGATGGTGGAGGCCGGTGGATACACCCCGCGAACAGCACGATTGAATAAGGGTCTTTGTTGTGCATTGGATAAAATTTTATAATCCTTGGTGCTGACCCCGCTTACAAAAATATTGGGGTCAAAACTTGGGGAACTGACCATGGCTAAAATTTCGCCATTTCGAGAATCCAAGACGACCGCGGCGCCGCGGTGATCTTTTAAGGCATTGTAAGCGGCTTCTTGCAAGCGAATGTCTAAACTTAAATACAGCTTGGCTCCAGAACGAGGGTTGATTTTGTTGATGGTTCTCAAGGTTCGCCCGCTGACATCGGTTTCAATCAATTGATAACCGACTTTGCCATGAAGCTTGTCTTCATAATATTTTTCAATTCCGGCCTTGCCGATGAAGTTGGTTCCTTGATAATCGATTGGATTGACTTGTTTTAATTCTTGAAGATTAATACGTCCAACATAACCCAGAGCATGGGCGGTTAATTCCCCAAGCGGATAATGCCTTATCAGACGGGCTTTGATACTGACTCCAGGAAAGTGGTGTTGGTTGCTGGCAAAAATCGCCACCTCTTCTTGCGTTAATTTTAATTTCAGGGGGATGGGTATGAAGGCACGGTTGTGGGATTTAGCCCGTTTCAAGTTGTCTATGTCTTCATTGGAAATCGATGGTAGTAATTGTTGCAGTTCGGTTAAGGTTTTTTGCAAAGAAGGGACGCGTTCGGGAATGATTTCTAGCACGAAAACAGGGATGTTCTCAGCCAACAAAACCCCATTTCTATCAAAAATAATGCCTCTTGGTGGAGGGATGGGGATGATGCTCATTTGATTTTTTAAAGACAGGGTTTGGTAGCGTTTGAACTGAGAAATTTGAAGATAGGCCAATCTTAAAATTAAAGTTAAGGCCAAAACCACGATGATCGCCATCAAAAGATTAAGTCTAAAGCGTTGCTGGGCTTCCGCCTGATGATTCTGAAAGGGCTTGTTTAGGCTCATGGCATGTCATTAAGATGGGTTGCTCTCTTCCCACAATCCTTCCAAATTGTAATACTGACGACTTTCAGCCTGCATGACGTGGACTATGATGTCCCCAAAATCAATCAAAATCCAATCACAGCTTTCAAAGCCAGTGGAATGCAATGCCGGAAATCCACTGTGTTTCATCTCTTCAACTAAGGTTTGTGCTGTGGCTTTCACATGACGAGAAGAGCGGCCCGAAGCAATGATCATGTAATCGGTGATGGTGGTTTGTTTACGAACGTCCATGATTTTTACATCAATGGCTTTCATGTCGTCTAAGATTTTTAATAATTGAGTGAGCATGGGCATAATCTTCTTACAAAAGGCGTTGAATGATACCAGCTTTAAATTCCGATTGAAACCAAAAATTCATAGCCCGCATGAAGCCTAACTCCCTAAGCCTGCAGTTTCTGCTGGCTTACTTCTCCAGGAGAATAAGTCAACAAATATCGGATTGCCGCATAAATGAGAATGGAAGCTAAGCTGGCCACAAATAAAATTTCCAGTTGTTGAGTAAAGGCTTTGGCATACAGTGCTTTTAAAACGATGACCCGCGTTTCTCCCTCGGGTATCGCGGTAAGACCACTTAATTTTCCGGATAAAAAACCGCCCATGCCTAAGGACACCAAAAAGATCCCCATCATCGTAGAAACCTTGTGTTTGCATGCAAGGACGGTAATTGCTGATAAACCGACTGGAGATAAAAGCAATTCACCTAAAGAGATGGACAAATAGGCTGGAATGATGAGAAGAGGCGATAACAGAATGGGATCATTCGCATGAAACACAGTGCCTAATACGACGATCAGATAAGAAAAAGTCATCAACAACATGGCCAGTAAGAATTTTTTTCCAGTACTCAAACCGCGTTCAATTAAGCATGGTTTGGATTGTTTTTTTGCCAGAAAATACCCAATGATCAGCATGCCAATGCTTTGGATGGTGACGTAATAAGGGGCTGGGAAATGAATGCCGCAAAAGCTGGGTTGGACTACCCGGGAAATAAATAAGGTCCAAGACATGAACATTTGAAAATAAAAGGCCCAAAACATCACCGACATTACGCATAAGAAGCCAATGACTAAGGTTTGGCGTGCTTGGTCTGCCGTTTCCGTAAGGATTGCATAAATTAGATATGTGGCTGAAAACAAAACAACCAGGCCAAACATTAAGTTAGCAAGACCAGCATAACTCAGAATGAAAAAAGACAAAGCCCAAAGCGATGTCAGTGAAATAGCAACCAGGGCTAGCTTTTTATATTGAAGTTCAAACGCATTGTAATCTTTTAAATGATAGTGATATATCCCATAGATGAAAACCAGGCAGGCCATCACCATGCCAATGGCTGCGCTGATGAAAGAGGCAGACCAGCCCAAATGAATGCTCAATTGACTGGGGATGGTGGTGCCTAAGATGATGCCGGTGGTGATTCCCATGTAAAAAATAGTAAAGCCACTTTCGCGTCTGACCGAGCCGGCTAAATATTCGTTGCCCAATAAGGAAGAAATGTTGGGTTTAAGCAGACCGGTACCCACTGCAATGCCTGCTAAGGCACAGGTCATGGCAAGGCTTGAGTCAAACAAGGATAGAAAACAGTAACTCAGGCAGAGGACGATTGCCCCCAATAAAATTGCCCGTTTTTGGCCAATTAATTTGTCCGCTATCCATCCTCCAACTAGAGGCGACAGATAAGTTAATGCAGTAAAAGAACCCACCAAGGCATAAATTTGCTTGTCTGGCCATTTGTAATGCATAGCCAAAAACAGAGCGAGCAATGATTGCACGGCATAAAAACCGTATCGTTCCCACATTTCGGTGGCGAAAAAAATTCGTAAGGATTTAGGATGTTTTTCCATGTAGTCAGGCATTTTATACACACTTATCGGTTATTGAAAATTTTAATTAAATCTTTTGCTCAGTTGGACTGTTTATTAACTATCATCTTCAGGGTTATTCATGGTTTGGACCTCACATCATAACATAATTTGTACGAAAAGTGCTATTTTAGATAAAAATTATTGTTGGAGGGGTCGTTGAGAATGAACTTTAACCAATGATATGATAGCCAACAATGGCTTTAATTTGATAATGCGTATGATAGTTGAAATTTACACAGACGGTGCCTGCAAGGGCAATCCTGGTCCTGGGGGTTGGGGTGTTTTATTGCGTTGCAATGGCCAGGAAAAAACCCTTCACGGCGGTGAGGCGCATACCACCAACAATCGCATGGAGCTCATGGCGGCTATCAAAGCCTTGGAGTCCTTAACGCGTGCTTGTGAAGTGGATTTGTACACCGATTCCCAATATTTGCGACAAGGGATGATGCAATGGATGCACACCTGGAAAAGAAACGGTTGGCAAAATTCGAAAAAAGAAGCAGTAAAAAATGCGGATCTTTGGAAAAGGTTGGATGCTCTGGCATCAACCCATCAAATCCATTGGCATTGGGTCAAAGGTCATTCTGGTCACCTGGAAAACGATTTGGTAGATGCCTTAGCCAATCAAGGCATAGAAGAATTAACTTAAGGAACATTGGATGCGACAAATCATATTGGACACCGAAACCACAGGAATCAGCCACGAGCAAGGGCATAAAGTCATTGAAATTGGTTGCCTGGAATTGATTAACAGACGCTTAACCGGTTCTCATTTTCACACCTACCTTAATCCAGGGCGAGCTGTGGATGAGGGCGCATTCCGTGTGCACGGCATCAGCACCGAATTTCTAACCGACAAACCCTTGTTCAAAGACGTCTTGACCGATTTTTTGGATTTCATTGGTACTTCGGAACTCATCATTCACAATGCGCCATTTGATTTGGGCTTTCTCAATTCGGAGTTAAGGCAAGCCAAATGGAAAGGCAGACTGGAAGATCACTGTTCTATTTTCGATACCTTGGTGTTGGCCCGAGAAAAACACCCAGGCCAGCGCAACAGTTTGGATGTGCTGTGCAAACGTTATCACGTCGACAATTCCAACCGACAATTGCATGGCGCTTTGTTGGACGCCGAACTCTTGGCTTTGGTCTATCTGGCCATGACCGGGGGACAAACCAATCTGTTTGCGGAAGAAGAGGCTCTCCTGAACCAATCACCGGCCATCATGAAGGAATACACCTCATTGCATTTATCCAACCCAGTTTTAATTCAAGCAAATGCCGAGGAATTGAAACAGCACCACGATTTTGTGACACTTCTTAAGAAAAACTCAAAACAATCTTATTTTGAAACCGAAGAGGTCGAAGACGCGACTTAATCAGCACCCCCCCAAAAAACATTGATAATATTCCCTGAGCAGTTTGTTTGGAAGAAAATTGGACGAGGGATCGCGCCTTGTATGCGAACAGTGGACCTTATGTAGGGTCCCGTCTTTGTATACTTTTTTGCATTCGTAGTGACTTTTTTTCAAGTGAACCCCAGGGTGAGTATCCTGTGCCATAGACACCCCATTCATCATGAAGACGAGAGCAAAAATCAAGATAGCACCTGGATTTGTAATGAATGCATGCATGGGCACCCCAAATTGTTTGTTATTTGTGCATTTGTTTAATTATATACCAATTTTGAAAAAGTAGTGGCAATGTCACACCATGAGCTCCAGTGAAGAAGTTGATCGAGAGAATTCCATCTTTTTAGGAATACTGGTACTCTTACTCCCTATCATTTTTAGCAAAGGAGGACTAATGCAAGAACAGTCGAATTTGAAGGGCCAAGAGGTTTACGTAGTGGATGGGTCCCGTACTCCATTTTTAAAGGCTAAAGGCCTTGGACCTTTTTCCGGATCGGATTTAGCCGTGGCCTGCGGGTTGCCCTTATTGGAACGCCAACCTTTTTTACCCACGCATTTGGATGAAATCATTCTCGGCAGTGCCATGCCGGGTCCAGATGAGGCCAACATTGCTCGAGTGGTGGCTTTGCGTTTGGGTTGTGGAAACAAAATTCCTGCCTTTACGGTGATGCGTAATTGCGCCTCGGGCATGCAAGCTTTGGACAACGCGGCCATGCAAATCGCCAGCGGTCGCAGTCATTTGATTTTGGCTGGCGGTACGGATGCCATGAGTCATGCACCTTTATTGTTCAATCAACAAATGGCTGCATGGCTGGCCAATTGGTTTTCAGCGAAAAGGTTTGGCCAAAAGGCAAGATTGATCACTCAATTGAAACCTTCTTATTTAGCACCAGTCATCGCCTTACTTCGAGGACTCACGGATCCAATCATTGGTTTGAATATGGGTCAAACGGCTGAAGAACTGGCCTATCGTTTTCACATCAGCCGAAGTCAAATGGATGACTTTGCTTGTCAGAGTCACTTAAAATTAGACAAGGCCTATCAAGAACACCTGCTGTCGGAGGTCTGCCCCATTATCGATTCCAAAGGACGCGTGTACAGGCAAGACGACGGCCTGCGTTCGGATTCAACCGCAGACAAATTAGCCACTTTAAAACCCATGTTCGATAAAAAATACGGCATGGTGACTGCAGGCAATAGTTCGCAAGTTACGGATGGGGCTTGTTTGTTGATCTTAGCTAGTGCACAGGCCGTTAAACAATACGGGTTACCCATTTTAGGTCGTATCGTCGATTCGCAATGGTCTGCCTTGGATCCGGCTCAAATGGGATTAGGACCGGTGCATGCGGCCACACCCATCTTACAAAGGCAAGGACTCAGTCTAGAAGACGTGGATTGTTGGGAAATCAATGAGGCCTTCTCAGCCCAGGTATTGGCCTGTACGGCTGCCTGGCAAGACGAGGACTATTGCAAACAACAATTGGGATTAAAGGGTGCCTTGGGCGTTTTACCCCTAGACCGATTAAATCGAGAAGGCGGAGCCATTGCTGCTGGACATCCCATTGGCGCCAGTGGAGCTCGCATCGTACTGCACGTATTGAAGTCACTGGAACAAAGAAACGAGTCTAAAGGAATGGCAGCCATTTGCATAGGCGGCGGACAGGGTGGGGCAATGTATTTAGAACGCGTGACTAAGGTGAAAGGACATGAATAATTACAAACACTGGAATATGCAAAGAGACGAAAACAACATTCTTTGGTTGGGCTTAGACCGACAAGGGATGCCAGTTAATAGCATCCATGAAGAAGTCTTGGACGAGTTGAACAGCCTGCTTCATGAGATTGCCTTGGATAAAAATGCCATCGGAGTGGTGATCCACTCGCTAAAGGAAAAAGGCTTTATAGCCGGCGCTGACGTCCAAGTCATTTCCAAATTTGAAAATTCAGCGCAAGCCGTGGATTTTCTGCAAAAAGGCTTGAGCGTTTTTGCCCGATTGGAAAGTTTAAACATCCCCACCCTGGCCTTAATCGATGGTTTTTGCATGGGCGGCGGTTACGAGTTGGCTTTAGCCTGTACCTACCGAATAGCCAGTGATGACAAAGACACTCGCATTGGTCTGCCTGAGGTCTTGTTGGGTTTCCATCCTGGTTGGGGTGGTAGCGTTCGGTTGCCACAGTTGATTGGCGGATTCAAAGCCTTATCGCAGGTGATGTTAAGCGGCAAAGCACAATCAGCCAGGCAAGCAAAACAGTTGGGGATGGTGGATGAGGTCGTCCCACAACGCCAACTCAAGCGAGCAGCAGTCTATTATCTAAAAAATAAGCCCCCCAAGCATAGCGCTTCTTTCTTGGATAAACTGAGCAACAATCCAGTATTGAGAAAACCCATTGCTTGGTTGATGCGTCATAAGGTGGCCAAGCACGTGCGCAAAGAACATTACCCAGCACCTTATGCAATCATTGATTTATGGGAAAAGGAAGGAGCAACAGGCGAGAGGGCTTATTTAAAAGAAACCGATTCATTGAACAATTGGTCTCTCAGGGAGAAACTTCTAAAAACTTAATCCGTGCCTTTTTTCTACGCGAGCGCTTAAAAAGTTTTGCCAAAGCCAGTGATTTCAAAGCCGCACGAGTGCATATCATTGGTGCTGGGGTGATGGGAGGCGACATTGCGGCTTGGTGTGCTTTGCGTGGGATTCGGAGTCACCTTACAAGACCAGTCCTATGAGAAAATCGCACCCGCTGTGGGACGTGCCTATGCCTTGTATAAGAAAAAATTGCGCAAGCCTCGGCTGATTCAAGCCGCCATGGATAATTTAATTCCTGATCCGCAGGGTCAAGGCATTGCTAAGGCGGATGTGATCATTGAAGCCGTGTTTGAAAATCTTCAAGTCAAACAAGACCTGTTCAAAGCGATTGAAAAACAAGCCAAAGAAACGGCCATCCTGGCTACCAATACCTCCAGTATTCCATTGGATGAAATCAGTCAAGTGATGCAGAACCCAGAACGCTTGGTTGGGATCCATTTCTTCAATCCGGTTGCAAAAATGGATTTAATCGAAGTGGTCAGCAGTTCAAACACTTTGGAACAAGTCTTGCAGGATTCTTGTTCTTTTGTAAACCAAATTGGCAAGTTGCCTTTACCGGTTCAATCCAGCCCTGGGTTTTTAGTCAATCGCGTTTTAATGCCTTATTTGATGGAATGCGTGCAATTATTGGACGAAGGCTACCGGCTGAAGACATAGATGAAGCCGCCTTGAGATTTGGCATGTTCATGGGACCTGTGGAGTTGGCGGATACGGTGGGCATGGACGTGTGTTTGGCTGTGGCTGAAAATTTAACCAGCCATTATGGGGGTACCGTACCGCAAAAATTAAGCGACATGGTGAAAAATGGCGAATTAGGCCGCAAAACCGGCAAAGGGTTTTACACCTACAAAAAAAGCAAGCCCATAAAAAAACAGCCAAATTCTAAAATAGACCATGCCATAGCCGATCGACTGATATTGCGCATGGTCAATGAATCCGCGGCTTGTTTAAGAGAAAAAGTGGTTGCGGATGCGGATTTGTTAGATGCGGGGATGATTTTTGCAACCGGTTTTGCTCCCTTTCGTGGTGGCCCAATGAAGTATGCCCATGATTTTGGTAAGGACAAATTGGATTCTTTGTTCAACACCTTTGAATCAAAATACGGCAAACGGTTCAAGGTGGATGAAAATTTTTGATTGAGGTAAGCTTGTGGATGATCCATGACGGTTTTAAATCAACAGGAAAAACAATGGATTTTGGACCGACGAATCACCCGTTTGACGGACGGTAAAGAGGTTCAAATCTACCCCATGGGAGCTGAACGGTATTTGTCTTCGGCATTATTTGATTCCAAGCACACAGGGTACGATGTGCGTGCGCAGATTGTCGGCAAGAAGGTTTTGGTTATTCCAGGATTTGGAAACAGTGGGTTTTTATTTGCCCAAGCGGGGGCTCAGCAAGTCACCGTCGTAGATAAAGATCCAGTGACCATGGCTTGGATAAAAGCCTTTAAGAAATATTATCATTACAAAGAGTCGTCTTACCCATCAATTGGTGAATTATTGACTGCTTTGTCTTGTTGGTACCCTCCTCTTTTGACTTTGCCTTTTGGACGATTCCTACATGCCTTGTTTTGGCTGATTCAACCCAATGCATTAAGACGAATTTATATCCATTATATGTTGCAGTTAGCTCAACAAGCCCTGCAAAGGGAAAAACAAGAAGCTTTTGAATTAAACAAACAAATGCAATTTCATGTGGGAGAGATCCATTCTCTGCCTAATGACGTCTATGATACGGCCTTTGTTCCTTATCTTTTAGGGGTTCGAAATGGAGTCGAGACTGAAGAGGAGGTGGTGGACTTTATGAACCAATTGTTTAAGCGGGTTCCTCAAGGATGTATTTTAGTCAATCCCTCAAGCGGGAGAAAAGAATTTTACTTCACAGGCAAGCGTTATTTTGAAACCATCCCTTATGCAAGCATTCAAGCCATTCCAAAATTGCAACCTTATTTTGTGCTCGAGGATAAACATTGGTTTCGAACCCAAGGATTGGCTGTTTTTTCACTGGGTCAAAGTCAGGGCTGAAAATCGACCCGCTGCATTCCCACGTTTTCGACGGATTTGCTATATTATATAAAATCAAATAGTGCAAAAATTAATCTTAATGGGGATGAGCATGCGGGCATGGGGGTATGTAATTTTTTCATGCGGGATTATTTTCTTGATTCTGTTCTTTGCAGCCCTTTTTGAAGGTGCCCAGATTCAGGGCATGCCCTTCATCATTGCCATTTGTTTGGTATTAGCTGGTTCAAAGCTTATCCAATATGGAAAAGGAATTGGCCCAACCACCGAAAGCAGAACCATCAAGCTCCCCATGACTCATGAAGCACTGCTGGCTATTCAACAAGAAAGCATCCGCAGTTGGCGAATCATTCGTTACATGGTGTTTGCCTATGTCCTCTTATTTATTTTAATCGGTGCCTTGATAGGTATTTTCTCCAAACAATTACAAGTAGTGCTCTTACTGGCCTATTTTTTTGGTTTTTTGGGTCTTTTCGTAGCCTTTATGAGCCTAATGGTGTTTTGGTTCACCAAGGGATTTTATTTTAAAAAAGACTTGAAGGGAGAGCATTATCTACGAACTCAAGGGGAGATCAAAGTGATTCCATTCATTGGAGGAATCATTTTGCAACTCGAAGATCAGTCCTTTTTAATCCATGGAAAGCATGGAATTAAGGCGCTTAGTCGAGTCAAAGAAGCAACCATTGATTATACCCCGCGTACCCACATCCTTCTTGCTGCCTGGAATGGTAAGGGAGAGCTCATTTTTCAAGCGCCTGGCTATGTGCTGATGGATAAAACAGCGCCATTGTGGAAGCAACCTACGTCCAAACCAACTTCAAAATCTAGGTCCAAAACAAGATCTTAGCTTCAACTCTTCGTCCCCCTTTATGAAAACTGGCGTCTTAATCAAGGCTTAATAATGCTTATGTATAATTAAAGTAAGCATTGTGTATTAGGTGATGTCATGAATGAGAAAAAAGATGTAAACCCTCTAGCACCTCCAGCGAATGCAACGGTTGTGACTCCCAGTTCATCTCGAGTGGATGAGCTTTTGGTAAAAATTCAATCCACAAGAGTTTTGGATTTAACCAATTGGACTCTGGAAGAGAATGAGTTTGTTCGAATCCATGAAATCCTTGATCAAGAGGACATTGCCGAAGCATCGCTCTTAGGTGTAAATCCAATTGCCTTGAAAAACCAATTGCTTGAGCGCTTGAAGGCAAAAAATGTACAAAAAATTCATTATACTGAAGAATTGGATCAAGCAGTCTGTCAACACATCAACAATCAATTTCAACAACAGGCCGAAGAAAAACAAAAAGTGTCCATGCGCTTTGAACCTTCAAGGTTAGCGGCTTCCTATCAAAAAGGTACTCGAGCTTTGTTTAAACAACTACAAAAAGAAATGAAAGGGGAAGTGCCTAAATTCGGTGGGGATGAATTTTCAACCCAGGTGATTACGGTAAAAAAATTAACCAACCTCGACATCCAAACAGCCTATGACCGGCTCAAAGGTGCAGCGGTGCACCCAATGCCCCAAACCTACCTTGCAAAAATGCAGACCATCCAAATGCCAGACAGCGTTCTAGGCGATGGAGAAATGTATCTTTATCATGGAACCAGCAGCAGTGTTTCTCCTCTCATCATGCGTAATGGTTTTGATCACAATCGTTGCGCCTATGTGAAGGGTAATGGTTATGGGCCTCTAGGCAAGGGTGTTTATTTTACTTCGGAACTTGCAAAGGCCGCAACTTTTGCAAGGTGCAGCCAATGCGGTCAAACCGAACAATGTTTTTGTGTGGATCCTGAGACGCAAAGGCCTGCGGATAGGGTGGTGCTGTTAAGCCAGGTCTTCGTTGGCAGCCCTGAAATTGCTCTGCAAAAAAACAAAGCCATACGCGAAAGAGTACAGCCTCAACCTCCATTCAACACCTGCATGTCCGTTGCCCAGGAAATCGAGTCGACTTCTGAATTTCGATCCACCGAGGTTTGCATACCTCAAGGCTCGCAGGCCATCCCTTTGTATGAGATTCGGTTTACCTTGACACCGAATTACATTCCGGCGGACAAATGGCAAGCCGTCATGAATCTGAATAAATTAAACATGCACGCGGATTTGGCGCAACAAATAGCCGTTCATTTTAAAAATTTAACGCATTACCACACCAGTATTAATAGAACCCCCAAAGACGTACCGAGTATGCAGAAATACGGCGCCCTATTAAAGGTGCAAACGCAGCAATTGATAGATGCCTGTAAAGCTAAATTAAATGCCACCCAAGATCCTAAGGCTATCAAGCTGATTACCTTGCAAATACGTGATTTAGAAATTTTAAAATTTGAAGTGGAGAATTATAAAAATTACGATCGGAAGTCTGCATTGCCCAGTCCAGCTGCTCAACAATTGCTTAAAGCGCATAATCCTGTATTAGAGCATACGCGATTTAAAGATCCTGCCACCGCGATGGCGCCAAAGGCCGTCCATCTGAAATTGGAATTGTTTAAGGTCGTCGATGAAATGAGGGCAGCAAAGCCTGGTGAATTCATTCCCATCTTCCTTCATTTTCTTGAAACGGATTTGATAAGAAACAAAAATAAAGATAATTTTCTTTCTCGAGGATCTTATCCTGCGCATCGCATTATATTAAATCAAGAAATCATCCAACTGAAAGAAAAATTAAAAACGCTGGATTCGAATGATTTAACTAAGGCCAATGCGATTTTAAGGGCCAGCATTCAGAATTTATCCACATTGGCTGATCCTAAAATTCATTATAAAGTGAGTAAATCCACCGTGTTCAAATTATTGGAGCAGTCACAAAAAATTTTGGAACATAAGATCCAAGCGGCGAAGACAGCCGCACCGGATGATTCGAATAAGCAGGTGGTGTCACCTTCACATGGATGTTCATGAGCCCATCAAGATTGTGCTAGCAGCCCCTAGTGGCTTACTGCGAGTTAAGGGGCAGGCGCTACCTCTAGAAAAAACAAAAATGTGCGAATAAAATCGGGCAGGTGGAGTAGATTGCCGAGGTGACTCAGCTGTGAATTATCTATAATTTATGGATATAACGCGATGCTCAACTTTTCACGGAACCATACGGGCCCGGGCCCGTGAGCGAGCCCGAGCCCGGTTTTTAAACAATTTCAAGGCACTCAAATTGTAAGGGAGGATTTCCTAATATTTTATTGACCATCATACAAACAGTATGCGCTAGTACTTTTCTCCCAATTCTGTTTGTTAAATGCCACAGATCTCTTGCTCTGACTTTTTCGATGTGAAACTGCTGCGATAGTTGCCCAATAACTGTTTCAACCAGTCGTCTTGTTGATGTTAGCCAGCGACTAAAATGCCTCCCTCTCGGGTCATTCATATTGCTACGTAATGGTGTCTGCAAGTTAACTTGTGTGTGTTCTCTGATTTGTGCTTGATAATCCTCGCCAATTAAACCCTTATCTGCGATTAAAAGACCGCGAATGTTTCCAATGATGTCCCATAATGATTCACGTTCATCAATGTTAGCCGGCGTCACAGTGATTCCTGTGATCATCCCATCGGAACCAATGGCAAGATTGCCTTTAAAGCCGTAGTAGGTCTCGCTCTTGGAGGCACAGTAACCATAGGATGCAATACCCTTAAAGATGGAACTAAATCCCGCGCGTTTAAAATGGCAAATAGGCATTGGCAATCCATCTGCCATATGAAGTTTATCTGATAATGCCCCACTTTTTAGCGAACCAAATTACAATAAAGCGCTATGTCACTCAACAGGAAATTGTTTCAAGTCCAAAACTTATACTGCGCGCGGTCACAATCTTAAGTTTTGAGCACTTGACTTATTTGTTTATGGGATCATCATGTTGCGATCTTAATTTGCAATGGATTGTAGATGCTCCGGATCAATTTGCCAACAAATACACGCTTATCGCTGATGAAACTCCATCAGAATCATATACACCATATCATCAGGCAACGCGCCCATGTTTTGCTGCTTAGAGCAGAAGGCCTTTCAAATACTCAGATCTCAAGCATCACGGGTCTAAGTGAACCAACCATTATTGATTATGTCCATCAATACCTTGGCAATGGCGAATTGTGGGTTACAGCACTCAATTTCAGAAAACCAACAAGCCAATTACAAGCTTTTGACGAATCAATCAAAGCTCATTTTGACAAAAATCCTGTTTCAACCATCACCCAAGCTTGCAAAGAAGTTCTAGAGCTTACCGGGGTTACTATAAAAAATACACAAATGCGGACATATTTAAAAACATTGGACATCAAATGGCGCAAAGTAGGCAGCATTCCTGCAAAAGTTGATATGGAGGCTCAACAAAAATTTCATGATGAACAACTTCAACCTCGACTAGAGGAAGCTAAAGCTGGAAAACGATCCGTGTATTTTGTCGATGCTGCTCATTTTGTTATGGGTGCTTTTTTAGGTTTCCTCTGGTGCGTAACACGTTTTTTTGTCAGGACACCTTCCGGACGTCAGCGTTTTAATGTCTTGGGTGCCCTTAATGCCATAACCAAAACATTAGAAATGGTTACTAACGACTCTTATATCACTTCAATCCAGGTATGTGAGCTGTTAAGAAAACTAGCAGAAAATGCAACCTTACCTATCACCATTGTTTTAGATAATGCAAGATACCAGCGATGCCGATTAGTAATGGAGCTGGCTCAGAAACTTGAAATAGAGCTCTTGTTTTTGCCCCCGTATTCTCCTAACCTAAATTTGATCGAACGATTATGGAAGCTGACTAAA
Source organism: uncultured Gammaproteobacteria bacterium (assembly GCA_963785145.1). Taxonomy (GTDB): domain Bacteria; phylum Pseudomonadota; class Gammaproteobacteria; order Legionellales; family Legionellaceae; genus Legionella. Next base: position 723 of record CAWAUF010000004.1, on the reverse strand, counting down.
AAAGAGTGCCTCAATTCAAAATATTATAATAATTTTGCTCTGTTTAGCGGAACTATCTCAACATTTTTGAAAACGATGGGGAGTACACATCAAAAGCAACTTGACTCATTACTAACGCTTAAATTTCAACTTTTTTCTGAAGAACAATTATCAAACAATATTGGACGTCGTTTCGACCAGCCTATGCTGCGCGGTTTGCCTGTTCAGTTTGACTTCGTTGTCAGGAGTGAATCTTGCGAACAAAGCGTGGCGCACAAAGCGTGGCGCACAAAATTCAGAATCACGAGCAAAACCTAGAAAAAGTAGCTTAGCTAAAAAATAAATGGATCACAAACTGCAAGCGCGTCTTCAATCGTTCCTTCCCATTGTCCATTTGGAAAAATACAGGCTGAGTAACGCTCATTGCTCCATGTAAATAGTGCGAGACTCCAACCACCACTTAAATATCGTAAGCGACATAAAGGAAAAAATCGGTCTTCCCCCTCTCTTTCCTCCAGTGTATCGATGTAACAAAATTGGCCTTTAAATCGCGCTTTTAATTGAATGTCTGGATACCAAGGCCGTGTGCACGCGAAAGCCTCTACTTGTTTGCAGAGCTCTTCGTGTATTTTCGGCGAAACTTTAGAACCACCGCTGTGAGGGTCATGTGTCCATTTTTTCATGCATGAAAAGGTACCACACTTTCTGCATCATGAAAACTTAAGATTGTGACCGCGCGCAGTA
>CAWAUF010000003.1:0-90370 GCA_963785145.1 uncultured Gammaproteobacteria bacterium | reverse complement strand
TCAACTTTTCACGGAACCATACGGGCCCGGGCCCGGGCCCGAGCCCGAGCCCGCCCGAGTTCCGCCTAATCTGTTTTTTTTGCCATTTTAGTCAACATCATAACAATGCGATTCAGTAATTCTCTTGTTAATTGATAATATTCATCATGTATAATGTTTAAACGTTTGGATACTTCCAATATCGCTGCGGTTTCTGTAGCAGAACGTTTTTGCCATGCGGTAGAATCTACTTTTTTCGTTAGGGGAGAACTCTCCTGAGCCCTCAGCAATATTCAATGAGATCGATGTCCCAGCTCGTTGAAGTTGGTCGGTTAAATAAGCTCTGCCGCGAGGAAAAGCTGTAGTGATTTTATCAATGAATACCACAACCTCAATGGAGGCTTGGTATACATCCAATTTTTCAAAATCGAAATAACTCATAGTTGGATTTCCTTATAATTAAGTTTTGGACTTGAAACAATTTCCTGTTGAGTGACATAGCGCTTTATTGTAATTTGGTTCGCTAAAAACAGAAATCACAAGGAGTAGCACTATGCCAATTGAGGACTTTATCATTACTGTATTTTGCTTAATAGATGATGAGTGTAAAAAAATCGGTGGTGGTCATAGATTAAGAACAAGAGGCTTTGAACCAAAGCTATCTGATAGCGAGGTCATCACAATGGATGTTGTCGGAGAGCTTTTGGGGAGGGATACAGATACTGGCATCTGGCGTTATTTTAAGGAGCATTGGTTTTCATTGTTTCCTGAACTAGGAAGTCGAGGTAATTATGCAAAACAATCAGCAAATTTATGGATAATAAAACAAAGAATACAGGCATCTTTTGCAGCCCAAAGGGGGGCATTATCAGATAAACTTCATATGGCAGATGGATTGCCAATGCCTATTTGCCATTTTAAACGCGCGGGATTTAGTTCCATCTTTAAGGGTATTGCATCCTATGGTTACTGTGCCTCCAAGAGCGAGACCTACTACGGCTTTAAAGGCAATCTTGCCATTGGTTCCGAGGGGATGATCACAGGAATCACTGTGACGCCGGCTAACATTGATGAACGTGAATCATTATGGGACATCATTGGAAACATTCGCAGTCTTTTAATCGCAGATAAGGGTTTAATTGGCGAGGATTATCAAGCACAAATCAGAGAACACACACAAGTTAACTTGCAGACACCATTACGTAGCAATATGAATGACCCGAGAGGGAGGCATTTTAGTCGCTGGCTAACATCAACAAGACGACTGGTTGAAACAGTTATTGGGCAACTATCGCAGCAATTTCACATCGAAAAAGTCAGAGCAAGAGATCTATGGCATTTAACAAACAGAATTGGGAGAAAAGTACTAGCGCATACTGTTGGTATGATGGTCAATAAAATGTTAGGAAATCCTCCCTTACAATTTGAGTGCCTTGAAATTGTTTAAAAACCGGGCTCGGGCTCGCTCACGGGCCCGGGCCCGTATGGTTCCGTGAAAAGTTGAGCATCGCGTTCAGTTGATCTCAGATATCATATGCATCAGGTAATCAAGGCCCTTGCTCGAAAGAGCCTGTGGAGATCCTGTATCATAGAAAAAAATAGGCATCATTACCCCTACAAATTAGATATTTTTCAGCCTTAATATTCTCAAAAAAAAAATTTAAAGGGTTCTCTTTCACAATTACTTCAATATTGTCCTAATCTTTTAATATAAACCAATATTTTTGAGATCCTTGTGATTAAAAGCAATGCCACTATTTTACGAAATTTAGGCATTAACAGCTTGCAAGAAGCGATTGTCTATTTGCGAGTTGATTGTTTCATTTGTCAATCAGAAGGCTTTCTTGCCCAGTCTAAAGTGTTGGTCACCCTGAAAAACCAATCGCTCATTGCCACCTTGCATACCGTGGACAGCTCCATTTTAAAACCCAATGAAGCCAGCTTGTCGCTTCATGCCTGGAATACACTTGGGGCGCAAGAAGGCGATGAAATCACCATCACTCATCCCGAACCCATAGAGTCGATCCAGTGCATTCGCTCTAAAATTTACGGCAATGAATTAAAGTACAATGAAACCGAATCCATAATCCGAGACGTAGTTTCCAGCAAGCTGTCCACGGTCAACATAGGCATGTTCATTGCCTCATGCATTGGCAATAAATTAACTCCCCAGGAAGTCATGTTTTTGACACAAGCCATGATCAAAACTGGACAAAAATTAATTTGGTCTTCGCCATTGATTGTGGACAAACACAGCATAGGCGGTTTACCCGGCAATAGAACCACACCGATTGTGGTTGCAATCGTGGCCGCTTTTGGGCTTTACATTCCCAAAACCTCATCCCGATCCATTACCTCTCCGGCAGGCACTGCAGACACCATGGAAGTGTTTACCAACGTGAGTTTGGACATCAACAGCATGAGAAAAATCGTAGAAAAAGAACGCGGCTGCGTGGCTTGGGGCGGCTCCATCAGCCTTAGTCCAGCGGATGATTTGTTCATCCGATTATTAAAAACAATGAATTTGCACAGCACAGGGCAAATGGTGGCTTCCATTTTATCTAAAAAAATTGCCGCCGGTTGCAATCACATCGTTTTAGACGTACCGGTAGGTCCCACCGCTAAGATCTGCTCTCTAGAGGATGCGAAGCAATTGAAACAATTGTTGCAGTTCGTAGCCCGTCAATTCGATGTGGAAATGAAAGTGCTGTTTTCTGATGGCTCGCAACCCATAGGCTATGGCATAGGACCTGCTCTTGAAGCACAGGACATATGGGCTGTGCTCAATAATACCAGGGACGCCCCAGCCGATTTACGTGACAATGCCTTGCACCTTGCAGCCGAAGTCATTGAATTCAGTCCAAAAGTAAAACGTCATCAGGGACTGGCATTGGCCACTGAAATCCTCCAAAGCGGCAAAGCCTTAACAAAATTTGAAGCCATTTGCGAGGCTCAAGGCGGCCTGCGTAAGATTCCAAAGGCCGAATTCACTTACACTGTGGAAGCCAATTATTCAGGAACCATTCTGCAGATCAACAATCAGTACATCGCAACCACGGCAAAGTTAGCCGGTGCACCCGAGGCCAAGGCTGCAGGGATTAAAATGTTGGTGAAATTAAATAACCAAGTCGAAAAGGGACAGCCCTTATTGATCTTGCATGCACAGACCCAGTCGCAGCTTAACCGTGCTTTGGGGTTTTTGCATCAAGGCCATGAGATTTTTCAAATTGAGGAAAACTGATCAGAATATTTTTCATTGATAAAGGGAGAAAGAAGATGAAACGATTTCTTTTGAAAGGCCTAGTTGGAATAAAATACATCATCACCGGTACAATCCTTACAATAAGCATACTATCCTATGCTTTGAGAGCTCCAGAGGGACCCGCTACGCCATGCAATTGCGCCAATCCTAAGGGTAATGAATGCATAGTTGGTTGCCAAGAACTTGCAACAACACTCCAAGAATCACTAAAAAAGACTAAGCAGTAATCTCAAGGAGAGCGTTTTGTAGCCAACCCAGGTTGTGTGCGATTAAATATCGCTGGCATAGCAAGGGCGTATGAATCAACAAATGATGCAAATAGGCCTGGGTAAATGGTTGAGAGCAGATGGAGCAGAGGCAATGGGTATCAATCGTCTCAAAGATTTGCTCATGCCTATCCTCCATTAAATCCAATAAACCATTTGAACTATAAACCCTTCCTTGTACCGCATCTTCTGCGGGTTCATTGGATTCAATCCATTGAACATCCTTTGTGTGCAATTGTTTCATCAACTCCAAATTTATTTTTCCGGCTACATAACAGGGTTGTCGCACTGACTTTTGCAAATAGGTCATCCAGTGCTCATACCCTTTAGGATCCTCCAAATTAAAATACATCCCATGAGGCTGTTTGATCTCTTGTTGCAAATCTTCTTCGCCAAAATAGGGGAAAATGGATTCGTCCCAGTTCGCGAAAAGCTTAGGTGCATGTTTTAAACTGTCTTTTGGCAGGATCACCAAATCCGGTTTTAACTGCAACACGATCTCAATCAACTCAGAGCAAGACAGGGTACACTTGCTGCCATCAAAGGGAGAAATAACCGTGCAATTGCCTTCTTTGTTCAAATGGATTTGCCCTGCATTGAAAATAAATACCCCAGGCCAAGGCAAATACTGCCGAATATCCCGGATGCTCTTTAATAAAGCTACTCCAGGTTTTATCAATAAGGATTCCAAAGAAAAGGACAGTGCCTTGATTCCTGCTAAAGACCAATCGTTCATGCTCAGGCATAAACCGGCAGAAGAGGTGGCTTGGGGTACAAAAGTCATAACAACAAACTCGCATCGCCGTAGCTGAAAAATCGATATTTTTTGGCTATGGCTTCTTGATATAAGGCCCTGGTTTGTTCATACCCAATAAAGGCTGAAACCAACATCAACAAAGTGGATTCCGGCAAATGAAAATTGGTTAACAAACCGTCGCAGATTTTAAATTCAAAACCAGGATAAATGAATATGTCCGTTTCTGTACTCACCGGTTTTAAATTGCCAGATCTTGCCGCACTCTCCAAGCTGCGTAGTGCCGTTGTGCCCACAGCAATCACCCGATTACCAGCCTGTTTCGTTGCCACTACAGCATCGCACAAGGTTTGGCTTAAGCTGTAATATTCCAGGTGCATTTTATGATCAAAAATGGACTCGCAACGCACCGGTCTGAAAGTCCCAGCCCCCACGTGCAAAGTCAGGTATGCCATCCTCACACCTTTGGATGCCAGATTGGCTAAGACGGCCTCGTCAAAATGAAGTCCTGCAGTAGGCGCTGCTACTGAGCCTGCAGCCTGTGCATAAATGGTTTGATAACGCTGGGTATCCAGCAACTCATCCTTTCTTTGAATGTAAGGCGGTAAAGGAACATGACCCAATTGATTCAACAAGTCCAAAACCGGCTTATTGGCCCTGCAAACAAACAAATCGTCTTCACGACCCAACACTTCAATGCTTTCTTCTTGCTCTAAAAGAATCAGCGTACCAGGATTTAAAGCTTTACTGGCTTTGATGTGAGCCAAGAAAGTCAACTCATTGGTGATACGTTCAATCAACAATTCCACCTTGCCGCCGGTTTGTTTATGTCCATACAGTCTGGCTGGAATGACTTTGGAATCGTTCATGACCAAGAGATCGCCAGGCTTTAAAAAATCAGCCAACTCACGAAATTGATGATGGCCATAGGTATTTGTTTGGGAATCAAAGGTCAGCAGTCTGGAATCACTGCGTTTTGCCAAAGGAAATTGAGCAATCAATTCCTGAGGTAAATCAAAATAAAAATCTTGCCTGTTCATGAAAACCCGTAGTAAAGATGGTTACAACAATTATACACGGTTTAACGAACAACCAATATCATGGCACTCACAATCCAGATGATCGTACTGGTGAAATAAGGGTATTGAAACGGCACATACGATTTTTTACTGACGGCATAGGTGATTGCAAACACAGGCAGGACCGAAATCAAAGTTAAAACAACTATTTGTGAAATCATTTGAGCAAATTGGGTGAAGGACAGAAGTTGACTTAAAAAACCAACGCAGGCGTTTAGGATTTTTAAATAATAATAAACCCCCCATGACAACCAATCGTCGAAGCTGAAAAACAAAATGGACGCGGCAAACAAGGGCAACAGGATTTGAGCGCTTTTGTAGGCGAATATTTTTTTAAAAACCTTTTTAAAATCTGGAGAGAAGACGACGATTATGGCAACGGCTAAGACCGCAAGGGCAAAATTATAGATGGACATTTTTCACTCTCTCTTGTTAGAACTGGAAACAGGAACTATTTTATTCTCTTTCGGCCAACTCTTCCCAGCGCAGATACAGTTCCTCTAATAAAACCTCATCCTGCGCGAGTTGTTGATTCATTTTTGTGATCTCTTGAGCCTCTTGCTGATAAAATTCAGGAGAGGCCATGGCCGTTTGTTGCTGGGCGATTTGTTTCTCCAAAGTTTCAATTCGTTGTGGCAATTGAGACAATTCGCGTTGCTCGTTAAAATTTAATTTAATGGAGGGCGTGGCTCGTTTGGCAGAAGGTGCTTTGGTCATTACCTCTTTGAAATCTTTTTGCTGTTTTTTTTGCATTTTATATTCATCATAACCGCCCACCCATTCACTGAATCGTCCCTCTTCTTCATAGACCAGGACGCTGGTTACGACTTGGTTGATAAAGGCTCGGTCATGACTTATCAATATCAAAGTACCAGGATATTCCATGAGCATGCTTTCTAAGAGCTCTAGGGTTTCAATGTCCAAATCATTGGTGGGTTCGTCCATGACCAATAAATTGACGGGTTTTGCAAACAATTTGGCCAATAACAATCGATTTCTCTCGCCGCCAGACAGCGTGGAAACTTGTTGATTGAACTGTTCCGGTGAGAATAAAAAGTCACGCAAATAACTGGCTACGTGTTTTTGTTTGCCCTGGATGGTCACAAAATCCGCTCCATCGCCCACGTTGTACATCAGGGTTTTATCATCCAAGAGGGTAAGACGCAATTGATCAAAATAGGCAATGTTTAAGGAAGTGCCCTGTTTGACATGCCCTGAATCAGGTTTTAATTCACCCAGCAATAAACGTACTAAAGTGGTTTTCCCACACCCATTAGGACCGATGATGCCAAGCTTATCCCCACGGGTCACTAGCAAGGATAAATCCTTTATAATCACTTGATTGCCAACGGAATAATGAACCTGCTCGGCTGCAATCACCACCTGTCCGGAACGCGCCACATTCAATGTCAAGGCTTTGGCTACTCCGGATTGGTTACGCCGTGCTTTGTATTCCTCCCTCATGGCTTTTAAAGCCCTAACTCGACCCTCATTGCGTGTACGTCTGGCCTTAATCCCGGTTCGGATCCACACTTCTTCGTCAGCCAGTCTTTTATCGAATAGATCGTTTTGCTTTTGCTCTGAAAGAAGAATGGCCTCGCGTCTGTCCAGGTAGGTTTCATAATCGCAGTGGTGAAAATACAATTTTCCCCTGTCGATTTGGATGATTCGCAGAGCTACTTGCTTTAAAAACTCCCTATCGTGGGTCACCACCATCAAGGAACCCGTAAAGCTTTTAAGATAAGATTCCAACCACTCGATGCCGTTGATGTCCAAATGGTTGGTTGGTTCATCCAATAGTAATAAATCAGGAGAAGCAATCAAAGCAGCAGCCAATAAAACACGACGTTTCATCCCGCCCGATAAATCGCCCATCTTGGCATCGGTTGTTATGCCTAAGCGCGTGGCCATGGTGTCCACGGTGGGCAAAAGATCCCAGGCCTGTAAATCATCCATCCTTTGTTGGCAGGCAATGAGCTTTTCCATGTGGTGATGGATGGAATGGTTATGGTATTCGGATAAAAGCTCGCCCACCTCGCCTAAACCCCTAACCAAAAAATGATAAACAGACTCTTCCCCACTGATGGGCACTTCTTGAGTTAAACCACTGACGCGTAAACCAGCGCTTTGCTGTATTTGACCACTGTCTAGGACTAATTCACCTTGCAATACTTTTAAAAGACTGGATTTACCAGCTCCATTACGCCCTACCAGGGCGATTCTATCCTGGTTTTGGATTTGTAAATTCACATGATCCAATAAACAATTGCCAGCCACGATCAAGGTGGCTTCATTTAGAGAAATAATACTCATTCATACAACTCATTTTAAAATCATGATGCCATCTATCTCTACTTGAGCACCACGAGGTAAAGCAGAAACACCGATTGCAGCCCTTGCAGGATAAGGCGCTGTAAAATATTGACTCATGGCCTCATTCACCAGAGGAAAATGAGCAAGATCAGTCAGGTACACGTTTAATTTAACCATATGAGACAAACTGCCACCGGCTTCTTCACAGACAGCGGATAAATTCTGGAAGACCTGGATGATTTGTACTTTAAAGTCTTCACTGCATAAGTGCATGGTTTTTGGATCAAGCGGGATTTGACCGGATAGATAGACCGTCTTATCGCAGCGGACTGCTTGACTGTATGTTCCAATGACCCCCGGAGCTAAGCTGCTGTTAATCGATTCCATTAATTATTGTCCCCTTGTTTTTTTCTAGAAAGTCGCATCACGACTTTATTTGCCCTTAAACGACGCATCACTCGAGCTAAATGCGCCCTGTCTCTAACGCTGATTGAAAAAGTAACCATATTGTGTCTGCCATCGCGAGGATTCACGTTGATGTTGCCTATGTTGGACCCGGCTTCAGCAATCACAGTGGCTAAAACGGCTAAAACCCCGCGTTCATTCGCCACATCCATGGTAATATCCACCCAATACTCCCCTTGAATATCCTCATCCCAGCATAAAGCAATGAATTGCTCTGGGGTGCTGCGAGTGGTTTTTAAAGTGGAACAATCGCTGGAATGAACGATGATGCCCCGACCTTTTTGAAATTTTCCAACGATGTTATCGCCTGGCACCGGCTGGCAACATTCACCAAAATGCACCACCATGCCTTCAGTGCCTTTAATCGCCAAGGGGCGTGCTTTAGTTCCTTTATCCAATTCATTGGAATCCTCGGAAACCACCAAACATTTGGCGATTACCATGGGCATTTGATTGCCTATGCCTATGGCGTATAACAGTTCATCGAGGTTTTTAAATTGTAAATCGGTGAGTAAAACCTGTAAGGTTTCAGGTGGGATTTTAGCAAAATCACTAGACAACTCGGACAATGATTGTTCTAATAATCGTTTCCCAAGGACTATGGACTCTGCCTGTTGTTGGCTTTTCAAAAAGTGGCGGATGTTGGAGCGTGCCTTTCCAGTCACCACAAAACTTAACCAGGTCGGATTCGGATGAGCCCCAGGCAGGGTGATGATCTCCACGGTTTGTCCATTCGATAAGGGAATGCTCAGTGGGACCAATCTTCTATTGACCTTTGCTGCCACGCAATTGTTGCCCACGCCTGAATGCACCGTATAAGCAAAATCCACTGGGGTGGCCCCTTTTGGCAATTCCATGATATGCCCTTTGGGCGTAAATACATACACTTCATCCGGGAACAAATCGATTTTCACATTCTCGATGAATTCCAAAGAATTTCCCGTACTGCGTTGCATCTCCAGCAAACTTTGAATCCACTCTTTGGCTCGCAACTGCGCTTCATTCACTTCAAGACCAGATGATTTGTAAATCCAATGAGCTGCCACGCCGTTGGCCGCGACCTTATCCATTTCACGAGTTCGTATTTGCACCTCCAAGGGAATCCCAAAGGGACCAAATAAGGTCGTGTGCAAGGACTGATAGCCATTGGCTTTGGGGATGCCTATGTAATCTTTAAAACGTAGGGGAACAGGTTTGTAGGTACAATGTAAGGCCCCTAAAATACGATAACAAGAATCGATGTCTTCGGTGATGACTCTAAAAGCAAAGACATCGGTGATTTCTGCAAAAGAAGCCTTTTTTTGTCGCATCTTACGGTAAATGCTGTACAAATGCTTTTGTCGTCCGAAGACTTGCTCATAAGGGATGTTTAATTGAGATAGGGCTTGTTGTAAATTTTTTTCTATGGTTTGGGTCAATTCACGTCGGTTACCCAGAGATTTTTCAACCACGGATTTAAGGGCCCGGTAACGCATAGGGTAAAGGGCTTTAAATCCTAAATCTTCCAATCCTACGTAAACGGAATGCATGCCTAGGCGGTTGGCGATGGGTGCATAAATTTCCAAAGTTTCAATAGCGATGCGTCGTCTTTTTGCATAAGGTAAAATGCCCAAGGTGCTCATGTTGTGCAGACGATCGGCTAGTTTTACGATGATGACGCGTATGTCTTTGACCATGGCCAAAATCATTTTGCGGAAATTTTCGGCCTGCGCTTCGGCTTTGGATTCGAATTTAATTTTAGTCAATTTGGTAACACCATCTACCAAGGCAGTGACTTCTTCTCCAAATTGATGGATTAAATCTTCTTTGCTGATGGAGGTGTCTTCCACCACATCATGCAACAAAGTGGCCATGATGGTTTGATAATCCAACCTCATTTTGGCTAAAATTAAAGCAGCCCCAACGGGATGAGTGATGTATGGCTCACCGGAACGACGCAATTGCCCATGGTGTGCTTTTTCAGCCACCACATAAGCTTGATAGCATTTTTCAATTTGCGCTCGCTCAAGGTAGCATTTCAACTCCTCATCGAGCTCCTTAAAATAGCCCACGCAGCACTCCCTCATGTCCAACATGGCCTTAAACACCTCAGATTAATCGAATACCCAGCCCTCTTTATCAAATCATGCACATGTTCTTGACTAGTCTTCTTTGTCTAAAATATCCGCAGTAATAAAACCCTCTGCGATTTCGCGCAAGGCGACGACGGTGGGTTTATCATTTTCCCATTCGACCAAAGGTTGTTCACCACGCACTGCGATTTGTCTTGCACGTTTACTTGCTACCATGACCAATTCAAATCGGTTGGCAACATGATCCAAACAATCTTCGACTGTAATTCGAGCCATTCTTCAAACCCCTTTTTGATGCATTTAAGATAGTTTTGTAAGCAATACCCTATCCTAAACAATTATAGTAAACCTTTTATTCTACTGCGATGACATCAAGAATGAAAGTAATTTTGATTGTTTTTTTGCCTGCCGAGCCATGCTCAAACGATTAGCAATCACAATGGCTTTTAATTCCATTGCTGCTTTTTCAAAATCGTCATTGACTATGAGGTAATCAAATTCAGGGTAATGGCTGAGTTCATCCTGTGCTTTGATCATTCTGTCTTGAATGACAACCGGATCATCTTGAGCCCTGTCCATCAGTCTTTTTTTCAAAACCTCCAAGGAAGGTGGCACAATGAAAATGCTTTTTGCTTCTTTAAATTGGCGTTTGATTTGGGCCGCACCCTGCCAATCGATGTCCAAAACAACGTCTATGCCCTGCTCCAATCGTTGCAAAATTTGAATTTTAGCAGTGCCATACAAAGCATCAAATACCTTGGCATGCTCTATGAAGGCGTCTTGACTCAGCATGGAATTGAATTCCCTTTCATCGATGAAAAAGTAATCCACTTCGTTTTTTTCTCCAGGCCGAATCAGTCGGGTGGTATGGGAAACTGAAATTTCAATGCCCTCAAGAACATTCACCAATTTTTTGACTAGGCTGGTTTTTCCACCTCCAGAGGGTGCAGCAACTATATAAAGACATCCAGACTCTTTAATAATCATTTATTCACTCTTTGAACCATAAGAGCTCCTTTTATTAACCGGGGTTTTGGGCCAATATACCTTAAAGCAGGGCCATTGCACAGATAAAAATCGACTTTTTCTTTCCTGATAAGTGATTTTGTGTTAATTTTTACACCAATCAACTCCTTAAATAAACCAATTTACTGATTTTATAATGACTAATATGTTCTGGCAGCGTCTTTTCTTGTGTTTAATAACCCTGTGTTTTTTACCCACTTTTTCCTTTGCCTCAAAGCAAATCGCAATCACCATCGACGACTTGCCTTTTGTGGGAGAGTGTAGAAACTTTCATTTGAATATGATCATGCAGGCCCTGCAGTCTGAGCATGTGACAGCAACAGGATTTGTCATTGGCAAGGAGGTGCACAAAAACAATTGGGACGTGCTGCAACAATTTCGCGATGCAGGCTTTGGTTTAGGCAACCATACCTTTTCACATGCCAACTTAAATAAAATGAATTCTCGCCAGTACATTCAAGAAATCCAGCAGGCAGATACACTGCTGAAAACCATTCAAACCTCGCCTAAATATTTTCGTTTTCCTTATTTGGCTATGGGTCATGGCAGAAAAAAAGAAGTGATATTGTCATACCTGAGAAAAAAACACTATCGAGTCGCACCCATTACCATCGATTCCAAAGATTTTGTCTTCAATCAACGCCTCTTATCCATACCTGAAATCGACCGACGCAAATACCTGACCCAACTCAAAGCTTTTTATCTGGAATTCATTTGGACGCAAACATTAAAGGGCGAAGCCAATAGTCGCAACCCCGACCGGGCACAAATTTTATTAATTCACGCCAACCTACTGAATGCTTACGTTTTACCCGATATCATTCAACTTTTTAAACAAAAAGGCTATGTGTTTGTGAGCTTGGAGGAGGCTTTGGCCACATTCGACAAAGGGTCTCATCCAATTCAAAGCATAAAAAAAACCAGATCATTGGCTGCAAACGATGCCGAGATTGAAGCCTTCATGGAATGGGATTAGGCCTGATCAAAGAATACAACAGTGCACCCAATGTCCAGGCCCTGCCTCTTCTGGCTTATCCGCATAGGCCGATAGGCCAGGCTTCACGCTTTCAGAAAACACTTTATTGATTGTTGGAACTGGCGTAGACTTATCGACTTTAAAAATATGCAACCGCGTACCCGTGCTGCCAGCATCCATCATGATTTGATAATGCAGGTTGTCAGTAAATCCAAGGCTAGCAAACAAAACAAAGGCAATAGCAACGGCGGTTTTAATGGATTTCATGCTCATCATCGAGAACTTAGTTGCTTGCGATCCTATCATGAATAAACTATTAGCAAATAAAATGAGCAAATTTATATTAAATTGGCTGCTTGTAGCAAAACTGTGATACAATTGCGTCAAAATTAATCATATTGTTGTTATGTAAATAAAGGAACCCACGCATGAGTTTTACCTCACTGAATTTAATAGAGCCTATTCTTAAAGCAGTCCAAGAATTGGGTTATTTTGAGCCCTCACCCATTCAAACCCAGGCCATTCCTGCCATTTTAAATGGCAGAGACGTCCTGGCCTCTGCGCAAACTGGAACCGGGAAAACCGCAAGTTTTGTATTGCCTATTTTACAAAACCTCCAGGAAAAACCGGCCTCAAAACACAATCACACCAAAGTGTTGATCCTCACCCCCACCCGTGAGTTGGCAGCACAAGTGCATGAAAGCATCCTTCAATATGGACGTTTTCTGTCATTGCGCTCCGCCGTGGTTTTTGGTGGCGTTAAAATAAATCCGCAGATGATGAAATTGCGTTCAGGAGTTGAATTATTAGTGGCTACTCCCGGACGTTTGTTGGATTTACACCAACAAGGCGCCATTAAATTGGGCGAAGTCAACACCTTGGTCTTGGATGAAGCCGATCGCATGTTGGACATGGGTTTTATCCACGACATCAAACGCATCATTCATTTATTACCTCGAAAAAGACAAAATCTTCTTTTTTCGGCTACCTTTTCCGATGAAATTCGAGCCTTGGTGAAAGGGATCTTAAATCAACCCATTGAAATAGACGTGGCAATTCGCAATACTACGGCGGCTGCAGTAAAACAACGAGTTCATCCGGTGGATAAGGCACAGAAATCGGCCTTACTCAGCCATTTAATTCACAAAAACAAATGGGATCAAGCCTTGGTTTTTTCCAAAACCAAACATGGGGCCAATAAATTAGTCAAAATTTTATCCGAAAATAACATTTATGCCGCAGCCATTCATGGCAATAAATCGCAATCCCAACGCACCAAAGCCCTGGCTGAGTTTAAATCAGGTCAATTGCATATTTTAGTGGCCACAGACATCGCAGCCCGAGGAATTGACATTGATCAACTGCCCTGCGTTGTCAATTTTGATCTCCCCCAAGTCGCCGAAGACTACGTGCACCGCATAGGCAGAACCGGTCGCGCCGGAGCTTGCGGCCTGGCAATCTCTTTGGTGAGTGCGGATGAAATCGGGCAATTGACTGCTATTGAAAAATTGATCAAACGCAAATTAGACCGGATCGAGGTTGAAGATTTCGAACCCACACACAATCTACCTACATCGCTTACCCCAACTCCAGCAAAACGACGGTTCTCCAATAGGAACAATGCTCAAGTAGTGGTTAAAAAAACTGGAAAGCCGAGTTTTGGTAAGCGCTCTAGAAAGTTTTGAAGAAGTCAGATGTCTTAAAGACAATTCAGGCCTTCTCGGATTAAATCGCGAGGCCTAGGGAAGAATATCCACAATAAAAAGGTAAAACTATGACTCGGTTAAGCGTGAATGTGAATAAACTAGCCACATTAAGAAATTCAAGAGATAAAAACAATCCCGATCTTCTTAAAACCACCTTAGACATCATCGCCTATGGTGCTCAGGGCATTACCGTGCATCCACGGCCAGATGGTCGACACATACGCAAATCGGATGTGTATGCCCTCTCCAAAGCCATTGAAGTGGAATTCAATATCGAAGGCTTTCCTGATGAAAATTACCTCACTTTGATGGCTGAGGTTAGGCCTCAGCAATGCACTTTGGTTCCTGATCCCCCCCATGCATTGACCTCCAATGCTGGTTGGCAGGTTGCAAACAATTGCCGTTTTTTGACAGACATCATCCACAAACTTCAAGATCTTGGGATCCGAACCTCCTTGTTCATCGATCCTTTTCGATTAACCCCAGAGGAATTAGAAGCCCTGGAAAAAACCGGCACCGATAGAGTAGAACTTTACACCGAAGCCTATGCCGATGCCTTTGCAACGCCAAATTGTCATGATGTCTTAAAAATTTATCAACAGACGGCAGAAGACATGAACCGTCTCGGGATTGCATTGAATGCCGGTCATGATTTAAATTTAGACAATTTAAGGCCCTTCATACAAGCAATTCCTAGCATTGAAGAAGTTTCAATTGGTCATGCTTTGATTTGTGATGCACTGTACTTTGGATTAAACGATACGGTTGCTCGTTATTTGAATTGTCTTAGGACTTGATGTCTGGGAGTTGTTTAGGACTCCCAGTGGCATCTTTTAAGGTTTATTTACTAGGAGGTGTCGTGGAACCACCACTGAACCTGTAAACCGTATTGTCCTCTGTGGTAGCATCGGTCTTTGTTGCTTGATTGTCTGGTGAGGGTGAGGCGGAATTGTCTGTTTTATTTTGCCTAGGGTTATCCGGACTCAGGTTCCATCCTGCATGCAGTGACGTACATAAAAAACCGGATAAAATCAAACAGAGTGTTTTTTTCATTTTGTTCTTCCTTATCGTTATTGTGAAATCCCTTACATTTTATCCAAAAGTTCTCTTAAATATTTAATGGGTTCGATGATTATATCCTTGAGCGATTGTTTAGGCGCATTCGCATAAGGCACAATGGCTCGTTTAAAGCCATGTTTTATGGCTTCTTTGATTCGCTCTTGTCCAGATTGGACCGGCCTGATTTCCCCGGCCAGGCCCACTTCTCCAAAAACAATGGTTTCGCTATCAAACACACGGTTGCGTAAACTGGAGACCACCGCGGCGAGTAAGGCCAGATCGGAGCCGGTTTCGGTGACCTTCACTCCTCCCACGACGTTGACGAACACATCCTGATCATAAGTAGGAATCCCTCCGTGCCTATGCAAAACGGCCAGTAAAATAGCCAAGCGATTGTGCTCTAAACCGGCAGTCACGCGCTTGGCTTGTTGGCCATGGGCTTCGTCTACCAAGGCCTGTACTTCAACCAACATTGGCCTTGAACCTTCCCAGGTGACCATCACCGCACTGCCAGGAGTGGGGTCGGGTTGACGCGATAAAAAAATCGCCGAAGGATTCGCCACTTCTTTTAAGCCCCGATCGGTCATGGCAAACACACCCAACTCGTTGACCGCACCAAAACGATTTTTAATGGCGCGAATGACTCGAAATCGACTGTCGTTTTCCCCTTCAAAATAAAGCACGCAATCCACCATGTGTTCTAAGACTCTTGGTCCGGCCAGAGCGCCTTCTTTGGTGACATGGCCAACTAAAAACACAGCCGTTTGAGTCATTTTAGCATAGCGTACCAATTGGGCCGTCCCCTCACGCACTTGACTCACCCCCCCTGGGGCAGATGAGATGGTTTCAGTGAATAAAGTTTGAACGGAATCCACCACGATGATTTTAGGCTGTTCTTTTTGGGCATGATGGATGATGGTTTCGACCTGGGTTTCGGCCAATAATCTCAGCCCGGTCAAAGGCAAGCCCAGTCGCTTGCCACGTAAAGCCACTTGTTGCAGAGATTCTTCGCCGGTGACGTATAAAACCTTTTCTTGCAAAGACAAATTCGCCAAAGTCTGTAACAACAAAGTGGACTTACCAATCCCCGGATCCCCACCGATTAAAACCACGGATCCATCCACCAGTCCTCCACCTAAGACGCGATTTAATTCCGACAAACCACAGTCCATGCGAACTTCTTTGTCCATGACCACGTCGGTTAAAGCCGTGATGAGAGAACGTTGATTGGCCCATTGGCCGCTTCGGTTGCTGTGAGTATTGGGTAGTAAACTTTCTTCAGAAATTGAATTCCAAACACCACATTGAGTGCATTGTCCAGCCCACTGCTTGTAAGTTGCCGCACATTGATTGCAGACGTATTGGGTTTTTGTTTTCATTTGAAGGGGAGATTCTTGAATTCATATTCTTATGAATCCAGTATAACATTGAATCTTAAATTCAACTCAGTATAATGAAAGCATTTTTACAAGATCTAAAAAACCCATGAGCGAAGGCATTCATTTTGAAGAAGCGATGACTGATCTTGAGAACATCGTGCGTCAATTGGAAAAAGGCGAGTTGACTTTAGACGAATCCCTGCAACAATTTGAAAAAGGCATAGGCTTAGCCAGACTGTGTCAAAACATTTTAAATCAGGCTGAGCAAAAAATCGAAATACTAAGCGCCTCAAAGGATAACCCTTCCAGTGATTGATCAATACAAACAACGTCACGACAGGTACCTTCAACAAGTATTGGAACAATTCGACATTCCGGCACAAGTCATCCATAATGCCTTGCATTATTGTTTATTCCCTGGCGGTAAACGCATCAGACCTATTTTGGTGTATTTGTTTGGT
The DNA here is from genome assembly GCA_963785145.1 of uncultured Gammaproteobacteria bacterium. Lineage (GTDB taxonomy): Bacteria > Pseudomonadota > Gammaproteobacteria > Legionellales > Legionellaceae > Legionella. Next base: position 73,573 of record CAWAUF010000003.1, on the reverse strand, counting down.
GAGTTGTTGGATGTGAATTTGAAGGCAGTTGATGCCATTGCAGCCGCCATTGAGTTAACTCACAGTTACTCCTTAATTCATGATGATCTGCCGGCCATGGACGATGATGATTTACGCCGAGGCAAAGCCAGTTGTCACAAAGCCTTTGACGAGGCGACTGCCATTTTAGTGGGAGATGGTCTGCAAGCCATGGCGCTGCAAATAGTATTAGAACAACTCCCTCCTTTACTGGCTGCCTCTCAAGTGATTGCAGTCAGTCTTGAACTGCTCAAAGCCAGTGGTCTAAGCGGCATGGTGAGTGGGCAATCTTTGGATTTAACCGAATTAAACCAGGCAGAAGCAAAGGAAACGGTTTTGTGTAAAATTCATCAACTCAAAACTGGAAAACTCATCAGCGCATGTGTGGAGATGGTATTGGCTACCCAGGTTCTCATGGAGGAAGAAGCCAGCCGCGCTCTGAGAACTTATGCCTACCACATTGGTTTCGCTTTTCAAATTCAAGACGATTACTTGGATCATTACGCCCCCACCAGCCAATTGGGTAAAAATCGTTCTTCCGACCTGGCCAATCAAAAAACCACCTTTGCTGATTTATACCCTAAAAAGCAATTGGAAGAAAAAATCAACACCCATTATCAACTTGCGATCGGCGCTTTGCATTCCTTTGGCGAAAAAAACAAACCCCTCATTGAATTGACACTGCAATTGCAAAATCGCAGTCATTCCATTTAGCCGATCATTTGATGCACTTTTACGTCTTAATAAATTCTTAATATTCACAGGATATAATGAATAATCTATTTCCCTTGGATTCTGTCATCATGCCACCCAAACTTTCATCCCCTAACCCTGGTCTCAATGTGCAAGAGGTCAAGTCCCTTTGCTTAGAGAACAGAAACTCTTACCGAACCAAAGTGCATACCGCTCGTTTGCAATTGCAAGCCATTCTTGAAAAAAATTTACAATCGCGTCCAAGCCATGAACAAGCCAATAAAATATACAGCATTCATCGACTCTTAACAAAAATAGACTTACTCAATCTCGACCAAGAAAACAGCCAAAACCTTAGAAAAATGCTGGACGATCTTTCTGAATTAACCACGTTATTAGTCCCTTCCATGCGATCTAAAATCCTAGGCAACAATCCTCGGCAAGAAATCAAAACCCTCTTAGAAAAAAATCAGGAAGGGGCAAAGTTACGCCCAGACATTGATCCCAAAATTACGGCTTACATAGCAGCGCAACGCGCAGCCGTAGCCCATGAGATAGCCTACAGAAATGCATTGCAACAAGTGGATTATTTGCAACGAATACAAGCAAAATATCCTGAAGATACCCTGGAACCGCTCATATTAAAACGACACGAAGTTTCTTCTAATACTCACAAAGGCGTGGGTTTTAATCCGGATACGGGATTGGATGCTTTGCATTTTCCACTCACCAGGCAGACCCTTTTTGATTTGGAATCGGCACAAAAAGTACAAACCATGCAACTCTTGTACATGAAAACAATGGGAGCGATTGGCCATGTGGATTTGATGGTATCTCCAGTGCAGCGGTCTTATGAAACCGCCCTACATGCTACCTTCGAATTGAAGGCCGTGGATACCGTGTTCATCTCTTCGGTGTTTGCTGAAAAGCAGCATGCCATTCCTTTGATTGGTTTTAGCGCCCGTGCTTCCAAAAAGCCATCCGAAGTAGCGTCTTTATTTGCCCAAGGCTTGGAATGCAAAGAAGCCCTACCCTTTGAAAACGAAGCCCGTTCTAGACTGAGCTTTGCAGATGATCATTTAATAAATTACGAATACCCTTGGAAATTCAATGATCGAGTGAGGAAGGCCTATGCCTACACCACCCTGCCTTGTTTACATAAGGCGGATGCAGCAGGCGCTTCTTTAAGAATTCTGACCGCTCATGGTGGCTTGAACAAAGCACTACTTCGGTATATCAAAAAAATCAACAGCGACATAGCGGGCACCATACCAGAACATCTGGATCATTTGGATTATGGTTCACAGTATCAATTGGTATTAGTCCGCGACAAACACAATGCAATCAAGGCGATTGAATACATTGGCATTTACAACCGTTTTGGCGCGGTTCAAATCCCTACAAGCCGACCCGTCATGCTGGAAGATCGTTTAGCCAAATTGTTGATGCACATAGACACCCAAAGCATGGATGGCGAAGCATTAAAGGCGATTGAATTAGCGCAGGTTTTATTTAAATACTGCCTACTGGAGCCACAAGACTCCAAAGCTCGGCTTAAAATCTTGGAAAAAAATCACGCCAACATCATGATGGATCATCTAAGATACATTCATTTCAAAGATCTAGAACGCAGCCAATTTCTGATTGAGACCTTGCTCCAATGTGAATTCATCCATTTGAATCGAAAAATGAATCAGCAAAGCTCAGCCTCCACGCTGACATTGTTGGGTATTGCCGCCGTCCATCAACTCACCGGCAAAGACTATTCCAAACAAATTGCCTTTTTAAATCAATTGAAAAAAGAGGGTCAATTCGTAGACATTGCAACACTCAAAAACCTATTGGAAAAAGCCAAGGAAACCTTCACCGCCGGGAAAGTCACGCACCTCATTGAAGCGGTTTTAAGATTGCAGGAAGAACGGCAAGGTGTGCAGGAACAAAATCAAGCGAATGCCCCCTCCTAAGAAAACCGAGCGGAAACAATCACAGCAAATTAAGGCAGGTAATTTAGCCTTGCTTCCATCAATTGTGCCTGGGTCACGTTAGTTACATCCAGAGGTTGTGTCCCTGGATAGTCGATACCTAAAAAATGGAATGATTTATCAATACTGCCTATTCGTGTTTTTTACGCGATAACCGTAATCGTCTTTCTTGCATTACCGAAAGCAGACGTTGTTTGCAATGAGCCTTTTTTCATAAAGTCGGGTATTAATATTATCAATATCGCTTATTTTATGTTACGATATAAAACTATAATTTATTCACATTGATAAAATATAATCTTTTAAGATTTATTTTTGTGCGATTGAAGCAGTCCCATTACGATTGTGATCGATGGATGCTTTAGGGTGGGGAATGAACAATCCCTGTGCTTATTTTATACATCTAATCCATTTTACTAAGAGGAAAACCTATGCCTTACAATGAAACCTACGGATACTTGCGGTATGAATCACTTGAAGATCTCGATGTCATTTTCGAAAAGAAACCCATTAAGCACATAGAATGTGTGAACAAAGAAATTAACTTAATGGAAGGCCTCTTTGCAGCACTTATGAAAACTGGAGTAAATGCAGGTTTACAGATTGTATTCTACCAATTTGATTTAACCACAATTAAGCTTTTTGCTGATTATCTCAAATCGGGTAAAAGTCCTAAAAATCTTACTTTTTCTCTGAAGAGTCTTGATGTATTAAATTTCTCAGGCGTTGTTTTTTTAGCCGATGCTCTGCAATCAAGGGGATGCATGGAGGGATTATCCCTTGATCTATTTGGTCAAGATATTGGAAATGAAGGTCTGCTGACATTTATGCGCGCACTTGAGAGTGGGAATGCTCCTGAGAAACTGACCCTAGTCCTCCCTAATTGCTCAATTACTCAATTTGGATGGTCAGAAGAAGGCATTGATTTTGAGAAATTCCCAAGAGGCTTTACATTGGATTTAAGAAATTACAGCACAACATGGGATACGGATCCACTCCAAAGAATGCTTGAAAGCTATAATCATATCCAAGAGAATACTGCAATTGCCTTGCTCAATTATTTGAAAAAAGCTCGTCCTTTGGATATGACCTTACATTTGTGCAGCAGTGTATCCCCTAAAACACAACAAGATATTTCAACCCTATTACAATTTGCAACCTCATTTAACCAAATACCATCTCTTAAAAAGTTAGAGGAACAATTAGGTATAGTTCCGTTATCGCAGGACCTAAGAGAAATCATTTTAAACTACCTGACTTGTGTTAGTCTTAATCACGACATCAAATTTTATGAACGTCTTTGGTTGATTATGGGCAATCTCTTTACTCCTAATAATTTAGCTCAGCTTCCTCAATCTCAGGCTCTTCGCAGTATACATGATGTTTATGAAGCATCCACAACCTCTTGCGCCCGGGATAAATATTATCCATCACAAGCTTTTTTTATCCCAGAAAACAAAATGGAGCCCATGGGATCTCCAAAAATCTATTGGCTAAACGTATTACGGCTTAAACTAAAATCTGAATTTCCAGAAATTCAAACATTTAGGTTCAACGAAGATCCTGAACAACTTGAGATAGAGCTTAGCTCAAAGGCGGAAGCAGAGAGTTTCAAGAGTAAATTAGACAGGGCATGTTATTCTCGTAAAGTGATGTCAAAAATTCAAGACAATCATCTGACTATTTCAGGTAAATCCCTTTTTAATTTTTTATATAATTATGGAATTGGCCTGAGGAATCACTACTTTATTAATTTCCTAGAAAAAAGAAGGGAAGAGCGATCGTGTACATTAATGTAGTCAATATGGGGTCAGACAAACCCGGGATCTTTCTGCAGATTTTGCAATTCCACTGATGAGTAATGCGTGGTGAGCCTACCTGAACGATGCCCAAGCAGATTACTGGTTTGCCTTTGAAGGTAAACACAAACTGCTTATGCTTGCCTCTCTGGCTTTCATACCCCCAATCCTTTAATTTAACTACAGCTTAGTTTTTCCTCAAGCGTTACAGAAGTAGGTTTGCTAGTAGAAGGCTGAAATACGCTCAGCTCACTGACTGTTGTGGGTTTCTCTTCACACAAGCGATTGACATACTCAGCTAGCTTAGTCAAGCCTTCAAGCTTCATGGCGTGACAGCGATTGGCAGCTGAGTTGCTTTTAGGCTCTAGGGCGAAGCAGTCTTGGACTAGATTGAGTAAATGACCATCACTGGTATATTCAGTCCCATATTTCTCCGATAAATATTGATGAAAGCAGGCTTGTTTATCTATAGGGATGTCTAAGCAATGTAAGGCTTCTCCTTCCCCACTCAGGTCTATCAGCTCATCAAAGGCCTCTTTAAAGGTTTGTTGATTGCTGCGGTTGATGAGTGATTTAAAATGACTAAGGGCGAAATCTCTAAGTTCTGCCTTAATATTGTCTTCAGTCAGGATGGTTAACAAGGGATGTCCAATGACGGACTGGAAAAGCCGTCTTTTAACGCCGGAAAAACAGCTTGGTCTATCCCCTTCTAGGTCGTCATATTCCTCTTGCTTTCCATTTCGCAAACGCAACTTATCCCAATTATGAGCACGACCAATCAGGGCGATTTCTTGGATGAAGTGATTAAGTCTTGTTTCAATAGTATGGCCTTCTATGGGAGAGGTGGTCTCATCAATGGCTGCTAGGTAAAACATGGCAATTAAGGATTGGTATTCTTCAAAAGTCGACCAACGCTCGCGTCTATCCTCGCTGATGTACACATAAGAGGCATGAGCGTGCATCCAAGGGTTGGGTTTTGATAGATAACGCCAGGCACTATGCTCTGGATGGCGATAATAGGCTTGATGCGCTTGTTCTAAATCTTCTCCTTGAAGATTTAAGGCTGCAAAGGATGCATAGTCCAGGGGAAGCTCAATTAAATTGCCAGCTACTCTGATGCGTGCAGGATTGGCTTTATAACGGGAAACCAAGGTGTCCTGAAGAGCGCTCATTACATGAATCATCCCCGCGGCTGTTATTCTTGGTTGATAGTATTGAAGAGCTCTTTCCAGCCTTTTTGCCTCACCAGTAGACAAAGCAACCATGGAAGATTCCCGATCGCGTGCAAGCTGTCTTAAGTCCACGCCAGCACGCGCTTCCTCATGATAAAAATGGTTACGCTGGGCAAGTTCTCTTACCGCAGGAATATTAAGCAATAGATTGGCAGCTATTGGATTGTTGCAAGCCATAGCCAGTCTTAGTAATTCATTGGATTCCCCGGGCGTGATTTCTTGATGAACTAAGGCCTTAAGCGATGGAATATCCAGCAAAAATCGAATCGAATCATCCAAAGCTCGATCATTTCGACGAATTAAGTTTCTTAGAATATAAAAATAATATTTGGCGCGTTCTGCATCCTCAATATCAAATACGGCATTGGGGTGATTCATCAACAAAACATCACGCTCTTGATGCAAATTCTGCAGCAGCTCTTGGATGAAAGGATTGACGATTCTATCGTACTTATAAGTATGCGCTTCTGCATAGGCTAGGCATTGACGGTTTTGTAAGAGCCAGTTGAGGGTAGCCAGATGGTCAAATGCAACAGCGGTACGAAAAGCAGAGTAATCATCTGCTGTAATCATTGCAGTCAATTCATCCGGTGCTTTTTCTGCAAGCCACTTGAGGGTAGACAAGTGGCCATTTAAAGCCGCGTTACAAAAATCGAGAGGGAAGGCATGGCAAGACGAAAGCACTACTGGCTCGTTTTCTAAATACGCAACCACATAAATCTGTAAGTTTTCTGAACTGCCATCCAACACCAGACCTGTCATTCCCGCGTAGGCGGGAAACCATCCCTCATGTACCACGATCTCTATTTAATGAGAGATTTTGAATTATTGACTACAACCTATGATCATAAAGATAAAATTACGGTAAAATCGACTATTTTTCATGGTGAAAGGTTATTGAGTTGATAGGGATTGCAAAAAAAATAACACTAACGGAAAAACAATTTGATGTTTTAAGTCAAATTGTAACAAGCCGCACACATCGATTGGATCATATTGAGCGTGCTCAAATTATCTTACTGTGCTCCGAGTTAAAACCAAATGTACAAATAAGTATGAAATTAGGCATTTCAATAAGCACTGTAAAAAAGTGGCGTAAACGATGGCTAAAAAATGAAGAAAAACTTTTGTTGGTTGATGAAAAGGAAAAAGGAATCAACTATGTTCGAAAAATTTTGGAAATATTAAGTGATGAGCAACGCTCTGGCGCCCCATGTACATTTACAGCGGAACAAGTATGTCAGATAATGAGTTTGGCCTGTGAAAGGCCTGAGGACAGTGAACTACCAATTAGTCATTGGAGTTTAAATTCCCTCATGAACGAAATAATAAACCGCGGAATCGTAAAGACAATATCACGCAGTCGCTTGTCTGTTTTTTTAAAATCAAGGGAGTATAAAACCTCATAAAGTGAAAGGTTGGTTACATACACCAATCGAGGATAAAGTACTTTTTAATGAGCAAGTGGCAGGTCTTTGTCAATTGTACCATGATGCCCCCATGCTACACGCCAACGGAATTCACCTCATAAGCTGTGATGAAAAAATGGGCATACAAGCATCGGATACATCCCATAACATTCAGTTTGTTTATACTCCTAAACATGCCTCATGGCTTAATCAAGTTGAAATTTGGTTTGGCATTTTAGTAAATAGGCTCTTAAAACGCTTATCAGTAAAATCAACGGATGAGCTTAAAATTAAAATTTTGTCATTTATCTCATATTTTAATCAAACAATGGCAAAGGCATTTAAGTGGACATATAAAGGAAAAGTCCTGAAAGCTTAATCGCCTATAAAACAAGTCCAAATTTAAGGAACCTAAACGATGGAAAAGCAATATTTCGTTTATTTGCTTGCAAGTAAACCCTATGGCACTTTATATGTTGGTGTAACAAGTAACCTGATACAGCGTGTTTTTCAACATAAAGAAGGCTTAGTAGATGGTTTTACACCAACTCGTGTATTATGAAGTTCACTTAGATATAAGAGAGGCGATATTACGAGAAAAAAGAATAAAGAAATGGAATAGGCAATGGAAGATTAATCTCATTGAGCAAAACAACCCTCATTGGATTAATCTTAGCATTGGATTATGTTGATGGATGGTTTCCCGCCTACGCGGGAATGACAGTTCTGGTGTTGGATGGCAGTTCAGAAAACTTACAGATTTATGTGGTTGCGTATTTAGAAAACGAGCCACTACTTAGAAGGCGACATACGTGCTTGCTTCGATACAATTTCGCACCAATGGTTGTTAGACAACACACCCATGGACACTGAAATGTTAAGGAAGTGGCTGCAAGCCGGCTATATCGATGAGGGTAAATTATACCCAACCGATATGGGTACTCCGCAGGGAGGGTTGTGTTCACCCCTACTTCTGACGGTCACCATGAGCGGTTTAGAGAACGCTGTCAAGGCAAACTCTAGCCTAAAAGACAAGGTCAATGTCTGCACCTATGCAGATGATTTTATCATAACGGGTGTCTCACAAGAAGTTCTGGAGAACAAGATTAAACCTGTAGTGGAAAAATTCTTAGAAGTGGATAAAAGCCAAATATTTCCGACAGGATGCCCTTCAAAACTGGATATTCTCAACGAAAAGCAAGAATAACGAAGGAGTCTATACTCACCTGGATATCGTAATGGCAAGCAAAACTCCTATCAAACGACATGTTAAAATTAGGGCTATAGCTACGCCCTTTAACCCTGACTATCATGAATATTTTGAGAAACGACTCACAGCGCGCTCAGGTAACAAAAAGTTAACTCACTACTGTAAGAGTCGAGGTTGCATCCTCTACACTCACTTCTGTTTGCGGTAATGGAGCACGGAAGATACCAAGCATTTGCACTCTCTTGGCAGTACCTTTAGGAATGCCTGCATTTTCTTCCACGCCACTGTGATAATCTTCACCCTTGGATGTATTTAACAAAATACCAAATGTTTCGTTTAGCATCTCGTAAATTTTGCTATTTTTAGCTGCATCCAAAGTAAAGACTTTTCCTGCTTCTTTTTTCTCTGCATCGTCAAAAGCGGAGATCAATTTTTTATAAAGCTCTGGATCACAATTTCCCTTAGTAATATGAATGACTTCACCATCACCTACTTTATTGGCATAGTAAATTTCATTTTCAAAGCGCCATAGAAATTCTTCATCAGCAGTTTTGTCATTTGCAAGTTGATTTTTGACCCAATCAACAGGAGATTTGAACTGTTGAAAAGCTTCATTTTGTGGCAGTGTGCGACAAGCTACCTTAGGTGCTAAGTAGGATTCAGTACGGATTTCCAGTGCAGCCTGGACCTTACTCGTATTTTGATCTTTACCGTCCCCACCAAATACAAGCGTACTGTGTTCACCAGCTAGAGAATCAGCCAATCGTTCTACAGCAGCTTTACTTTGGCGTTTATCCACACCTTTGTTATCCACAACGTCTGAATTTTCAAGCCAAAATCCACCACTCCATTCTACGTTAAACAGTCTTATGAATTCCTTGAAATTGAAATCCTCAAACTCACCTTTTTTATTGGATTCAGCAATAAACTTATCGACTGCTTCCAGATCAACCAGCCATGCATCACTTGGAGTATCTTTTCCATAGTTTTTAACTAAGTTAGATTGTTTTTCTGATTTTAGGTCGTCTGCACTTTTTATATATTCTTGCGAAAACATCCATTCGGTCATGGCAGCTTTTAATTGGTAGGCTACTGTTTCCTTTAAACCCAACACTTCTCCCGCAGCTTTAATTGCCAGCTCTTTTTGAACCTTTTCTTTAAAACGATCCCTAAATAGCTTGGTGAAATCACTGGTTGCCTTGATTTGGGGTCTATCATCTCTGTCATCTGGTGTGCGTTCTGGCTTTGTAATTTGTAGATCGGCTTCTGTAATGCCTAGCCCAAGCCAACCATTTAAACATTTGCCCAACTCAGTCATACAAAATTGGTTTTTATGAACGGTTTCCAGTTTCATACCACCTTTGTCATTCAAAGCAGAGGATTTAAAGCTCTTGCGTGGATCATTCCAAGCCTTGAAACCTGTCACTGCCATGTTTCCGCCGCAGGTCACAGCCACTTCTTCATTAAAAATGTATCGAACTGAAGGGTGATCTTCCAAGGTTTTACTGTCTTTAAAATCTACAATCTTGAATTGAATTGGTTGTTTTAGCAAATCCTGAGGATTGTATTCACTGATTGGGTTACCATCGGCGTCTGTTTTGACGTGGATTATTCCAGGTTTTGCTGCATAGACTGGAACACCTTCTTTGTCTGCTTGATTGTTACCAAAATTTGCAACGAAATCGCCTTGAGCATCTGCTACACCACGGGGTTTGAACATGACCTCGCTGGGCATTGCAATGCGATATATGCCACCAGGAAAAGCGGTTTCAAGGAATTTGATGTAATCTTTATTCCAGGTTAAGTAATGTTCACGTGGATGTTTAATCCCATTTTTCAAATCTTCTTGTTGCTTTTTCACATTAAAGGTTGCAACAGAAATGTTACAATCGAAAGCGATGAGTTTATCGCGTGATGCATTACCAGGGAGTTTGGCTTTTTGTTCAGCAAGCCATTCCATGTGATTCTCAGCTAAAAGAGCGTGTTCTTTCAATCTCTTATCGGATTTGTCACCGCCATCGGCATGGTATTCCACGGTATCGAATTCTAAACCGGAAGGAGTCTTATGTCCCCAATGTTCAGTGATTCTTTTACCATTAAATTTGGAAGAAAGTTGTCTTATTTGAGGCTTTTCTAAATTGATAGCTAGCATATGAGTATCTGAATTTCTGCTCATCAGATTGTATGCACGACGAACAGGAACAGTTTTCTTTTTGAAAGCTTCGACTTCTTCGTCCTTGAGCTCAGCTCTGGCTCTCTTGCGATTGAGTTTTTGGGACATTTCCGCAAGCACAGCTGCATGTTGTTCTTCTGTAAGATCAAACAGAACAGTTTGTGTTTCAAAGCGTGCCTTTTTAGAAGCTTTTTCTTCTGGCGCAGCTTTATGCTTGGAAGGTTCCTGCTGAGCAACATCTACTGGATTAGTCTCAGTTTCTATACCTTTTGTTGGCATTAAATATCTCCTGGTTATTGTTAAATTCGCGCATAGTGTACGTTTTTTTTTAAGATAAGCAAATAATATCATTACAAAAAAACAAAATAATTTGACTCATTATGGATTCCGGGGTCTTGCAAAACACATTGATTTAATTGAGAATTCGTCCTTACATTAGATTTAAGGATAAGCATTTTGTTATGGACGTTAATATTCAAAATTTGATTGATGATGCTCGTTGTTATGAAGCAGTTCGTGATTTAAGATGGCCAGAAAGAAATTGTTGGGCTAAATTTTTTCAAAAGCAGAATGTGAAATTCTGGGCGTGTTTAGGCCGCAAGTCCATAGAACTGTTCAAAGATGGAGTGATTTTCTGCCTTCAGATGCTGTCCTTTTCTGAGCATATGGTGGAGCTCAATGCCAGCCAGCGTAGCTTCAGCTGAGTGAAAGGCTTTAAATCCCTTCATGGGTTTTGTGATTTTTTTGATGAACCGATGATCCTGCTCTACGATGTTATTGAGGTATTTGACTTGCCTTAGGTCCATCTGGAAGAACAGCCCGCCCATCATGAAATGATATGGTTTAATAGATTTGGACACTCCAAATAAGAGATAATAATCTTAAATGGAGCAAGAGATGAAAATAAAGAAATATTCAAAAGATTTAAAATAGATGCAATTAGTCTTGTTACCGAACAAGGTTATAGCCAGACAGAAGCAGCAAAAAGTTTAGGGATAGACCACAGATTGATAAGCCGTTGGATTAAAGAGCAAACTAAGGAAGAAGAGCAGGCCTTTCGTGGTAATGGTAAGCTAACTGAAGAGCAATTAGAAATAAGACGCTTACGGGAAGAAGTAAGACGGCTAACCATGGAGAAAGAAATTCTAAAAAAGGGGACGGCCTGATATTTTTGGAGATCTCTTTTTATTAGTGAGTTTTGCTAAGAGCAAATTGCATTTTAAATTTGCATTAGATCTTTTTCTTTTTCTAGGAGTAAAACATCCACTTCGGCTATGAATTTGTCAGTCAGTTTTTGAATGATGTCCGTCGCACGTCGTTCATCGTCTTCCGAAATAGACTTTTCTTTCACCAAATCTTTTAATTGATTATTCGCATCCCGTCGAATGTTGCGGATGGATACTCTACCCTGCTCGCATTCATTGCGAACTACTTTAATGAGTTCTTTTCGACGTTCTTCTGTTAAAGCAGGCATAGGAACGCGAATGGTTGCTCCAGCTGTAGAGGGGTTTAAACCTAGATCAGAAGTCAAAATGGCTTTTTCAATTGCTGCCACCATATGTTTCTCCCAAGGGGTCACCGTGATGGTGCGTGAATCACTTGCGGAGATGTTTGCAACTTGAGACAAAGGGGTGAGATTGCCATAATAATCCACTTGCACATGATCCAGTAAACTGGCATTGGCTCTACCTGTGCGGATTTTAGTAAGATCCACTCTTAAGCTCTCTATGCTTTTGTTCATTCTTTTTTCTGAATCTTGTTTGATATCATTTATCACGATTTGCTCCAACTATAGTTCCTACTCGCTCTCCTAACACAATACGTTTTAAAGCTTGAGAATCCGACATGTCAAAAACCTGCAAAGGCATGTTTTGATCTTGACACAAACAAATTGCAGTTGAATCCATAACTTCCAATCCTTTGGTCAGTACCTCTTTATAGGTTAAATAATCGTAACGAATGGCTTTTGGGTTTTTCATTGGATCTTCTGAGTAAATTCCATCCACTTTAGTTGCCTTTAAAACAACATCGGCTCCAACCTCAATGGCTCTTAAACAAGCCGCCGTATCGGTGGTAAAAAATGGGTTGCCAGTACCTGCAGCAAAAATGACCACTTGCCCATTTCGTAAATGAGTAATGGCCTTTCGCCTATGATAAGAATCAACCACTCCTATCATAGGAATGGCTGACATAATTCGTGCAGGTAAATCAATGCGCTCCAATGCATCACGCATGGCCAAAGCATTCATTACAGTGGCCAACATGCCCATGTGATCACCTGTAACTCGCCCTACTCCGGCTTTAAACAAAGCCTTTCCTCGAAATAAATTACCGCCACCAATCACCAGGGCTAATTCTACACCAATGGCAATCAGTTCAGCAACCTGCTTGGCCAAGGTATCCAAAACAGTTGGATCTATGCCAAATTGAGAAATCCCCATTAAGGCTTCGCCACTTAATTTAAGCAGGACGCGTTTGTATTTTAATTCAGAATCAAAGCCATTCATTATGAACGGACCTGGGCCATCACTTCTTCAACAAAGTTGTCTTCTTTTTTCTCAATCCCTTCACCCACTTCAAAACATACAAAAGAGATCACTTCAGCCTGTTTTTCTTTTAATAGTTGACCGACTTTGATGTTTGGATCTTTAACAAAAGGCTGACCCAACAAACTCACCTCATCAATGAATTTATTAATACGACCTTCGATCATTTTGTCAATGATGTCTTGAGGTTTGCCACTTTCTTTGGCTTGAGCTTGGAATATCTCTCGTTCGGTTTCAATAGCCTCAGCAGAAACCTGATCACGATTGACCACCAATGGACGGTTTGCTGCGATGTGCATGGCAATGTCTTTGGCCAAAGACTCATCCCCATTTTTCAATGAAACCATCACCCCGATTCTTGAACCGTGTAGATAATAGCCTACAACGCCATCCTCCGCTTGCATTTTGGCTAAACGTCGAATTTTGATGTTCTCACCAATTTTAGCGACTAATTCTTGTCTTGCTTGTTCTATTGTGGTGCCGGCCTGAACGTTTTCATTGGCTAATCCCTCAGGATCATTGGCTGCGCCATGTAAAGCAACTTCGGCTACTTTATTAGCAAACTCAGTGAAACTCTCATCACGTGCAGCAAAGTCAGTTTCACTATTGACTTCAAGCATAACTGCACTTTGACAATCGGCTGAACGCGCAATGACTATCATGCCTTCAGCAGCAATTCTATCGGCCTTTTTATCCGCCTTTGCCTGACCTGCTTTACGCATTTCAGTAATGGCCGCTTCAATATCTCCTTCTGTTGCTATGAGAAATTTTTTACATTCCATCATCCCAGAACCGGTACGCTCACGTAATTGCATTACTAATGCAGCACTAATCTTAGACATTATTCATATCTCCACATAAATAAGAGATCCGCTCAATTGAAACGGATCTCTTTTATACAAAATTAATTAAGATGAAACAATCCGCTATTCGGCGTCTTTTTTGGAAGCTGCCTTTTTAGTTTCAGACTTTTTGTCATCCGCTTTTTTAGAGTCTGCTTTTTCAGCAGTAGCTTTTTTCGTTACAGCTTTTTCAGCATCTGCTGTTTTAGTCTCTGATTTGTCTGATGCGGTTTTTGGGGTCTCATCTTTTTCAGCAGGGGCCTTTTTGGGCTCTAGTTTTTTTGTGCTTTTACTAGGAGGAGCTTCTGCTTCAGTGGCAGTCATACCACCCACGGTGTTGATGTTTTTTCCTTCTAAAATGGCATCTGCTACGCAGCGAACATAAATGTCCACAGCTCGCATGGAATCGTCATTTGCAGGAATGACATAATCAATATCATCTGGGCTGTTGTTGGTATCGACAATTCCAATGACAGGAATTTTTAATCGACGTGCTTCTTCAACCGCAATATGTTCAAAACCAACGTCAACTACAAAAAGAGCATCGGGTAAGCCGCCCATGTGCTCAATGCCACCTAAACCACGATCTAATTTTTCAAGCTCGCGCGTTAACATCAAAGCTTCTTTTTTGATCATGTCATTGAACAATCCTTTTTCTTGCATTTCCTTTAGCTCTTTTAATCGGAAAATGGATTGACGGACGGTTTTGTAGTTGGTCAACATACCGCCTAACCAACGGTGATCGACATACGGCATACCGCAACGTTTCGCTTGTTCGCGAATGCTGTCTTGAGCTGCTCGTTTAGTGCCTACAAAAAGTATTTTTGCCTTATTTGAAGCCAAACGACCGATGTAGTTCAAGGCATCGTTTAACATGGGCATGGTTTTTTCTAGATTGATGATGTGGATTTTATTTCTAGCGCCAAAGATGTATTCGGCCATTTTAGGGTTCCAGTAACGGGTTCTATGCCCAAAATGAGCGCCCGCTTCAAGGAATTCACGCATACTGATATTCATTGTATTATACTCCAGGGTTAAGCCTCCACGCTTCCCATACGAAACCCAAGTGGGACCCTATCGTATGTGACGAAACGTGTGTGGATTTAAAACATAAGGTAAAAGTTCAGATCGCATGAAGAAAGCATGCCGAATTTGGCCCATCCTCATGGATTTGTCTCATACCAACTTAAAAAGCGCAGTATTTATAACACAATAGGACAAAATTATCAACCGAATTCAGTAGTATATTTTAACCAGAGGGGCATGACCTTATTTAAATACACCATAAACTTCCATAATCCCACCTGCGATTCCATATTTCCGAAAGGATCCGCTTTTAACTCAGGATAGGCAATGCCTAAACCGAATAAACCGGGAGCTATGATACCCACGTGAGGATTGTGAGCGTTTTCTTCAGAATCACCAATGACGATGTGGTCGCGTTTTTCAAAACCTACGGCGTATATCACTTGGTCGCAGTCAGGAAGGTAACGCGCGATGCGATGATCATTAACTGTGAATCGCAGTAGATTCTCTGGTAATGTGCCGTCTATATGGGTTCTGGCCCAAGTCGCCGTTTGTCCCTTAAGACCCGTATTATCAAATAAAATCCAGGTGCCCATGTCGATTGCATAACGACAGGGTGAGCGGTAAAAATTGTATATTTTTTTAATACCTAGCTCAACTAAATGGCGAATGATGATGATCGCAGAATGCGATGAACCAAAGACTGCGATGGTTTCATCAACACATACTGCTTGAGACAATTTTTCTTTATCAATGGCTGTTTCGAAAGGAAGGACATTTGTTACGGGATAATTTAAGGTCTTTGGTATCGCCCCGGTTGCTAGTATGACATTTTTCGCAAGAAAGGTGTTCGCATCCGAATCAATTGACCAAGTTTGTTTTGACAGGCACAGGGAGTGGACTTTTGTATGGCTGGTCACCACTTGTTTCATCAGCCGTTCGGTTACCCATTGCAAAGGTTCAACCACCTCTTTCAAAATGCAGGTATTTTCTGGCTCCAAATGATTTAATGTAAATGAACGCTTTGCTTGTTTATACTCAAAGGATTCGACGGATTCTAAAAAGTCAATGAAATAACTGACTTTGGTGTTACTAGATACTTGAGACCACAACCTACCTAAGTCACCTACTTTAAAATCAGGATCAATCCATAAAATAGTCTCAGGTGATATTTTATTGTCCAATAATTTTCCAATAGCAGCTATCCCAGCCGGACCGGCACCGATGACTGCCCATTGATACATTTTTTTCTTCATGGGACCTCTATCGTCCGTCTCGTAACTTGAATGAAATACCGCGTAATCCGGGGAGTTCAGCGTTCTTTTCCCCCGGATTACCTACGCTTCATACAGCCTACTAGCCCTATTCCGTTTCTTTTTTCTTTTTAGGCAAATAAAGATCGGTGATGGTTCCTTCAAAGGCTTCAGCCGTTTGAGCAATTGTCTCTGACAAAGTGGGGTGAGGATGAATGGTGAGTGCGATGTCCTCTACATCACAACTCATTTCAATTGCCAAAGCGGTTTCTGAAATCAGATCCCCTGCATTCACACCCACAATACCTGCACCTAAAAGTCGGTTTGTTTTAGGACAAAATAATAATTTGGTCATGCCTTCTCCACGCCCCATGCTTTGAGCGCGACCACTGGCAACCCAAGGAAAGCTGGCTTTTTCATACTCAATTCCCTGCGCCTTTGCCTCTTTTTCGGTTAATCCAACCCAAGCCAACTCCGGATCAGTATAAGCCACATTGGCTATGCATTTGGGTTCGAAATAATGTTTCTTCCCAGCAATGACTTCGGCAGCTACTTTCCCCTCCGGGATGGCTTTATGAGCCAGCATGGGTTGTCCATTCACATCGCCTATGGCAAAAATATGTGGAACGTTGGTTCGAAGCTGATTATCCACGGGGATGAAACCGCGTTCATCGACACGAACTCCAGCCTTGTCTGCTTGAATTGTACCACCATTGGGTTTTCTTCCCACAGCAACCAACACCTGTTGGAAGCAAAGGGGTTTTTCGGTGGCATGAGCGCCTTCCATTGACACAAAAATGCCTTCTTTTTGGGCTTTAACAGCAGTCACTTTTGTTTTCAGTAAACATTTTACTCCATGTTTTTCCATGCGTTTTTGTAAAATTTTGACTAAATCGACGTCTGCAGGAGGAATTAATTGATCCATGAATTCCACTACGGTCACGTCTACGCCTAATGCGGAATATACGGTAGCCATCTCTAAACCAATGATTCCTCCACCCAATACCAGCAGATTGCCTTGGATGTCGGCTAATTCCAATGCACCGGTTGAGCTAAAAATACGCTTGTCTTCTGGAATAAAGGGTAACTTAATTGATTCCGATCCAACGGCAATGATTGCGTATTCAAAGTCAATGTCTAAGAGGCCTTCTTTTGTTTCAACTTGTATTTGGTGTGTGCCAGCAAATTGACCCACTCCAGTGATCACGTCCACCTTTCTTACTTTGGCCAAGGCCTTTAAGCCCGCGGTAGACTTAGAAATCACGGAGTTTTTCCAAGCGACTAATTTTTTATTATCAATGATGGCTTTCCCATAATCGATGCCTTGCTCAGACATTTCACTCACTTCTTCGACCACTTTGGCAATATGCAACAAGGCTTTGGATGGGATACAACCGACATTCAAACAAACGCCACCTAAGGTGTCAAAACGCTCCACTAAGACCACTTTTTTTCCTAAATCCGCCGCTCTAAAAGCCGCGGTGTATCCGCCTGGTCCGCTTCCAAGAACCACCAGGTCCGTTTTAATTTTTTTAGACATGTCATACCTCTTTATAATTTATAGTTCTAATTGATCAATTTGGGTTAGAAAGTCACAACAACACTCGTCTAATGTCGCTTAAGGAGTCGCAAATAAAATGAGAAAAGCGGGCGGCTTCGGCGCCGTCTATGACTCGATGATCATAGGACAGTGAAAGCGGCAACGTCAGTCTTGGTTTGAATTCATTTTGAATGAACTTTGCTTTAATCAAAGAACGAGACAAGCCTAAAATAGCCACTTCTGGGCTATTGACTATGGGAGTAAACGCCGTTCCCCCTATCCCGCCTAAGCTTGAGATTGTAAAGCAGCCCCCGGACATGTCATTGGGCATGAGGCCTTTTTCTCGAGCTTTCTGACTCAGTCTTGCCATTTCTTTCGCCAGATCTATAACCGATAGTTTGTCCGCATTTTGAATGACGGGCACTACCAATCCATTGGGAGTTTCGACAGCAATCCCAATGTTGCAATATTTTTTATAGATGAGATTCTCAGCGCTGGCATCTAAGGAGGCATTGAATTGAGGAAAGGCATGAAGTGCCTTACAGACCACTTGGCAAACAAAGGCAAGCAAGGTGAGTTTATAGGTTGAATCTTTGATGCGTTCGGATTCCGATTTTCTAAAGGCTTCGAGTTCTGTAATATCCGCTTCATCAAATTGAGTGACGTGTGGAATACTTATCCAAGAGCGATGTACCTGTGCACCCGTCAATTTTTTAATTTTGTTCAGAGGCTTAGTTTCAATTTCACCAAACTTCGAAAAATCCAGGGCGGGAACGCCAGGCAATTGAAAGCCAGTTGATGTGGACGATTGGCTCAGTCTAGCTTTCACGTAAGCCTGAAGATCTTCTTTGGTAATGCGATTTTTTCGACCGCTCCCAAGCACCGCGCTTAGATGAACTCCCAGTTCTCTGGCCATTCTTCTCACAGCAGGTCCTGCAAATAATAATTCAGTATCCGCGTGTGCTTCCGAAGTAGGTGGTGGACCTTCTGGCCCTTTTGGTTTAGCTTGCTCAGGAGCTGGGATGGTCTCTTTCACGTCTTCTTTTGTTTTTAAGGCATCGGATTCTTTTTCTGCATCGAGTTTGGATTCAGATTTCTTATCAGGCTCAATGGATTGCTCGGCTGACACAAACAAAATGACATCGCCCTCAGATACTTTATCCCCAACCTTTAGCTTGATTTTGGAAACCTTGCCTGCAATTGGTGAAGGAATTTCCATACTGGCCTTATCCGACTCCAACGTAATTAAAGAAGTATCCTTAGCAATCTCATCCCCAACCTGAACTAAGATTTCAATTACATCCACTTGGGTTGCGCCACCTATGTCTGGAACTTTTACTTCGATTTCATTTGCCATGTTTTTAGCCTTAATGAGTAACTGGATCCTGTTTGTCTGGATTAATGTGGTATCGTTTCATTGCTTCAACGACCTTTGTTTTCTCCAAAGTGCCTTCTGCAACCAAAGCATTTAAAGCCGCGATGAGGATGTATTTTGCATCCACTTCAAAAAAATGACGTAAGCGTTCACGGGTATCACTCCGTCCATAGCCGTCTGTGCCTAAAGTGATGTACCGAGCTGGAACAAAAGAACGGATTTGATCTGCATAAATTCTCATGTAATCGGTTGCAGCAATCACAGGGCCCTTCTGATCTTTCAACTTAGAGGTGACATAGGATTCTTGCTCTTTTGCTTGAGGATGCATCGCATTGTGTCGCTCTATGGCTAATCCGTCTCGACGCAGCTCAGTGAAACTGGTTACGCTCCAGATGTCGGCTGAAATGCCATAATCGTCTTCCAACCATTGAGCGGCTTTGATCACTTCGCGTAAAATCGTACCAGAACCCATGAGTTGCACGTGGTTTTTCGATTTTTTCTTGCTTTCTTTGAATAAATACATTCCTTTCAAAATGCCTTCTTCCACGCCCGTTGGCATATCCGGTTGACTGTAATTTTCATTCATGACGGTGATGTAATAAAAAACATTTTCCATATTTTCATACATTCGATGCAAGCCATTTTGGATGATGACCGCCAGTTCATAAGCAAAGGTCGGATCATAGGAAATACAATTGGGTATGGTGGAGGACAAGAGATGACTGTGACCGTCTTGATGTTGAAGTCCTTCCCCGGCAAGCGTTGTCCTTCCTGCTGTACCGCCGAGTAAAAAACCTCTTGCTTGCATGTCTCCTGCAGCCCATGCTAAATCACCAATTCGTTGAAAACCGAACATGGAATAGTAAATGTAAAAGGGGATCATAGCCAAATGATTGGTGCTGTATGAGGTTGCCGCCGCCATCCAAGAACAAAATGCTCCGGCTTCATTGATGCCTTCTTCTAAAATTTGTCCATCTTTTGCTTCTTTGTAATACATCACCTGCTCATGATCGACTGGTTTATACAATTGACCCACGGGTGAATAAATACCGATTTGACGAAATAAACCTTCCATTCCGAACGTTCGACATTCATCCGGAATGATGGGAACGATTCTGGAGCTGATGTCTTTATTTTTCAATAAAATGGATAAAATACGAACAAAAGCCATGGTGGTCGATATTTCTCTATCGCCCATGCCCTTGGTAACGGAGGAGAATGCTTCCAAGGAAGGAATGGATAAAGGTTCAATTACACTTGAACGCGCAGGCAAATACCCCCCAAGGGCTTGTCTTTGTTTTTTAATGTATTTGATCTCAGGGCTGTCTTCATTGGGTTTATAAAAAGGAATTTCTTCAATGGATTCATCGGTGATGGGAATGTTGAATCGGTCGCGAAAAGCACGTAATTGCTCCAGAGTCATTTTTTTCTGTTGATGAGTGATGTTTTGCCCTTCACCGGCAGATCCCATGCCATATCCTTTGACGGTTTTTGCCAATATAATGGTTGGACTGCCTTTATGTTTGACCGCCTGAGCGTAAGCTGCATAGACTTTTTGTGGATCCATGTCCGCCTCGATTCAGGCGCCATATTTCTTCATCCGACATGTCTGCAACCATTTCTTTCAATTCTGGGTATTGATTGAAAAAATGTTCTCTAACGTAAGCACCATCATTTGCTTTATAAGGTTTGGTATTCGCCATCCAAACATTCATCCATTCGCTTTTGCAACAAACCGTCCTTATCCTTTGAAAATAAGGGATCCCAACGTCCACCCCAAATCACTTTGATGACATTCCAACCAGCCCCACGAAAAATACCTTCCAATTCTTGAATGATTTTGCCATTGCCGCGAACCGGACCATCCAATCTTTGTAAATTGCAATTCACCACGAAAATGAGGTTGTCTAGTTTTTCACGTGCAGCAATGGTCAGAGCGCCCAGCGATTCAGGTTCATCCATTTCACCGTCACCGAGAAAGGCCCAAACTTTACGTCCATCTTTGGTTAAACCTCTATTCTCCAAATATTTTAAAAAGCGCGCTTGGTAAATGGCTTGCAGTGGACCTAAGCCCATGGAAACGGTTGGAAATTGCCAAAACTCACCCATGAGCCAAGGATGAGGGTAAGAAGACAGGCCATCCACTTCCACCTCGCGTCTAAAATTAAGCAATTGTTGTTCGGTTAAACGACCTTCTAGAAAAGCGCGAGCATAGATTCCAGGAGAAGAATGGCCTTGGAAATAAATCAGATCACCACCGTTTTCACTTTGCGGACCTCTGAAGAAATGATCAAATCCTACTTCATACAAAATGGAGGCAGAAGCATAAGAAGCCAGATGACCTCCTAATTCGGAGGCATATTTACCCGCTTTTAAAACCATAGCTACAGCATTCCAACGAACCAATGCATTGATGCGTTGACCTATGCCTTCATCCCTAGGCATTTGTTTTTCTTCAAAGGTTTTAATGGTATTTCTATAAGGTGTTGTTATAGAGCCATTTAACTTCACGCTTTCAGCATTTGCTTTGTTTAACAATTGTTGCAGTAAGAAAGCAGCACGTTCTGGGCCCTCATTGGTAATCACAGCTTCTAAAGCATCCAACCATTCTTTTGTCTCAATGGGATCTACGTCAAAATTATTTTCATGCGCCATTAAATTTTCCTCAATGTATAAAATTCTAAGGGCAATATGGCTTAGCCCTTAATTGTTTTTGGATTATGCCGGTGCAACCTTGCTCACAGATAGTAAAATCTGCACTGCAGTTGCAAGTGACTTTGCGGCATTTTAGAGGGTCTCTGTAAGAGTCCACCTCACGAGCAATGGTTTCACCTTGAATTTCTTGTTCTTGCACGTATTTTCCATATCGCTCCTCGGCTGATTCATCGGCCACTTGATTGCAGTGGGCACAATGATTTACGCATAAGGTATTGCATAATTCAAACTGTTTCCTGCAGTGCGTTTGGCACTGAGATAGGTGGAGAAATCCCTCATCATTTTGTTGTTTCGTACAACTCAATGAGATTAAAATACACAAACTTAAGACTCCAGTCCTAAAGAACATTTTTAAGTTTAGTAAAGGCTTAGGCTTTAGGAAAGAAAGAATGGATCGACTCCGCAAGAAATTCATATTGATCCCAACTACAACCAAGCAATTAAAGTAAATAATGCAATAAAAACCAATAAAACAAAAGCAGCATGTTCAACGAGTTTTTCAGCGTCGACAATTGACACTTCATTCGCTTCACTGGTTTGAACAGCCAATAGACCACATTCACCTAAAATGCGATCATTTAAAGCCGGCTTGGCAGGGAGATAATGCATAAACAAAGAAAAACCGCGTTGAAAATTACCAACCAATAAAAACAATAAAACACTGAGTCTAGCAGGGATCCAATCCAAGACATCCGTTATTTGTGTGGCTTGAAGGCGAACGGCTTCAATGGGACGACATAAAGAAACCAGTCTATACAATAAAGCGGCTATTGGACCTCCGAGAATATACCAAAAAAGGACTGCAAACAGCTGGCCATTTACTTTCACAAGATACTGTTCAAGAATGGTTTTTTGAGTCTGATCCTCATTTTCAGTGACTGGATAAAATGGGTTGTGAGGTCCTAGACAATAAAAGAAAATGAGTAGATTTAAAACAAGACCGATAAAACCAAAAAAAACACCTTGAAATAAGAAATACAGGAGAGCAGGGATTAAAACAAGGGGTAAAATAAAAGCCGCTAACAACATCCATGGGTTTTGAAAAGTATCCGCCCCCACGAGTTGTTTCATTTTCTTACAATAATCCTCAAACCAGATGAACCGTTTATAAGATAAGGAATGCATTAAAAAACGTTCACTCAACATGCATAAAATTATCACGAATAATTTCATTATATTAATCCTTGCGCATTTTGTCTGATAAAGCAATAGGTGTCTGATATTTTAACACCACAAGATAGGATGAAACAATAAAAGTCAAAATAGTCGTAGCCTGAATCAAATTGGAAGCGGCATCTGAAATCAATTTGGTACTTAAGGCAATGCTGGCTACAAGCAATGAAAACTCACTGCATTGGCCTAAACGAAAACCAACTTCTTTGGCCACTTGCTTTTTTTCCCCAGTACGTCTTAACAGGACATAAAACAACAGAGGTTTGACTATCAACATTAAAGAAGACAATATCAGTGCGGGTATAATTACTTGGGCCGCAAAACCGAAATTAAAAGTAGCACCTACTGAAAAGAAAAACATCACTAGAAAAAAATCACGCAAAGGTTTCAAACTCTCAGCAATAAATAAAGAAATGGGGCTGGCTGCTAAAGCAACACCGGCTAAAAAAGCGCCTATGTCTTCAGAAAGACCTATTTTTTGAGCAAGGACTGATAATCCCAAACACCAACCGATGGAGAGCAAGAAAATATACTCTTGAGTTCGGTCGAATCGAGCCAACAATTTGATTAAAACATAGCGCTCAAATGCGAAGGCAAACAAACACAGTGCCGGTAGATCGATTCCAACCAACAACAAATCATTATAAGACCAGCCCTGCGTTTGCTGTGCGCCATTAATTAAAATCAGAATGATGATTGCAATGACGTCCTGCATTAAGAGCACGCTGATCATAACTTCGCCAGTGTGTTTGTGATGCAGTATGGTGGTGGGTAGTAATTTTAAGCCAATGATGGTACTGGAGAACATCATCGATGCACCCAATACCCAAGATTCTGTGATCGTTAAACCAAACCATCTCCCCACCCCATAAGACATGATTGCAAAAGCTAGGGAGCTGATTAAAGCAATCCAGGTGACCTTTTTTAGCATGTGCACGAGATTTTGGGGTTGCAAATGCAATCCTAAAAGAAACAAAAGAAATAAAATACCCACGTCGCCAATCTGTTTAACAGTCGTGATGTCGGGTACCAAATTCAGCCCCCAGGGTCCAAGTGCTGCTCCTAATAAAATGTAAGCAACCAATAAGGATTGTTTCGTATAAAGAACGATCGTTGAAAAAAACGCAGCTCCAGCGAAAATTAAAAAGATTGTATAAAATACGGAACCATCATGCATTTAGAGTGTGCCTCAAAGATAGAAACATTAAAAAAGTGTTGATTTTATCTATTTATTCACGATTTAGCTAGGGCAGCACGCATCTATCCCAGTGCTGTCGCATCAAAAAGGAATCAATTATATAACCTATTGATTTTCAGATGATTTGTAGGTTGGGCCAAGCCCCAACCCACTACGTCTCGTTGAACAATATTTACGCGACAACCCTGGCATTTCCCCTAACTGGTTAAATTAAAACTGAAAAAGAACCAAGAACCCCATTATGGGCTAGTTTAGTTTTCAAACTATTCACCATGTTTTTATTGGCAAAGGGTCCCACTCGAACCGTATAATGTTGGTGGTAATGCTCGATGACAACGGGGGAGGGAGTCAGATGGGCCAACTTTGTTTTTAATTGCAAGGCCATCAATTCAGTTGAAAAAGCGCCGGCTTGCAGATAATAATGCGCTTTTCCAATCGGTCCCATTAAGGTTTCAATTTCGACTGGAGCGGTACCTCTTGGAAAAACACCCAGCTTCAATGCAGCTGCATAAGATAAATCGATTACCCTATTTTGATGAAAAGGCCCCCTATCATTCACCTTTACTATGGCCTCACGACCATTGTTTAAATTTTTTACTTTTACATAAGTAGGCAAAGGCAAAGTTTTATGAGCTGCGGTCATCGTATACATGTTGTAAGGCTCACCGCTGGAGGTCCTTTGTTTATGAAATTTTGTGCCATACCAGGACGCAATTCCCTTGGTTTTATAGCCAGTTGAACTCTTCATCACTTCGTACTTATGCCCCCCCACTTTGTACTCTGAAGGATTACCATAACGACTCAGGGGTTCCTTCGATGGGACAGGCTCTTTAAAGGAGACGTTGGTTTGTATTGTGGGCGCACCGTCTTGTTGCTGCAGGTAGCGATTATTTTTATTTTTGTAACGATCATAAAGGGAATTATGGGCGGGATTGAGTCTATGCAAAGTGGTTTTTGGAGGAGTTTGGGTGTTGGGCGCTTCTGCTGTTGTTTGACAACCTGCAAGAAATATTGCAATTAAAATGAAATACTTAGGCATAATTTTTATTTTTTCTTGTAGAATCTTCGTCAAATTATAACCAAAATCATCCGGTTTTCGAAGTCTTGTGGTTAAATTAAAAAAAATGGCAACCCCATTTCAAAAAACAAGAGTTGAGTTCGGATGAGAAAAAGCAGCGCTGCAACCAAAAAAATATGAACTATTTTCATTTTGCCAATTGGTCGCAATCGGGTTGCTGTGATAAGATTAATTATTTTTTAAACCACACCAGGTAATACTATGAAAAGATCAGCACCTTTTTTAATGATGGTCCTATTATTCATCACGTTAATTGTTCAAGCATCTCATTCTTTTGCCGATCAATTACCTACTCAAGATCTCGAAAAGCCCTCTGACGCCATTGCGAATAAACCCTTGGTCACCCCCTCTGCTCCCACCACCAACGCCAAAGCCTTTATTTTAATCGATGTGGACAGTGGAAAGGTGATAGCAGAGAAAAACAGCACCGAGCGTATGCCTCCAGCCAGTTTAACGAAGATGATGACCTTATACGTGGTGTCCAATGCTTTAAAAAATGAACAAATACATTTAAAAGACATGGTTAGAGTGAGTCGAGAAGCTTGGAAAATAGGTGGTTCTCGCATGTTCATTAAAGAAGGCAATCAAGTTTCAGTGGAGGATTTATTAAAAGGCATCATCGTGGATTCAGGAAATGATGCCTGCGTTGCCATGGCTGAACACGTGGGTGGCAGTGAAAACGCTTTTACTGATATTATGAATCAACAGTCTCAAAAAATAGGCATGAGCAACAGCCATTTTACTGACAGCACCGGGTTACCAAATGCTGATTTATACACTACAGCCAAAGATCTTGCCATTTTAGGCAGGGCTTTAGTCAATGATTTTCCCGAATTTTATGAATGGTACAAACAAAAATGGTTTACCTTTAATGGGATACGTCAGCCCAATCGCAATCGATTATTATGGCGTGACAACCAAGTGGATGGAATTAAAACAGGCCATACAGCTGAAGCAGGCTTTTGTCTGGTTTCCTCGGCAAAGCGAAACAACATGCGATTATTGGCAGTGGTTCTAAACGAACCCAGCGACAGTTCACGTGCAGATGATAGCGAAAAATTGCTGAATTATGGGTTTCGCTTTTTTGAAACACACCAACTGTATAAAGCAGGCCAATCCATTTCTCAACTGACTCTTTACAAAGGCGTCGCGGATAAATTAGCCGTGGGTTTGAATGAAAATCAATCGATCACCATCCCCACGGGACAATATCAACGACTCAGTGTCTCGACTAAAATTCCAGCCACCCTTCAAGCCCCCATCAAAAAAGGCGATAAAGTAGGTGAATTGGTGGTTCAATTTGATAACAACATCATTTCCACCCGACCGCTTTACGCACTGGAATCCGTGGAGGCTGGAGGTTTTTTTGCCCGAGCTAAAGACTCAATTCGTCTTACCTATAGAGATTGGTTTGGATCCTAATTCCAATGAATGATGCGACTAAAAACACATTGATCAATTTTCCTTGTTATTTTCCGATCAAAATAATTGGAATCAATTCTCAAGCCTTTGTTCAGGAAATCAAAACGACAGCAGGGAAACATTTTTCTGACTTTACCGACCAGGACTTGGTGAGTAAAGAAAGTAAAAATTCCAGTTATTTGGCAATTACTGTGACAGTTTTTGCAAAAAATCAAAACATGTTGGATTCATTTTATAATGAAGTGACTAAAATTCCTGGTGTAAAAATGGTCTTATAATGATAATTCGTTGGCTAGGCTTGCAATCCTACGAAGACGTATGGAACAAAATGCAAGCATTTACAATCAAAAGAGACGAGCACACCCTTGATGAGTTGTGGCTTTTGGAGCATTTTCCTGTTTATACTCAAGGTCAAGCAGGGAGGGCTGAACACATTTTAAACACCATGGGAATTCCTGTTATTCAATCGGATAGAGGAGGACAAGTCACTTATCATGGTCCTGGTCAATTGGTTGCCTATGTTCTGATGGATATTCATAGAAAAAACCTAGGCATTAGAACATTGGTGTGTAAATTGGAATCCGTTTTAATACGTGTGCTTGCTCACTATAATATAAAAAGTGAGAATCAATGCGGTGCTCCTGGTGTATACGTTGAACAAAAGAAAATTGCCTCCATCGGTCTTCGAGTGAAGAAAGGTTGCACTTATCACGGGGTGGCTTTGAATGTGAATATGGATTTAACTCCCTTTTTAGGAATCAATCCCTGTGGCTTTTCTCAAATGGAAATGACACAAATTGCTCATTTTAACCCCAACATAGTAGTGGGAAGTGTAAGCAGGGATTTCATAGAGGAATTTATAATTGAATTTAACTTACAACACCAGTCGGAACTCTTATCATTTGAATGATGAGGAGCTATGAGTTTATTCGCCAATACCATCCAACCGCTGATCAATTGGCTGCATATTAATCCGCATTGGGCTTGGTTTTTTACCTTTCTTATTTCTTTATCTGAATCCTTAGCCATTCTTGGTGCTATTATTCCAGGTTCAGTCACCATGACAGCCATAGGCATACTTGCAGGCTCAGGAGTTATACGAATCGATATGACCTTGATTGCGGCTATTTTAGGTGCTATTTGCGGCGACAGCATCAGTTATGCCATTGGTTATTTTTACAAAGACAAAATTCCGTACATTTGGCCTTTTAGTAAATATCCCAATTGGTTGGATTATGGGAAAGAATTTTTTTCAAGGCATGGGGGGAAAAGCGTTTTACTGGGCCGGTTTATTGGTCCTTTAAGAGCCCTTACACCCATTATTGCAGGCATAATGCATATGAAACAAGGTCAATTTCTTATTGCCAACGCCCTCTCAGCAATCGGTTGGTCGATATTGTATGTCATGCCTGGGGTTTTGATTGGCGCTGCCAGTGCTGAACTCTCCGCTGAGAGTGCTACCCGTTTATTCATAATCACATTGGTTTTGCTTGTAGCCATTTGGCTGCTGGGATTGTTTCTTCAATTCCTATTCAATGCAATTGCTGTTTATTTAAAAAAGAATCTTCATGGTTTTTGGATTGCTCTAAAAAAACATCCCCTTTTATACCAGTTTTTTTATTTAATCACCCCTGAAAAAGAAAAAAATCATTACCTGACCGTAATCCTTTTAGCCATTACCCTCCTCTCATTGTTAGGTTTAATCGTCTTGATGAGTTTACATGTCCAGGCAAGTTGGATCAATCATTTTAATTTACCCATCCATTTGTTGTTGCAGAGTTTTCGTGGACCTTCCTTACAAGCATTTTTTATTTATTGCACTCAGTTAACCAGTGTATTTACAATGAGTTGCCTCTTTTTGATGTGTTTTTCGTATTTTATTTCGCAAAAACAATTGAAAGCCCTTGTTTACTTAAGTTCAACGATAATTCTTAGTTTTTTATTGGTTTTTGGGCTGATACATCTCATCAACAGCCCCGCTCCTCAAGGCTTAGTGGGAAGTAAATCCGGATCTTCCTTTCCAGCCTTAAACATTGCAATTGCCACCTCTTTTTACAGTTTCATCTATTTTTATGTTACTTTGCATTATAATTTTTTAACGCATGTCCTAAGGACTTTGCTCTTCCTGGTTCTTGGACTAAGTGGCTTGGGAGCTATGTTCTTGGGGGATTATTGGTGTAGCGATGTGATCGCAGCTTATTGTGCTGGATTGTTCGTTTGCTTATTGCATTGTCTAAGTTATAGAAAATCAAATCATCTGCACTTAAAAAGAAATCCATCGCCCATCGTATTTTTTTCCATTTTAATGGCTTTAGGTTTTGCGTCAGGATTATCCACTTACATACATTTCAAAACTTTAAACCTCAATCATACCCCTTTTCATCAAGAACATTATCTGACTGAAAATCAGTGGTGGAATCAGCAACAAACCGTATTGCCCATCTACTTACGTAATCGAATTGGCAAACGAATTGGGATACTCAATATTCAATACTCAGGCGATTTGGCATTATTAAAAGATCGCTTAAAAGAAAACCATTGGAAAATACACAATGAAAGTTTCTTCACTAAATTGATGCAAAGGATCAATTCCAATTCACAGCCTCATGCAGTCAAACTTCCACTGTTCGAGATTTTATTTGAAAATAAGCGTCCAGAAATGATGATGACACTGGAGGATAAACAAACACATTTGATTATTGAATTGAGGTTATGGGAATCCGATTATTATCTTAAAGAAACCAATGAGCCAATATGGGTGGGCAGCATCCATGTAAGCAGCAACCAAAAAGCCCAAGCCAAGGTGGATAATCTTCACTTTTTATTACCTGCAGTCACTCCATATACGATTAAGAAACTAAAATTAAAATCTGTGAACGATACAAACTCTAAAGGATTGGTTCTCTCTCCGTATATTTTACTCATCAAATAAAATCGTCAAATAGTCACACAGGGCTTAGATTTTAGTTGGACTAGTCACCCAATAAAAATACTGTTATGATGATTTTAAGCCCACGATTGAATCAAGGATTGACTCAATGCATCTCTTCAGTGTAATTATCCACTGCCTCTTCCCATTAATTGCCTTCGTGTTTTTAATGATTGGAATTAAAAAAAATGCCATTTATTATGTGATTTCATCCCTCTGGTTGAGTTTGATCGCTTTGATCATTCACTTTCAATATTCGGGTGGACAAATTTTTGGAAGTTATTTTAATTACATCAATGCATTCATATACTCCGCGAATCTAATCGTTTTGTTTGTTTCATTGGTTCTCATCATTTCTCATTTAAGTATAAACAACCGAATGTTTCGATACACCAGCAGTTTGTTTAAAGCCATTGTTGTGATTGGCAGTGTATTGGTTATTGTAAATTTATGGGTCAATGCTTTTTTTATTGAAAATCGATTAAAAGGCACTCCGGTCATGCAAGTTGCATTATTTGAAAAAGCCAGTTATTGCTCCTACCGTTATATCTTTTTTAAAGTGTCTACAGACGGGTCGGTCTCATATCTTTGTCCAAACCATTATGGTTTAATACCCGCAATAGGGAAATTAAAAGACAACCCTAATTTCATTACCTCACAATTGTCTTTGACAACTAAAAAAGCATTGTTGTTATTACAAAAGAAAAAATTGGATACAGAGCCTCAATGAGGTTTGCCAAAATATATTGTTCTTGTGATTATTATTTGTGATACTATGCCAACATTTCAAATTAGTTTTTACATGCGTTATTTTCTGGCCCTTTTATTCGTGTTATTTTGCCATAATGGATACACTATGGCGCCGAAATTGAATTGGGATAATGCCATTGAAAAAGCAATCAAACGTTATTGTTTAAAGACAGAGCCTCAACTGATTTCCTTTTTTAATAAAGCCGGAGTAAGTTACCCTCCCAAGGACGTAGCCCTTTTGGCTTTTAAATCCGAAAGAAAAGTAGAACTTTGGGCTAAAAACCAGACTCAAACTTGGCATCACATTCACGATTATCCACTCACGGGTTTTAGTGGGCGGCTAGGACCCAAATTACAAGTCAACGACAAACAAATTCCTGAAGGAATTTATAAGCTGGTCAATTTTAATCCATTCAGCAGCATGCATTTATCCATGATGATTAATTATCCCAATGGCTTTGATAAAGAAAAAGGGTATCTGGATGGCCGAAAAAATTTAGGCAATAATATCTTTCTTCATGGAAAAAACCTGTCCGTGGGTTGTTTGGCTGTGGGGGATTTGGCCATAGACCAATTGTTCATATTAGCTCGTCGTGTGGGTTTGGATCACATTCAACTGGTCATTGCCCCCAATGATCTTCGTTATGAAAAACCGTCCACCTCCACTTTTGCTCAACCCAGATGGCTGCCTGAACTGTATCAACGCATCACGGTTTCGCTGAAACCCTTTACTAAGTCAGGCT
The DNA here is from genome assembly GCA_963785145.1 of uncultured Gammaproteobacteria bacterium. Lineage (GTDB taxonomy): Bacteria > Pseudomonadota > Gammaproteobacteria > Legionellales > Legionellaceae > Legionella. The sequence continues at coordinate 42,467 of CAWAUF010000003.1, read as the reverse complement.
ATTCTGTTTAAAAATTATGTACATTTAATGTATGTAAGAGGTTTAGATTATTTAATCAATGCAGCATTGATTGCATGAATTAATCTAGGGATTGAGAATGTCAGCCACTCATCTCAAACCCTCAATTAATTCGTAGCTTTAATAATTTGGACGAAAGACATGAGTTTTCCATGTCTTTCGTCCAAAGTCCAAAAAGAGGTATTTCCACCCATGATTTTTACAATTGGACAACGTTGGATCAGCAACACAGAATCTCAACTGGGATTAGGCATCATCAGCGAATTAAATGGAAGACAAGTTCACATCTTTTTTCCAGCTGCTGAAGAAGAACGAATTTATGCAAGAGACAATCCACCCTTAAGCCGAATTATGTTTCAAGAAGGTGATCAAATCAGTACTTCTAAGTTGTCTAACCTAACCATCACCGCTGTTAAGGAACAAAAGGGGCTTTTATCCTATGCAACCCAGGATGAACATGGTAATGAATTGGAAGTAAAGGAAGTGGAGCTCAATGGATTTATCAAATTAAGCACACCCGAGCAGCGGCTCTTCAGTGGCTTGTTAGACAAACACAATGCGTTTAAATTGCGCATAGATACCTTGAATCATCTGGGTCGACTTCAACAATCCGAGGCAAAAGGGTTGATTGGCTCACGCACAAGCCATTTGCCTCATCAAATTTACATTGCGCATGAAGTCGCTCAACGCCATGCGCCTCGGGTGATGCTTGCAGATGAGGTGGGTCTAGGAAAAACAATTGAAGCGGGGATGATTTTGCATCATCAATTGCACACAGGTCGTGCAAGTCGCATTCTGATTGTGGTCCCAAATGCATTGATTCATCAATGGTTTGTTGAAATGAGGCGTCGTTTTAATCTTCATTTTTCCATTTTCGATCAAGAACTCATGGATGAATCCCTTTATCCAGAAAATCTTTTTGACACTCAACAACTGATTTTATGCAGTTTGGCTTTTTTGCTTGACAACGAAAAAGCCCTGGACCAAGCCTCGTCTACTCATTGGGATTTGCTCATTGTGGACGAAGCCCATCACTTGCATTGGTCTGAAGAAAAAGTAAGCCCTGAGTACTCTTGTGTGGAAAGCTTGGCCCTGCGCTCCAAGGGTTTGTTGCTCTTAACCGCCACACCAGAACAAGCTGGAATGAAAAGCCATTTTTCACGTTTGCGCCTGCTTGATCCAGCTCGCTTTCATGATTTTAAAGCATTTCAAATTGAAGAAGAGCAATACCAAGAAATCAATCAATTGGTCCAACTTGTAATTGCCTTCAAAGAATCAACGCAATCCGATGAGTTAACTTATGAATTAAAAGAGCGACTAAAGCCCTATTTTGCCAAAAAAATGCCTGTAACCGTCCAAGAACTCATTCAAGATCTATTGGATAGACACGGGACCGGCCGTGTTCTTTTTAGAAACACCAGAGCGTCGATAGGCGGATTTCCAGAGCGTAAACTGCATTCCTATCCCTTGGCTCGACCATCCATTTATGCCACTTTAATAGATGGAAAAAACAGTCTCTACCCCGAGCTTTTAGTCGAAGATGATCTCTGGATCCAAGACGACCCTAGAGTGTCGTGGCTTGCAGCCAAATTGAAGGAGATTTCTCCTGAAAAAGCATTGGTGATTTGCGCAAAGGCAACAACGGCCATGAGACTTGAGCAACATTTGAAGAAAAAGCTGGGTATTCGAACTGCAGCCTTCCATGAAGGCTTAACCATCATAGAACGAGATCGGTCTGCGGCTTATTTTGCTGAACCACGTCAGGGGGCAGAAGCGCTCATTTGCTCTGAAATAGGAAGCGAAGGTAGAAATTTTCAATTCTCACACCATTTGATTTTATTCGATTTGCCACTCAACCCCGATCTACTGGAACAACGCATTGGTCGGTTGGACAGAATAGGACAGCTGCAGACCATTCAGATTCATGTTCCTTACTTGCTCGACACGGCACAAGAGGTGCTTTTTTGCTGGTATCATGAGGGCTTGCATTCGTTTGAAACGAGTTGCTCTATCGGTTTTTCCGTTTATGAAGCATTTCAAAATCAGCTCCTTCCCCTTTTAGAGGCTTCCATTCATGAGATGGATGAGAAGAAGCTCACCCAGCTTATTGCAAAAACCAATGCCTATACCAAAGACTTGAATGCAGCATTAAAAGAAGGTCGGGATAGATTACTGGAACTAAACTCCTTCAATCTGCCTAAGGCACAAGAGCTGATTGCCAGCATTGAAGATGAGGAAAATTCCAGCGAATTGGAGCATTACATGTCTTGTGTGTTCCAAGAGTATGCTGTCGAACAAGAGCATCATTCCGATTATACGGAGATTTTGCGCCCAACCACCCAAATGCAAGTAAGCCATTTTCCGGGTTTGAATGAGGAAGAAACCACGGTCACTTATTCAAGAAAAAAAGCACTCATCCGCGACGACATGCAATTTTTAAGTTGGGAGCACCCGATGGTGAGTGAAACCATGGAGATGATTCTGGATTCGGAATTAGGAAATGCAAACCTAACCACCATATCGGTACCAGGCATTACACCAGGAACCTTGTTTTTAGAAACTTTTTTTACCATCAATTGCGCGGCTCCCAAAGCTCTTCAACTGGATCAATTTCTTCCCATTCGCATTATTCGAGTATTCATGGATTCATCTGGAAAGAATTTAACCAAGGTAATGGACTATACCCAACTGAATCCCTTGTGCCAACCCATTAAGCGACATCTAAGCTCTGCCATCATCAGTCAAGTGCGTGAAGACCTGGAGCGAATTTTACAACGCTGCAATCAAACAGCCCAGGAGCAGATGGTAGCAGACCTTTTGGCAGCTAAATTGAAAATGAAAGGCATTCTTGGTCAAGAAATGGATCGATTGGAATATTTAAGACAAATCAACGCCTCCATTCGTCAAGAAGAAATTGATTTTTTTAAAAATCAAATCAAGGACTGTGAGCATTATTTGGATCATGCAGCATTAAAACTTCAAGCCATTCGTGTTGTAATAAATAAATAGTATTTTTTTAAACACAGAAAGATATTAATTTGCTCATTAATGAGTTACAATGGGGCACTATTACTCATTTTAATCAATCATGGCCTTAGCTACTGATCAGTTCAATTTAATTATTAAATACTTTAATGCTTCTGAAGATAGAAATAAGACCAAAAAGAGCATAGAGCGATTCATTAAAAAGTATGATGATAAACATTTTATTCAATATTTAAAGGATGTTTACGAAACTCCCATTGATGAAAAAGGGATAATTGACTTATTATTGGCCTTAAATGTTCCTCTTGATCAGTGGGTTCTGTATTTATCCTCTCCCATGAGCTTGCATGGACTATTGAATGAATTAAGCCAAAACGCGGTGGGGACTTCTCCTCAACTGCCTTGGTTGCTGGATCTTATTGAGAATAAAACACTCTATAAAGAGCTAAAAGATTTTTTAAAACTGCTTTTACCCATCCTTTTCATCCTCACCCTCCCCTTTTTTTTTATAGGGTTAGAGACTTTGCTTTTGTTGGATTTCCTCATAGAAACAGCAAACATCATGCCACTGGCCGGAATAGGTTCTGCATTAACCATTCTGGGTGTTTCTCTTTATTTTAACAAAGCCGATCTGAGAACGCCTAAACACAGAATCATGGTGGATTATTATTTTCTATTGGCAAGCAATGCATTCAACATAGCTGGAAAACTATTCTTAATTTTATCAAAAGCGGCTTTTATAACGGTTGCACAATATTTATTCGTAGTCTCAGCATTGGTCAATGTTTTGAAGCAAATCTATCATCTTCAAGAATTTTATAGAGAAAAAAAGGAGCTAGGAGATTGCGAGCCTTCTTCTTCTGTTTTAATTTATCAAGGTTATGCCCGCCTTCATTTTGAAGGGGTAAAGCGAAGAAACGAGCTTATCATCAGCATTCTGTCTGCAGCTCTTGTCGCTACTTTAGTGTTTTCCTGTCTTATATTTCCTCCTGGTTTTTTGCTTACCATAGCTATATCCACCTCCACCCTTTTAGTGCATCTATTGGAGATGGCCGCTTTGAAACTTAATGCGAAAGTAATCACCTCTATTTTGCATACCAATTTAGAAGAAATTGCCAAGTGGCGAATTGATGTAGAAGAGGAGTCGGATAAAAACAATCCGCTCGAACAAGCTGCTGAAACCAAAGAGAACATCACTCCAAGAACTGCTAAATTTCAAAGAATGTGTTCCGTGTCCAATTTGAATAGACAACCTTCTACTTTAAGGGTTGAACCCAGCCTAAGACGTTTGGAGATTAAGGAAGAACAACCCTATTTCCACTCTCAAAGATCTTTAAGAGACCTTCGGCAAAAATGCAGGGGGCCTGAGGAAACAAAGGATTCCATTTTGACTTCACCTGATAAAAAGAAATCAAATGATGCTAAATTAAATCGGTTTTTTAAGTATTACTGTCCTGAAGAAGATCAACTGCCTCCTTCTCAAACTCCTTTACTAACGCCTATCCTGGAAGAGGTCGTGCAGAAGAACCTACAAAAAGTGGGGTTTCAAACTCGATCAAGCTAATGCGCAACATAATTTCAAAGAAATTATGTTTCCAGCTCAGATCATGTTCCAACAACCATTGTTTGCGATCCAATCCACCACCAAAGCCTTACACAGGACCCGTTAATCGAGTAAGCCAAATTAAAAGCAATTAAAGCGATTATCAAAAGACTTGACCCCTAATCCTTTAGATTAGGCTTACTTTCAACTGGAGTAGACTCTTTAAACTTTTCGATTTTAATGCTTAATGCCTTATCAACCGTTCGTCTCAAATCAGACAACCAATACGTTTCATTAAGATACGACCAGTAAGTCCTGTTACAACGCTTTACATCAGAAAGAGGACCCTCTGTGCTAAGTATGCTTTTCACTAAGAATTTTGTCTTTTCTTCAATTTGTTCGAGGGTGAATGCAGTTAGTATATGTTCTATTATCATTTCTAAGAAATGATTGCCAAATTTCTTCATCAGTTCTGCCTGAACCCTTGATTTTAGTTGTTTACTATGAGACTTTTTTAACAGAGCATATCCATCATATTCTTGTAACAGTCCGTATAATGCTGCCAATTGGGTTGTCGGATTATATGAGGTGTGGTCTGAAAGAATGTTTTGGAAACACAATGCCCGACGCAATCCTTTTGGGAAAGAAATATCCAAAACTGGATCACAATTCATCATAATCTTGTGATCATATATATGCGGTTGGGGAGCATCTTCTTTCAAATAGGTATTAATGCCTATTAAAGCTTGATCAACAATAGTCCTTGCTCTTGACGACTCTGTTATTCTTTTTGTAAAAAATCGATTGCACAAACAAAATAATCTTTTTGAAACACTAGAAAGCACAACCACTTCTTCAGGTTTTAAAAAATTTGTAAAGATACTCATTGGAACATTTTGGATGGGATGAGTCGGATTAATTTCCTTAAGTTCATCTATTTGCATCAAATCTACAGCCCTAACTTTCTTGGGTTTTGTGGGTTTTAGTAAGGCGAACACACCTATTTTCTCCTATATATAGTCGCTTATTTTATTTTATGTGCTTACCTTAAGTAACTATCTTAATAATATGATTATATTTTTAGCAGCTATATTAACACTCATCGTAGATGCAAACAATTAAATGATACTTTTTATCCTAAAAATCATCATTAAAACACATAACGGACTCGACCGTATTGTAAAGAGTTATTTATTGTTTTTTTGTATATAAAATGGTTAATTACACTGTTTTTATTCAAAAAAAGAGTAGAAGCATTTTCATTTTGGCTTGACACTCGTTCTATTAATAATTTCACTTAAAGACTATTTTTATGTACAATTGCTAATTTTAAGTGCTTTGAAGACACATAAAAGAAGGAAGAATACTCACCATCTATACCCACCTTAGAAACGCCTCAATCGGCTAATCCATTAAGCCTGTTGAAACCATCTGCTAAATCAACTGACATTACTGCATTATCTGCTGTGAAACTCATTGAATTGCTTAAAAAGGGAACTAAATCAGCTAAAGACTTATTCAAGACAATTCCTTTGAATTCCCCTGTCTGGCAGAATCAACAATTGATTGACATCGTTTTATTGACTCATAGACATTCTTTTGTAGAATGGCTCCAAGCTTCTTCCTTTTTTGAGGACATGCAGGATGCGAATTGCATTATATTAGCTCATAATGTCCTGCCTATTATTAAAGAACTAATAGAAACTAAAAACATTTATATTGCAGTAAAACAGGCAGCTTGGGTACAAAAATTGTTTTTCAACCTATGTACAACCATTGCTAAAGAAGCTGATCCAATTGCATTTGGGAATAAAAACCGTTCGCTCTTAAAACAATTGATCCAAATTATCCTAAGTGTGGACATAGCAGGTTATATAGAAAGTACATTGAATCAACAGTTCCATCAATCGCTAAATCTTCCCCATGGCGGACAAATTAAGTCATTTACTCCTTTACAATTATTAGTGGTTTTAAAGCATACCCAAGCTTTAGCTTTTATAGCAGATAAGAATCATTTGGATTTGAAGACCCAAGCTCAATTCAATATTCCAGTCTCAATGAGAAAACAGCCTCTCACTCTAAATAGTTTTGCTATGCATTTAGGATTTAAAGAGTTTGCCAAAGTGCATCAATTAAGTGCCGCAAAAGCTCATTTGAAGGAGATAGAGGGAGAAAAACCCTGGATTGATTTTGTGGTGGGAAACAGTCTAGAATCAATGCATGCAAGGCACTGATTGAATACAATCAAAAGGGTACGCCTATTGCAGAGGTTCATCGCGATGTTCTTTCTAAAAGTACATTAGGCGCTATTGCTGTTTTAAATCCTATAGTATATCAACCAGCAGTCACTTTGCACCTTGGGTAACTGGTTGTTAATAGCTCAGCAAATTAACACTACGCTGAGCTATTATTTGCTTGATAATTCTATTGACTCGTTAAGGACATTTTTTTATGAACAAGGATGGAATGGATTACACGATAAGTTACCTTGCAGCAGGCGTGGATTGTGTGTTAGGGATTGTGCTTTGTTATTTTGGCTTTAGAGCAAAGTGAATGTTTTATAAACCAATCCCTTTGAATTCATTTGCAATATTTGGATATTTTGTCTGGATTGTAACTCTTTATTTTCCCATGAATGTGTCAGCTCATGTCAGTTTACAAGATAAAATCGGCCAGATGCTTTTGATTGGTTTTCATGGAAAAAAAGTAAACTCTAAGTCACCAATTGTAAACTACATTGAACAAGGCAACATCGGCGGCGTGTTATTATTTGACTACGATCAACTCAGCAAAACCTTTGATAAAAACATTGAAAGCCCAAAACAAGTCAAACAACTCAATCAGGACTTGCAATATTTTACCCATAAAGCACAAATAAAACATCATCGGCCTGTTCTGCCGCTTTTCATTGCCGTGGATTATGAAGGTGGGGAAGTGAACAGACTGAGCGAAAAATTTGGATTTCCCCATATCCCCTCTGCCCAGGAAGTGGGAAGACAGGGTTTGAAAATGGCGCAGGCCACTGCACAATCCATGGCCACTACTTTAAAATCCGCTGGGTTTAATTTGAATTTTGCACCCGTCTTGGATGTGAACGTCAATGCAGACAATCCGGTCATTGGAACAAAGGCTCGAAGTTTTTCTAAAGATGCAGATGAAGTCAGTCGCTTTGCAGGCGTTTATTCTCGTTATTTTCTAAATCACAATCTGCAGTGCGTTTATAAACATTTTCCAGGTCATGGCAGTTCAAAACAAGATTCCCATTTGGGTTTTGTGGATGTCACCGGCACATGGCAGGCGAATGAACTAAAGCCCTACAAGCAATTAATAAACTCAAAAACAGCCTGTGATGCCATCATGAGCGCACACATCGTCAATAGAAAATTAGATTCTTCGGGTTTGCCCGCTACTTTATCTCATAAAATGTTAACCGAATTGTTGCGAAAGACTCTGCATTTTAAAGGCCTCATCATAACCGATGACTTACAAATGAAAGCCATTGCCGATCAATACGGACTGGAAAAGGCTTTGGTTTTAGCCATCAATGCCGGCGCAGATGTGTTGATTTTTGGAAATAATTTCTCCCTGAAAAATCAAGATCCCTTGGAGGTGATTCGTATTATTCAAGCGAAGGTTCAAGCCGGGGAGATCAGTACACAGAGAATCGATGAGGCGTATGAACGTATAGTCGCATTGAAATCTCAATTAAAGTGAGGGCAAAAATGAAAGTTTTAAGGTAATTCCTCAGATTTGTACGCACCTACCGAGTTAGATCCGATTAAATCGAAGTTAGTAAAGAGCACAGCGAAGCAACCCAGTGTTGAAGCTTTGTTCTCTGGGTTGCTTCGCTGTGCTCGCAGTGACGGGTTTTTAAAGTTGATCGCGGTTTAATCACCACCATGGGCTAGTCATTTCTATGCAGACACCAAAAGCTTATTCACGCGATTAATGAAATCAGCTGGATTATCCAATTGACCCCCTTCGGCCAATACGGCTTGTTCAAACAACATGGTGACCCAAGATTCAAATAAGCTGTCGTCTTGAATGTCCTGTATGCGTTTGATTAAAACATGCTCTGGGTTGATTTCAAAAATAGGCTTACTCACCGGGACTTGTTGGCCGGCCGATTGCAATATTCTTTGCATCTCCAATCCCATGTCTTGCTCATCGGCTACCACGCAGGCTGGTGAATCCGTGAGTCTATGGGTTATGACCACATCCTTTACGCGTTCGTTTAAAATCTTCTTCATGTGATTGATCAAAGGCTCAAGGGATTTTTCCTGTTCTTTGATTTCTTCAGTGGCATCCGTGTCCAAATCGACCTTGCCTTTGGAAATGGATTGCAGTTTTTTGCCCGAAAACTCACTCAAATGTCCTACCAACCATTCGTCTATTTTGTCGCTGAGCAATAATACTTCCATCCCTTTTTTATTGAATATTTCCAAATGCGGGCTATGCTTGGCGGCGTTGTAACTGGATGCGGTGATGTAATAAATTTTATCTTGTCCTTCTTTCATCCGTCCAATGTACTCGTCCAGGGTGACCTCTTGTTTTTCAGAATCCGACTTGGTGGTGGAGAAGCGCAATAATTTCCCAATGGCTTCTTTATTTGCAAAGTCTTCAATTGGGCCTTCTTTCAAAACCAGACCAAATTCATCCCAAAACTTTTGATAGGTTTCCTTGTCTTCCGTGCTCATTTTTTCCAGCATGGATAAAATACGTTTGGTGCAAGCCCCGCGGATGCTGTCCACTTGTTTGTTGTCTTGCAAAATTTCCCGCGACACATTCAGCGGTAAGTCACTGGCATCGACTATGCCTTTTACAAAGCGTAAATACCTGGGCAAAAATTGCGTGGCATCGTCCATGATGAAGACGCGTTTGACGTATAATTTTAAACCATGCTTGACTTCATGTTGCCACAAATCAAAGGGAGCATGGGCAGGAATGTAAAGCAAGCTGATGTAATCGTGCTTGCCTTCGACGTGATTGTGCGACCAAATTAAGGGATCCAGATAATCATGGGAAATGTGTTTGTATAGGGTTTTGTAATCCTCATCGCTGATATCAGACTTAGACATTGTCCACAAAGCGGTAGCCTTATTCACGGTTTCGTATTCATCCGATTTTTTATCGTCTTCATCCGTTTTTGCCTTTTTCATTTCAATTGGCCAGCAAATGTGATCAGAGTACTTGCTGATGATGCTGCGAATGCGCCAATCGCTTAGGAATTCATCGTCCTCACTTTTAAGATGCAGGGTGATTTCTGTGCCGCGCTTTTCTCTTTTTTCGTAACCAATGGTGAATTCTCCATCCCCTTTGGATTCCCAGACTATGCCTTCTTCGGGTTTCATCCCAGCACGTCTGCTTTTGACAGTTACTTTATCTGCCACAATGAAGGCCGAGTAAAAGCCCACACCAAATTGCCCAATGAGCTGAGAATCTTTGGCGTTTTCACCGGTTAATTGACTCATGAACTCTTTAGTACCGGATTTGGCAATGGTACCCAGATTATCCACGGCTTCATCCCAATTCATGCCTATGCCATTGTCGGTGATGGTGATGGTTTTTAATTTCTCATTGCTTTGAATGACGATTTTAAGATCGGAATCGTTTTCAAACAAAGACGCATGGGATAAGGCTAAAAACCTCAACTTATCCAAGGCATCGGAAGCATTTGAAATGAGCTCTCGCAGAAATATTTCTTTATTTGAATACAGTGAATGCACCACCAAATCCAACATTTGCTTCACTTCTGTTTGAAAGCCCATCGTTTGTTTATTACTAGACATATTCGTATTCTCCAATTATGCATTTTACAATAAATGTCAGATGGGGTTGGAAGTTGAAATTTCAAGGGGCAAAGAGGATAAAAAATAGAAATCCGAGCCGCGACCCTCAGGAAGTGGTCATGACTCGGATTAGGATTTACAGGCTGTAATACAACTCAAACTCATAGGGATGGGTTAAGCTTCGGATTTTGGTGATTTCCTCTTGCTTGATTCGAATGTAATTGTTAATAAAATCTCGACTGAACACATCGCCTTGCAGCAAAAAGTCCTGGTCCATTTGCAAATTCATCATGGCTTCTTCTAAGGAACCACAAACGGTCGGAACATCCACGAGTTCTTCAGGGGGGAGGTCATACAGATCTTTATCCATGGCTTGACCGGGGTGAATTTTCTTTTGAATTCCATCAATCCCTGCCATCATCATGGCAGCAAAAGCAAGGTATGGATTGGCCGTGGGATCAGGGAAACGGACTTCAATTCGGCGCGCTTTGGGATTATTCACATGAGGGATACGGATCGCTGCAGACCGATTTCTTGCAGAATAAGCCAATAAAACAGGAGCCTCAAATCCCGGGACTAAGCGTTTGTAACTGTTGGTTGACGGGTTGGTAAAGGCATTCAATGCTTTTGCATGCTTGATGATGCCGCCAATGTAATACAAGGCCGTATCGGAAAGGCCTGCGTATTGATCCCCTGAGAATAAATTCACACCGTTTTTGGATAAGGATTGATGGCAGTGCATTCCGCTGCCGTTATCGCCCACCAAAGGCTTGGGCATGAAGGTAGCGGTTTTGCCGTAGTTATGAGCCACATTATGGATGACGTATTTTAAAACTTGCATCTCATCGGCTTTTTTGACTAAGGAATTGAATCGTGTAGCCACCTCGCATTGATTGGCTGTAGCCACTTCATGATGATGGGCTTCGACCACCATCCCCAAAGATTCGAGAGTCAAACAAATGGCAGACCGTATGTCATGAGAAGAATCCACCGGAGGCACTGGAAAATAGCCGCCCTTTATAGGAGGTCTATGGCCTATGTTGCCGCCTTCCATTTCCTTTCCAGAATTCCATTGGGCTTCATCGGAATCGATTTTGTAAAAAGAACCACTGATGCTGGTTTCCCATTGCACGTTGTCAAATAAAAAAAACTCAGGCTCTGGACCAAAAAAAACTTGATCCGCAATGCCGGTGGATTGCAAATACACTTCTGCCCTTTGGGCTAAGGAGCGAGGACAGCGATCGTAACCAATCATCGTTTGTGGATCCACCACATTGCACCGAAGAAACAACGTGCTGTCTTGAAAAAAGGGATCCAATTGCAGGGAATCCAAATCGGGCATCAATGCCAAATCGGATTGATGAATTTTTTGCCAACCTTTGAAAGAGGAACCGTCTATCATTTTACCGTTTTCAATGAAATCATCGTCTAAACAAGAAGCTGGAACCGTTATGTGCTGCTCTTTTCCTTGTATGTCAGTGAATCTTAGATCGATGAATTTCGCTTCGCATTGATTGATGGTTTCAAGTACTATATTTTTACTCATAATGGTCTCCAGCAATAATTTCGTTTATTCTACATGAAGTAATAGCCCCATTCTACCTTATTTAAAGGGAAGACCTGTTTATGCCAGCATACCAATATCAAGCACTCAAAAAAAATGGCGGGACCAATTCGGGGGTGATTGAGGCCGATTCTGAACGCCATGCACGTCAATTATTACGAGACCAAGGGTTGATTCCCACTTGGATGCAAACCCTGACTCAACAAAAAACCGGAAGCAAAAAAAACATCTGTGCCGCCGATTTGTCTTTGCTGACCAGGCAATTGGCCACTTTGCTTGCAGCAGGGATTCCCGTGGAAGAAGCCCTGCGGGGTGTTTCGGAACAAACGGATAAAAATAAGGTAAGAGAAATCCTCATCGGCATCCGCGGCAAAGTGCTTGAAGGCTATGGGTTGGCTCAGGCCATGTCGCAATACCCTCAGGCCTTTCCTGAATTATATCGTGCCACCGTCAGCTCAGGCGAGCAAACTGGGCATTTGGACCAAGTTTTAGAAAAATTAGCAGACTACACTGAAAAACAACAAAAAACGCGACAAAAAATCCAACAGGCCCTGATCTATCCTTTGCTGATGATCTGCGTTTCCATCGCAATCATTGGTTTTTTGCTCACCTTTGTGGTGCCTAAAATCATAGAAGTGTTCACCAACAGCGGTCATACTTTGCCTTTGATGACCTTGATATTAATCCGCATCAGTCATTTTATAAAAGTCTATGGTCTGTATGTCCTGCTCCTCTTGTTTTTACTGATGTTTGCCTTTAAAAAAAGCCTTAAAAACAATAAAATCAAGTCTGCCTGGGATCGGTTCTTGCTGAAATTGCCGATGATTTCTTATCTCATTAAAACCATCAACGTGGCACGATACATTCATACCTTTGGTATTTTATTTGCAGCAGGCGTTTCTATTTTAGAAACCATGCGCGTTTCTGCCAGTCTAGTCACCAACCTCATCATGAAAACCGCTTTTGAAACCGCTGCAATCAAAGTCAGAGAAGGCGGTGGAATTCATGAATCACTCAAAGAAACCGGCTACATAAGCCCCATGGCACTGCATTTAATCGCCAGTGGGGAAAAAAGCGGCCAGCTGTCTGAGTTGATGGAGCGTGCGGCCACCCATCTGGACAATGAAGTCAATCGCCTCATCGACACCTCCTTAACTTTATTAGAGCCCATCATTATCTTATTGATGGGAGGAGTGGTATTATTCATCGTTTTAGCAACTTTGTTACCCATTTTCTCTATGGAGCAATTGGTGACTTAAATTTGTAAGGAGAGAACATGAACACCCAAAAAGGTTTTTCTTTAATTGAAATCATGATCGTGGTGGTGATTTTGGGCATTTTAGCCTCCATCGTGGTACCAAATCTCATGGGTCATCCAGATGAAGCACGCAAAGTGAAGGCAAAACAAGACGTCCTCATCATACAAAATGCCTTGGACTTGTATAAGTTGGACAATGGCTCTTACCCAACGACTGATCAGGGTTTGTTGGCCTTGGTTGAAAAACCCAACACCAGTCCTACGCCCAGCAATTGGAAACAATACCTCAAATCCCTGCCCAAAGATCCTTGGGGGAGAGATTATTTGTATTTAAATCCAGGCCAACACCGCGAAGTCGATGTCTTTACGCTGGGTGCTGCAGGTCAGGCAGGAGGTACAGGGATTAATGCAGAAATTGGTAATTGGGAATGAACCCTAGCGGTTTTTCATCTAATTCAGTCATTATGAGGCAAACATCAGAAAATAACTTCCTTGCAAAAACCCCTCATCCGCCCTATGGGCACCTTCTCCCCATGTCTGGGGAGAAGGGAAAAAGGGGGGGAGGTTATGAAGGATTTACCTTAATCGAAATTTTAGTTGTCATCCTCATCATTGGCATCACCCTAGGTTTTGCCTTGATGGCTTTCGGTGACTTTGGCGAAAGCCGACGCCTGTTGTTTTCTGCAGAACAACTGGCCGATGCCATCGAATTAGCACAGCAGCAAGCCATCCTAGAAACCACTACCTTGGGGCTGCGCATAGACAATCGAGGCTATCAAATGATGAAACTTCAGCATGCAATCACCTGGACCACAATGCCCCAAACAGGAATTTTTAAAATGAATTATTTCCCTAAAAATACTGTGCTTCGAATCCAACCCACAAGACCTGCTGGAGTACCCACCTTGGTGATCAATCCCTCCGGCGACACCACCCCCTTTGTGTTGCACCTGGGCACTGCAAAACAGCCTGATTTCATCACTTTAATCGGTAAAGCCAATGGCCGTTTGATTTTAACTTCTGGGCAAAACAAATGACTGTGCGTACAGGCAACCGGATGTGTGGATTTACCCTAATTGAAGTCTTATTAGCACTTGCTGTGATTGCAATCTCACTCACAGCCCTGTTAAAGGCGAATGCACAAAATGTATACAACACTCAGCGCCTGAAAGAAAAAGCAATCAGTCATTGGATTGCCATGCAAGGAGTCACCATGATTCAGTTGAAATTAGTAGCCATTACTCCAGAATCCACTCAGGCCACCACACTCTTCGGTAAGCCTTGGTATTGGCGGGCTAAAATCATACCAACGCCAGTCCAAAAAATAAAACAAATCCGGATCTCGGTCAGCACTAGCCAATCAGGACCTTTTAGAGAAGAAGTCACGGCTTATCTTTACTCATAGGATTTCTACATGAAACGTATGCAAATCGGTTTCACTTTGATTGAAATTTTAATCGCACTGATGGTGTTCGCCATACTGGCCACCATCACCGCTTCTTCCTTGTATTATGCCTTTAATACCCGTACTCGAGTCAATGAACAGGCCAAACGTTTAAGCGACTTGCAATTAACCATCGCTTTGATTCAGAAAGACTGTCTTCAAGCCCTAGAGCGACCCATTCGAGTAAATGACATGGTGTTGGTTCCAGCCTTTGTAGGTCAAAACAATTCCCTTGAATTAACCCGCGATGGCAACATCAATCCCCAAAGTCTAGAAAAACGCAGCAACTTAAAGCGCATTGCTTTGGTGTGTGAAAACCATCGCTTAATTCGTAGAACCTGGGCAAGCCTTGATCCCATTGACCTTCAAGTGTTTGAGGACAGAGTATTACTGGATAATTTAAACCATTGCCATTTCAATTACCTCAATCAAAGTTTGCAATTGCTGCCGGAATGGCATGCTCAGGCTTTGTCTCAAAACCAAAGCAAAGAAACATTGCCTAAGGCCATCCAAATGAATCTGACTTTAAACGATTGGGGTGAAATGAGTTTGTTATTCGCAATACCAGGGGCACTGTATGCCACCTCCTAAATCCCAAGGTGGAGCCCTTTTAACTGCCCTGTTCATCATGACTTTGGTGGCCATCGTGGCCACCGCCATGACTTCGCGCCTGCAGTTGGACATTTACCGCACCCAACTCGTCATCAACCAAGACAAACTCTACCTGGCCTCTCAGGCAGTCACCTTTTGGGCACTGAATGAGCTCAATAATCCCAAACACGATTTCAACACAACTCTCCCACAAGGCCAAGTAGCCAGCTATCCAGCCTCCATGCAAAGCTTGCAAAAAAACATCCAAATCCGTGGCGGATTATATGATTTGCAAGCTCGATTCAATGTAAACAATTTGGTGGAAAAAAACAAATTGCTCACCTTTCTGCACTTAATCCATCAAGCCATCCCCAAATCAAACCAAAATCAAAGCATTCAAATGGCATTGGCTACCCTGGATTGGGTAAGCGATTACGATCCTGCGCGAGGGAAAGACAACTACACCGCCTATTACCTTGCTCAAAACCCAGCTTATTATCCAAGCCATCAACTCATGCAAAGTAAATCGGAATTGCGTCTAGTAAAAGAGGTCTCCTCCAAGCATTATTTAGCCTTAGAATCCTTCATCACGACTTTACCAGAAGTGACTCCAGTCAACATCAACACGGCTTCAAAAGAAGTGTTGATGTCACTGGGCAATGGCATATCAGAACAAAAAATAAATCAGTTGCTTGAGGAAAGAGCGTCTAAACCCATCCTAAAACTCAATGCCGTAGGCGAATTATTAAAAAAAATAGAACTTCCACTGGATCAAATCACCGTTCAATCCACCTACTTTTTAAGCCTGGCCTCGGTCAGCAGTGAGGAACAGCAGTTGCAAGTGTATACTTTGTTTCAAAGATCTTTTGATAAGAATAAAAAACTGTCGGTGAAAATCATACGCGTCAGTTTGAATGGATTTTAAAGTGCATTGCATCAGCGCACAACGGTTTTTACTTAGGGGGAGAAAGCTTCAAGGACTGGATCATGGTTTCAGCTTCCTGTTTTTGTTCTTGAGACAATTTATTCTCTAGGATTTTCAATTCTTTGATTGCTTCTTCGTTTTTATTGTTGGCTGCTAGTTTAAGCCACACATAGGCTTTTACCAGATTTTGGGGTACGGCTAAGCCTGCCATGTACATATAACCCAGCTTGGCTTGACCGTTGGGATTGTCTTTATGGGCCGATTTATTAAACCAGTAAAAAGCCTGTTGATAATCTTTGGTCACGCCACTACCAGTCAAATACAATTGCCCCAATTGCGATTGGGCTTCTGGCTGATCTTTTTCTGCGGCCATTTGAAACCACACGGCGGCTTTTTGGGGATCAGGATGGACGCCAAATCCTTTGAGATAATAATAACCCAAATAGGCCTGAGCATTGACATGACCTTGTTTTGCAGCCTGCACAAACCAATACAATGCGGCTTTGTCATCGGGAACAATTCCTTGTTGACCGGTGTAAAATAAACCCACGCTGTATTGTCCTTCCATATCCCCGTTTTCAGCGGCCTTTTTATACCATTCAAAAGCCTTGTTGAGGTCCTTTGGAGTCCCAAGGCCCATCATGTATTGGTAACCTAAATTGACTTGGGCTTTGCTGTACCCTTGAATGGCTGCTTTTTGAAACCAAACAAAGGCTTTTGCCTGATCTTTAGAAACGCCATCTCCTGTGATGTACATTAAGCCAAGATTTCGTTCTGCCACGGCATTTCCTTGCTCTGCAGCTTTCAGATACCATTTAAAGGCTTCGGTGTAATTTTTCTCGGTATCGTATAAGAAACCCAAACTCAATTGAGACAAGGAGTTGTTTTTCTCGGCGGATTTTCGATACCAATTGCGCGCTTCTTCTAAGTTGACTTGAACTCCATAGCCGTTTTGATACATGCGTCCTAATAAGTACATGGCCTCCTCATTGCCTGCTTTGGCAGCAGTCATTAAATGCGGATAGGCCGTGGCGTAATCCCCATTTTCAAAGGCAGCATATCCCACCATTTCATCTGCGAAGGCCGTGTTTACAAATAGCATTGTAGCCAATAGGATGGCACGCATAACAGTCCATGTATTGAGTTCACCTACCTCTAATATTAGAATAAAAATAAAACAAAGCAAGCAAAATATTTACAATGATTCAAATACAGCTGCAGCACCCATCCCAGTACCGATGCACATGGTCACCATCCCATAGCGACCTTTGATGCGTTTTAATCCATGCAACAAAGTGGCGGTTCGTATGGTGCCCGTAGCCCCTAAGGGATGACCTAGGGCGATGGCACCGCCTAGTGGATTGACTTTGTCTACAGGGAGATCCAACTCTTGGATGACTGCCAAACTTTGAGCGGCAAAGGCTTCATTCAGCTCTATCCAATCCAATTGTCCCATAGAAATGCCGGCACGTTTCAAGGCCAAAGGAATGGCTGCAATTGGTCCTATGCCCATGATTTCAGGGGCCACCCCAGCCACAGCAAAACCCATCAAACGACCCATAGGTTTTAAATCGTATTGTTTCAAAGCCTGTTCATCGGCCAGTAAGGCAATCCCTGCGCCATCGCTGGTTTGCGAACTGTTGCCCGCAGTGACCGTTCCATTTGAAGCAAAAACCGATTTCAATTTTGAAATGGCCTCATAAGACGTGTCCGCTCTAGGACCTTCATCCTCGCTGATGAGCTTCTTCTGCTCAAACACCTGCAATCTCGTAGGATCCATTTGCCGTTTGGAGATCTCAATGGGACTGATTTCTGCTTTAAAATCACCACGAGACTGAGCTGCTATGGCTTTTTTATGGCTTAGGGCTGCAAATTCATCTTGTTGTTGACGAGTGATTTTCCATCGTTTGGCCACGATTTCAGCCGTGATTCCCATTCCATAGGCAATGGCTATGTACTCGTTGTTAAAAATCGCCGGATTGACTGAATATTTATTGCCTCCTAAAGAAACCATGGACATGCTTTCCAGCCCGCCAGCTAAGGCCATGTTCATACTGTGAGTTTGAATGGAGGCAGCAGCAGAAGCAATGCTTTGTATCCCTGAAGAACAAAACCGATTGATGGTCATGGCTGGAACCGATTGCGGCAAATCAGCCATCAAGGTTGCGATGCGTGCGATGTTCATCCCTTGCTCGGCTTCTGGCATCGCGCAGCCGATGATCACATCCCCAATTTCTTGCCAATTCACCGATGGATTTCGCGACATCAGGTTTTTGATGCAGTGCACCAATAGATCATCGGGCGGGGTATGTCGAAATACGCCCCGGGGTGCTTTGCCCACTGGAGTGCGCAATACGTCCACAATGTATACATCAGTCATTCGTTACTCTCCTATTAATTGCGCAGCGGTTTGCCGGTTTCCAATACATGACGGATCCGTGCCTGGGTTAAGGGATTGGAAGCCAGCATGACAAAGGTTTCCCTCTCCAGTTTTAAGATCCATTCTTCTGGTACCAGAGTGCCCTGATTCACCGTTCCTCCACAGATGATTTTGGCAATTTCATTGGCCAGATAATAATCGTATTCGGAGATGAAACCACCTTCCAGCCAATTCACCAAACCGGCTTGAATTTTGGCATGCCCTTCAATTCCAGCCACTGGAAAGGGGGTCTTAATAGCGGGTAAATAATTTGCGGCTTGCAGGGCTTTGATTCGAGCCAAGCTTGCGTACAATACTTCATCTGTGTGCATGAGAAATCCATCGGTGGCTCGCAAGTATCCCATTTGCATGGCCTCAGGCGCACTGCCGGCGACTTTTGCAGTTGCTATCTGTTGAAAATAATTTTGAATCAAAGCCATGGGATCATCGCCTGCTGGAGTTTGTCTTGCAGCCCGTAAAGCCATTTCTTTGCAACCTCCACCAGCAGGCAGCAAGCCCACGCCAATTTCCACCAATCCAGGATAGGATTCAAAAGCGGCCACCACCGAAGCACAGTGCATCATGAGCTCACAGCCCCCACCCAAAGCTCGACCGCGTAAGGCCGCTAAAATCGGGATTTTACTGTATTTTATTCGCATGACCAGATTTTGAAATTCGGCCATCATCTTGCCCAGGGTTTCCACTCGGTTCTCATGAATCAAGCCCAGGACACTGCGCAAATCAGCACCTGAGCTGAAATTGTGTGCATCCTGTTGATGAATGATCAGTCCCTGTGCATGTTTTTCCGCATGGTCTAATGCGGTTTGAAAACCATCAAGAACCGATTGCCCTATGGTATTGGCCTTGGTTTTTAAACTCAGCACTAGGACGTCTTCTTGCAAATGCGTCAGCCGTATTCCCTCGTTCTCATAAACCACTTGCATGGGATGGATTGTTTCCTTCAATACTGTATCTGGGAAAAATTGACGTTGATAAACCGGCAATTGACTTTTGGTTTGATAAGTCAGACTTGCAGGCGAATAAGCACCGGCTTCGGTATAAAAAGCATCCGTCGTCGCAAGCCATTGGGGTAAAGGAGCACTCGATTGAGACTTTTTGGCTCGAATGGCTTGTTCTATGCAATCCATCATTGAATGCACTCCTGCCAACTGCCAGGTTTCAAAGGGACCTTGTTGCCAACCAAAACCCCAGCGTATGGCTAAATCCACATCGCGAACGGTATCGGCGATTTCTTGCAAATGATAGGCACAATAATGAAACAAGTCTCTAAAACAGGCCGCGAGGAATTGGGCTTGTTTGTTATTGGAAGCAAACAATTGGTGCATGCGCTCTTTATGATCGGCGATTTTTAGGATGGTTTTGAGTTCATCATCCACTTTTGCCTGACTTGCATGCCAAGTATCGGATTCTGGATCGTAGACTTCAATAACAGCACCCTGTTTCTTGTAAATGCCTTGATTGGTTTTCTGACCCAAATGCCCTTTTTTGAATCAAAGCCTGCAACCAATCGGGTAATTGGAACAGTGCATGCCAGGGATCGTCCTGCAATTGGGTTTGCATGGTAGCCACCACATGCTCCAGAGTGTCCAAACCCACCACATCCATGGTGCGAAAAGTAGCTGATTTAGGTCGGCCTAACAAAGTGCCGGTCAATGCATCCACCTCATCCAAGCCAAGTTTCATCTCCAGGCTGTGATGCAAAGTGCTGAGCAATGAGAAAACACCAACCCGATTGGCAATGAAATTGGGCGTATCCTTGGCGCGAACCACGCCTTTGCCTAGATAACGGGTCAACCAGGTCTCCAGATTATTCAATAAAGCCGCTGAAGTGGTTTTGGCTGGAATCAATTCCACCAAATGCATGTAGCGCGGTGGGTTAAAAAAATGCAGCCCACAAAAATGAGGTTGATGTTCCTGGGGTATCACCTCATTCAATGTGTTGATGCTAAGGCCAGAGGTATTGGAGACCAGAATGGTGTCTTTGTTTAAATGCGGTGCAATGCGTTGATACAATGCTTCTTTCCAATCCAGACGTTCAGCAATGGCTTCGATGATTAAATCGCAAGAGGATAAATCCGAAAGATTGTGAAGGTAATTTTTTGCAATCAACAAAGAAGCAGTTTGAGGCGTGGCCAAGGGAGTTGGTTTTAGTTTTCCTAAATGAGCAATGGCTTTGTTCACTAAAGCATTGGGATCTTGTTCTTGTGCTTCTAAATCAAACAACAAGGTTTCAAAGCCTGCGTTCACGCAATGAGCCGCGATTTGCGCTCCCATGACTCCGGCGCCAAGAATGGCGACTTTTTTTATGAAAAAAAAATCCTGCATTGTAATTTCCTCTTCTCTTATTTAAATCATCTAATCGAACATTGTAGAGTGGGCAAAGCGCAGCGTGCCCACCCTACGTTGGTTTCCATGTAATACCCTGAGCTAAAGGCAATTCATCCCCCCAATTAATGGTATTCGTTTGTCGTCTCATATAGGCCTTCCAAGCATCGGAACCGGCTTCACGCCCTCCACCGGTGTCTTTTTCACCGCCAAAGGCCCCTCCAATTTCAGCTCCAGAGGTGCCTAGATTGATGTTGGCAATCCCACAATCACTTCCAGTAGCACTTAAAAAACGTTCGGCATGCTGCAGGTTTTTGGTAAACAAAGCCGATGACAATCCTTGGGGAACTGCATTATGCCAACTCAGGACTTCCTCTAAGTCTCTATAAGCCATGACGTATAAAATCGGAGCAAAAGTCTCTTCTTGAACAATGGGCCAGTCGTTTTTAACCTCAATCACCAAAGTCGGGGTTACGAAGTGACCTGGCCCTTTCAACACTTCACCTCCAAATGCGATGGTTCCACCTGCGGTTTTGATTTGCCCTATGGCTTTTTTAAACTTCAATACCGCCGCCTCGTCGATTAATGGCCCCATCAAATGGTTAGGATCCAAGGGATCGCCTATTTTAATTTGCGCATAACTGTTTTTTAAACCTTGAAGCACTTCAGGGTAAATGGATTGATGCACAAACAAACGACGCGTCGAGGTACAACGTTGTCCTGCGGTTCCAACCGCTCCAAATACAATGCTAGGAATGGCCAAATGAAAATCAGCGGTTTCATCTAGAACAATGGCATTGTTGCCACCTAATTCCAAAATCGATTTTCCAAGCCTGGATGCCACCTTCATCGCAACTTCTCGACCTACTGCAGTCGATCCGGTAAAAGAAAGCACCGGAATGCGTATATCCTGGACCATCGCATCCACAATCTCTTGGGAGGACGGAATAATAGGTGGAATATTGCCGGACAATTGTTTTTTTCTAATACTTCGTTGCAAATTTTTTGAACGGCCACAGCGCACAAAGGGGTTTTTGATGAAGGTTTCCAAAGGCTGACATTGCCACAGATGGCTGCTAAAAAGGCATTCCAAGCCCAAACGGCCACGGGAAAATTAAAGGCGGTGATGATTCCAACCACGCCATAAGGATGCCATTGTTCATACATTCTGTGTTTTGGTCGTTCGGAATGCATGGTCTTACCATACAACATGCGCGATTGCCCTACAGCAAGGTCCGCCATGTCTATCATTTCTTGGACTTCGCCATCCCCTTCTTGTTTGGATTTACCCATTTCTAAAGAAACCAAAGAACCCAAAGGATCTTTTTGTGCTCTCAATGCAAGTGCGATTTGTCGGATGATTTCACCTCTTCTTGGGGCTGGCATCAAAGAAAAAACCGAGGCCGCATGAGTAGCGCGGCGCATGACTTCTTGATAATCACTCATAGAACAGGTTGCAATGGCTGCAAGTTTTTGGCCAGTTGCAGGATTAAAGGATTCTAAAATGGTGGGGTTAGACCCGCTGCTCCAACTCGAACCGCTGAAAGCGCCGGGGTTGATTTCGGCTATGTTCAATTGTTTTAATAAATCCATTTGTTTCCAATTGTGAAGTGAATTAAGAATATAAACGACCAAATCGATTGGTTAACACGTCTTCTAATTTAAATTGTTCTTGTAGAATCAAACCCTTATACTTCTTTTTAAAGACCAAGTCCACCACCGCGCATACACCGGCAGCTGTACTCACTTGGATAGCCGCCCATTCAAGACCTCCCAAAATCTTAGGATACATCTTCTTCAGGTAACTTTTTTCAGTCAGCTCACCGTTTTTCATGCCAACCACCGTGATGAAAATGATCACAATGTCTTGATTGGTTTTTGGAATGACTTCCTCTAAAAGCCGTTTTAAGGTAGCCCGGTCTTCGTTTAAACGCAAATCAAACATCAAAAAGCGCATTTTTTCACAATGCCCAGGGTAGCGTATGGTTTTGTAATCCATGGACTGACAAAAATCAGGATAAATGTCCAAAAGACTTCCCAAGCCTCCGGAGGTATTGAAGGCCTCGTACTCATTGCCATCGATTTGAATGGATTCCAAGCCCTCCAGTGGACTCAAGGTGACGACTCTGCCTTCTTCTATACCCTGACAAGGATTGCCATAAGAATTGATGACTCCATCCGTTGACCAGGTTAATGAGTAATGAAGTGCATTGTTCACACGCTGCGGCAAAGCGCCAACCCGAAGTTTGACATGGCGGCAAACGTCAAATTCCAACATCAAACTATGAGCGGCGATTCCAGTAAATCCAGGCGCCAGCCCGCATTGAGGCACGAAGGCTGTTTGCGCGTCGGCTGCTAATTCTTTGATGGATTTTGTAACGAATACGTCTTCAGTAAGATCAAAATAATGCGCTTTAGCCGCCTTTGCAGCCATGGCAACATGAATGTTCAAAAAAAAAGGTAAGCTTGAAATGACCGCGTCCATGCTGTGTTTTTTAAGGTAATTTTCGATTAATTGTTGATCGGTGACATCCATAGCAACCGTCTTAATATCCGAACGAAGGGCTAATAACCGCATTACATCCGAGCCATTAAAACTCACATCCACCAAATGAACCTGATACGATTTGCTATCAGCCAATAAACAAGCAATCAAACTCCCTATTTTCCCTGCTCCAGTTACCATGACCTTATGCATACAATCTTTATCCATTAAACGTAAGCGCAGGTAAATGGTACACAAAATACTGAATCTTGAATAGCTTAGGCTGAATTCAACGGGGCTTTAAGACACATAAATACTTGACCAAAGGCTTAAGCTCCTTTATCTTGACCTATTTATTCAATCCTTACACTGTTCATGAAATCAATCGCTTTAACCAAAGCCTTAAAGATAGACTCTTTAGTTAAAGCGAAACCAAGTCGCTGCATTCTTCTTTTTTTAGCCGGTTTGTGCGCACCCTTTGGTTTTGCGCCTTTTCATATGCCTGGGCTTGCTCTGTTAAGCATTTCCCTTTTTTTTACAGTTCTCTTAAACAGCACTCTCAAACAAAGTGTGGCACTGGCTTTATGTTATGGGGTGGGGTTTTTCGGCTTAGGCATTTCCTGGGTCATCATCAGCATACACGATTACGGCCAACTCAATTATTTTTTCGCAGGTTGCATCACTTTGCTTTTCATAGTCTACCTGTCTTTGTTTCCCCTAGGGGTTGCCTTAGTATTCAAATGGCTTAAAATTAAAAACCTTATTTTTTCAGCCCTTTTGTTCAGTAGCCTTTGGTGTTTGAGCGAATATTTGCGTTCCAATTTAATGACTGGCTTTCCCTGGTTGCTCCTTGGCACTACGCAAATGGACACTCCTATGAGATACTTGGCTCCCATCCTAGGCATCTATGGGTTAAGCTTCTTTAGTCTTTTATCGGCCGCTTTTTTAAGCCTTGCCATTCGTGAAAACTCAGTGAAACGTTATTATTTTTTATCGGCTTTTGTGCTTATCCTCATCGGCCCTTATCTTTTAAAAAACACACAATGGACCACCTTTGAAAAAAAACCCATCACCGTGGCTGCCGTCCAAAGCAATTTGTCCATGCGTGATAAATGGGATGAGCGCTTGTTTTGGAAATTATTAAAATATTATGAAAAAACCACCACAAAGCTTCTGGGCAATCAGTTGATTATTTTGCCAGAATCGGCCATCCCTTTGCCGGCCAATTATTTGCAGGATTACCTCATGAATCTGCATAATAAAGCCTTCAAGGCAAACAGTGCTTTGATTCTTGGAATATTGCAGGCCACGGATGAAACCGAAACCCACTACTACAATGCCATCAGCTCCTACGGACATGCCTCGGGGCAACATTTAAAAGCGCACTTGGTTCCCTTTGGTGAATATATCCCTAAGCCCTTTCATCGCAATGAATCATTGGCTTCATTTACCAGAACCCAATGTCTTACCTGGCACTATCGGTCAAGAATCCATCCATATTTTCAATCATCCCATTGCCAGTCTTAATTTGTTATGAAATTGCCTATTCCAAATTGCTGCTTCAACAAATGCCTGTCTCAGAATGGATAGTTTCCATCAGTGACAACGGATGGTTTGGTCATTCACTTGGCCAGTTACCAACAATTGCAAATGGCACAAATGCTTTCCTTGCTGACTGGGCGATTTCAGGTAGTGGTTAATAATGATGGTCTGTCTTCCAGTCATTGATGCCAAAGGCAATTGGTGGAAAGTCTCCCCTCTTTTAGCTCGGGCATATTACAAAATGCACTTTTCCCGCGGCCATGGATCCACTCCATGGGTTATTGGAACGATCTATCCAGTATTGATTTTTTGTATAACATCTTTATTTTATGCTTTATATTCGTCGTATTTGTCATTTTGACAAAATAATCTATTGCTTGATGAACACAAGAGAGGTTATCCTTAGAGACTTACAGTCATTTGATTAACTGGACTATGGATAATGCTATAAACCACAAGAAGTTGAAGAACAAGCCCAACAATATTGGCATAAAAAACAATGTTTTAATGTCTCCGAAGACTTAAATAAAGAAAAATTTTATTGCTTATCCATGTTTCCTTATCCCAGTGGCACATCTGCACATGGGACATGTACGCAATTACACCCTTGGGGATGTCATCGCCCGTTATCAACGAGCCTTAGGGAAAAATGTATTGCAACCCATTGGTTGGGATGCTTTTGGTTTGCCTGCTGAAAATGCAGCCATTAAAAATGGCATTCACCCGCTGAATGGACAGAAAAAAATATAGACGCCATGAAAGAACAATTTTTACGTCTGGGCAATGCCTATGACTGGAAACGTGAAATTACCACCTGCAATCCAGAATATTATCGTTGGGAACAATGGTTTTTTATTCGCTTATTTGAAAAAGGTTTGGTTTATAAAAAAAATGCCGTGGTCAATTGGGATCCAGTTGATCAAACTGTTTTAGCCAATGAACAAGTGGTTGATGGCCGTGGCTGGCGTTCAGGCGCCTTAGTTGAACGCCGAGAAATTTCGCAATGGTTTATTAAAATCACCGCTTATGCGGATGAACTATTAAGTTCATTGGATACCTTGGACGAATGGCCCGCTCAAGTCAAACAAATGCAACGCAATTGGATTGGCCGCTCGGATGGGTACTGAAATTTATTTTAATGTGACACAATTACCCTAAACGATTAAAAATTTATACCACTCGTCCCGATACCTTAATGGGAGTGACTTACCTTGCTGTGGCCTGCGATCATCCCTTAGCCAAAGAAGCAGCCATTCATAATCCAGAAGTCAAAACCTTTCTTGA
The DNA here is from genome assembly GCA_963785145.1 of uncultured Gammaproteobacteria bacterium. Classification (GTDB taxonomy): domain Bacteria; phylum Pseudomonadota; class Gammaproteobacteria; order Legionellales; family Legionellaceae; genus Legionella. The sequence goes on along the minus strand of CAWAUF010000003.1, from coordinate 16,274 downwards.
AAGCTGCCAAGGCACGGATGGCAGAAGCTGAACTTGCCACCATGGAAAAACGTGGCATTGCAACGGGTATGACTGCCATTCATCCCATCACCGGTAAAGAATTGCCCATATGGGTTGCCAATTTTGTATTGATGCACTATGGATCAGGTGCGGTGATGTCAGTCCCGGCTCATGATCAAAGGGATTGGGAATTCGCCAAAAAATACAATCTACCCATTCAACAAGTCATTCAAGCCGAGCAAAGGCTTAAAGCATGATTTTAATCAATCAGCCTATACTGGCGAAGGCACTCTAATTCATTCGGATCAATTCGATGGCCTAGACACTCAGGCAGCAATGAAGGCCATCACCTCCTTCTTGAAGAACAAGACGCAGGCAAGGCGACTATCAATTATCGTTTGCGTGACTGGGGTGTTTCCGGCAACGGTATTGGGGCGCTCCCATTCCAATGATTTTTTGTGAACATTGCGGGACGGTTCCGGTTCCTGATGAAGATCTTCCCGTGGTCTTACCTGAAAATGTGAATTCACTGGCTCAGGATCTCCCCTTGCTCATTGCAGTGAATTCCTCAACGTGACCTGTCCTAAATGCGGCCAAGATGCCACTCGGGAAACCGATACTTTTGATACCTTCGTCGAATCCTCTTGGTATTATGCTCGTTTTGCTTGCAAAGGCCAAAAAAACGCCATGTTGGATGATCAGAGCAAAATACTGGACTCCAGTGGATCAATACATCGGCGGCATTGAACACGCGGTCATGCATCTGCTCTATGCTCGTTTCTTTCATAAATTGATGCGTGACGAAGGTCTGGTCAATTCAGATGAACCCTTTAAAGCCTTGTTAACCCAAGGAATGGTGCTAAAAGATGGACATAAAATGTCCAAATCCATAGGCAATATCGTCGATCCCAACAGTTTAATCAATACCTATGGTGCGGATACGGCACGTTTATTTACCATGTTTGCAGCCCCACCGGATCAATCCCTGGAGTGGTCTGATACTGCGGTAGAAGGTGCCCATCGTTTTCTAAAACGCATTTGGACATTTGCGCATCAACACCGGACTATGTTCATTGACATCAACGACAGCATTTTAAGCGGCAATGGCAGCATCGATTGGCAATCGGCCGAAACTCGTTTAAAAAAATCCACGATACTTGGTGCATCAAGTCTTGGCCCAATGCTCACAGGATTATGAACGCAATCAATTCAATACGGTGGTTTCAGGTTGTATGAAACTCTTCAACGAGTTATCCAGCTATTCCATTGAAACGGATGAAGATAAATTTTTCATTCATTCCAGCATGAGCATCATGCTTCGATTGCTAGCTCCAATCACCCCGCATATTTGTCATTATTTATGGCAAGAACTGGGCTTTGAAAAAGCGATTATTGATGCCCCATGGCCTAAGGTGGATAAAAGTGCCTTAAAAACTGAAGAGTTGGTTTTTGTGGTTCAAATCAATGGCAAACTTCGAGCACAATTTTCTGCCAATGCTGAAGCCACGGAGGAAGAGTTGATTGCAGAAGCCCAAAAACAGGCGCACAATTTTCTAAAGGATTTAACCGTTAAAAAGGCCATCGTAGTTGCACACAGACAATTGATTAATTTGGTTGCTCAATGAGGAAAGGCTTGGTGCTTCTTCTTGCAATCATGCTTTTGTCAGCCTGTGGTTTTCATTTGCGCGGAATGATGGAGTTACCCAGTTGGTTCACTCAAGTGTCCATTATCTCCAAAGACAATGACCTGGAGTTTCACTCGCTGCTAAAATCTCAATTGGAGATCAATAAAATCCAGGTGTGCCCGGACCCCATGCTTGCCCCTTATTGGCTCATGATCAATGCCATTCGGTATCAAAAACAAATCGTAAGCATTGGTTCTAGTACCAATCCTCGGCAATATCAATTGATTTTGTCCCTTGAATTTTGTGTGCAAACGAGTAAGGGGGAACCTATTCTTCCCAATAAACAAATCGTGGTCACAAGACAACTGACGGTCGATAATGATCGCATCTTGGGTTCCAATTCTGAAGAACATCTTTTTTTAATTGAAATGAAGCAAAATGCTGTGATTCAACTCATCAACCGTTTGGGATCAATGGATTAAATGCTAATCAAACAAATGGCCTTGGCCCAACAATTGCAAAAAAAAATCTACCCAATGGTTGTACTCATTGGACAGGATAATTACCTTTTGGAACATTCTTTTGGCTGCATCAAAACCTTCATTAGAAAATCTCAGGAAGTGGATGAAAAAAAAATAACCATTCAAACTGCGAACGATTGGCAGACGATGTTTGAAGAAGCCAACTGTTATTCGCTGTTTGCTGAGATGGTTTTGATCAATGCTTTGTATGACAAAAAGACATTAGCCTTGGCTGAAAAAAACAAATTCCTGAATTATCTCAATGCAGTCAATCCACGCTGCACCATCATTCTACGCGCACCCAATTTGCCGGCCAAACTTCTTCAATCCGTCTCGGCTCATGAAGGAGTGCTAGTGGTGCTCAATCAACCCCTGGATTCAGAAGCCATGAAAAAATGGATAGCCGCCCAATTCCACCAGCAATCTCTAACCTTTGAGCCACAAGTCCCGGCACTCATTCACCAATACACCCAGGGCAACATGCTGGCTTGTGCTCAATGGCTAGAAAAACTGGCTTTATCACAAGACCCGTCTCATCGAATCACAACGCAGCAAACCCTGGAGCATGCCTTCAACCAATGCGATCATGCTCCCTTCGAATTGATCGATGCCTGCCTGATGGGTCTTGCCGATAAGGCCTTACAAATCCTAAGGCAAGCCTCATTGAATAAAACCGAAGCACCCCTGATTTTATGGATGATGACACAAGAATTGCGAATTTTATTGCAATTGATGGCCTTGCAACAACAAATGGATTTTAAATCTGCCTGCAATCAATTAAAAATATGGTCGCAAAGAATGAGTTTGTATCAATCCAGTCTTAAGCGTCATCAACTAGCGGGCTTAACCAAACTGCTGCAGTATTGTCAAATCATCGATGAGCGCATCAAATCCAATTTAAACACCCAGGTGTGGAATGCCCTTGAAAACCTAGCCATCGGTTTGAGTTTGGGGCAATTCATGGGTGAAATTCAAGGTTATTTTTCGTGAAAAGCCTGGCCATTTTTGGAGGAACCTTTGATCCAATACACTTCGGGCACCTAAAAACCAGCCTCCAAATTCAAGACTGTTTTCATTTCGATGCCTTTCATTTTCTTCCTTGCAATAGACCGGTGTTGAAAGCGCCAGCCTTTGCTACCAATGAACAAAGAATACGAATGATTGAATTAGCCCTTGAAGGGTTAAATGGCTTCAGCTTGGATTGTCGCGAAATCAACAGCCCCTCTCCCTCCTACATGGTTACCAGCTTAACCAGCATCCGAAAAGAACACCCACTAGCCTCCATCACGCTGATAATGGGTTACGACGCTTTTGTTTCCTTACCCAAATGGCATCAATGGGAACAGCTATTGGATTTAGCGCATTTGCTGGTGATTCAAAGAGTTGAATTTGCAAATCAATCTCTCCCAGCAGTCCTTCAAAAACTGCTCAAAGACCATCAGACTCAGAGTAAAAGCAAGCTTCTTCAGCAAAAGGCAGGATGCATTTTTTTATTTGATGCAGGACAAGTGGATGTTTCGTCTACGAACATTAGAAAAGCAGTGCAGGAAGCTAAATCCTTTGAAAATAAACTGCCCAAAACAGTGTATGATTACATAAAAATCAACAAATTGTACCAATGATTGTTCAGCTGTAAATGCATTGACATTGTGTTGGGGGAATTGCTAGGGGGTTTTGAACATGGCACTAAATCCAAGCAAAATCGACTGGAATTATCTCAGTTTTTAGATTCCTCTCGAATAAAAATATATCCTGTTACTCTGGATACGGCTAATTTTTACAACCAGGCCTATTCTTCTCTAAAACGAAAAGGTCAGCCCATTCCCACGAATGACCTATGGATAGCCGCACAAGCCTTGGAAAATGGGTGTATGGTTTGCACCTACGACAAGCATTTTAGTGCAATCGATGATTTGGTAATTGGCAACACCTTAACCGATTTAATGGTTTAAATTATCCCTCTGGATTTTTCTAAAATTCTCTGAATTTTCATTGACTTTATAATAATATAACTTACAATAAAGTAACTTTAATTTTACTTTAAAGTTAAATTTACCTCTCAGTTTGGATGAAGGATTATCCAATTACAAGATTTTGGATGCTATAGGAAATTGCGTCTTAAATCAGCAAAAGCAAACGGAGTATTTATGGAAATAGCAAAGGAAAGAACTTTAGCATATAAATTAGCCAAATTCATCACCCCAGAAGTTCTATCTGAAGTATCCGGTGGAGCATGTCCAGATCGCATGTCTTATAAAACAACTCTTGTCCCATCAGGAAATGATCCAAAAACCTTAGATCCTGTCCTGGATGCAAGCATTGATTGTTAAGATTTGACTTCGTGAAATGGAACAAGTTTAATACGCATACTCGATGTTCAGTGGATGTTTATTTTGCTTGAAATCTACTATTAAGAAGTTGTCTGGAAAAACCGCGCATAAGGCGCGGTACATTGGAGATTTAATTCTTGAGGTCTTTTCGAACAAAGTCCTGAAAAATCAGTTTTCAACCCTTTGAGTTAAAACCATTCCTATTCAAAAGAAAAGGCATGTCCTGCATACCATTGCTGCCAGGCTACAGTCCTCCTAATAGGTCTAATGGCGGTGTTGAGGTGGTTTAAATACTGTAGGTACGGGTGCATGAAATCCAGGACCAAATGGATTGGCACATACATCGTTCCCAGGATGACATCTACCCAATTTTCGGGTACATTGAACAAATCGACCACGAAAAAATGTATAAGTATCATGGCGATGACTGCAATGCATCGTAAAACACTCCACCGTTCGTTGTCCTACGCACCTAGGAATAAACTGAGAAGTCGAAGTAGTTGTTACAATCGCGGGAAAAGCAACTAATTCTGTCATTCCAATCATTAATAGAATTGCAGAAAATAAATGGCTTTTGAGCAACGGATACTTCATACTGATCTCCCTGTTTTATTGTCCAAATATTTAAACATATAGTATATTATATGAATATTTGAAAGCAAAAAATGATTGTAGCTCCAATCCTGTGAATTTACAACCAAAGGAATCCAATTGAAAACAAACCCAGCAATACTCTCCTTACCTCAAGAGGCCACTTACGATGAAATGGATTCTCCAGTTGGACAATTAACCATCATAACCTCCAATAAGGGCTTGCATGCCATTTTATGGGATAAGGATAGAATCAATCCGCAGCATGAGAAAATCATCAGTGGTCTTAAATCATCCAAAAAGGAACAAATCCTCGTACAAACCAAAACGCAATTGGGTGAATATTTTCAAAAACAAAGAACAACCTTTGATTTGCCGCTGGTTCTTAATGGAACCCCCTTTCAAATACAAGCTTGGCAGCAATTATTAAAAATACCCTACGCCACTACCATTTGTTATGCAGAACAGGCAGAGCGCATGGGCAATAGAAACAAAGCCAGAGCCGTGGGAATGGCCAATGGTTTAAATCCCATCTCCATCGTCATTCCCTGCCACCGCGTGATTGGACGCAATGGCAAACTGGTTGGATTTGGTGGGGGTATTGAGAGAAAAGAATTTCTGTTAGATTTTGAGAAATAAAAATAGTAACTATACGCGATGCTCAACTTTTCACGGAACCATACGGGCCCGGGCCCGTGAGCGAGCCCGAGCCCGGTTTTTAAACAATTTCAAGGCACTCAAATTGTAAGGGAGGATTTCCTAACATTTTATTGACCATCATACAAACAGTATGCGCTAGTACTTTTCTCTCAATTCTGTTTGTTAAATGCCACAGATCTCTTGCTCTGACTTTTTCGATGTGAAACTGCTGCGATAGTTGCCCAATAACTGTTTCAACCAGTCGTCTTGTTGATGTTAGCCAGCGACTAAAATGCCTCCCTCTCGGGTCATTCATATTGCTACGTAATGGTGTCTGCAAGTTAACTTGTGTGTGTTCTCTGATTTGTGCTTGATAATCCTCGCCAATTAAACCCTTATCTGCGATTAAAAGACCGCGAATGTTTCCAATGATGTCCCATAATGATTCACGTTCATCAATGTTAGCCGGCGTCACAATCATCCCATCGGAACCAATGGCAAGATTGCCTTTAAAGCCGTAGTAGGTCTCGCTCTTGGAGGCACAGTAACCATAGGATGCAATACCCTTAAAGATGGAACTAAATCCCGCGCGTTTAAAATGGCAAATAGGCATTGGCAATCCATCTGCCATATGAAGTTTATCTGATAATGCCCCACTTTGGGCTGCAAAAGATGCCTGTATTCTTTGTTTTATTATCCATAAATTTGCTGATTGTTTTGCATAATTACCTCGACTTCCTAGTTCAGGAAACAATAAAAACCAATGCTCCTTAAATAACGCCAGATGCCAGTATCTGTATCCCTCCCCAAAAACTCTCCGACAACATCCATTGTGATGACCTCGCTATCAGATAGCTTTGGTTCAAAGCCTCTTGTTCTTAATCTATGACCACCACCGATTTTTTTACACTCATCATCTATTAAGCAAAATACAGTAATGATAAAGTCCTCAATTGGCATAGTGCTATTCCTTGTGATTTCTGTTTTTAGCGAACCAAATTACAATAAAGCGCTATGTCACTCAACAGGAAATTATTTCAAGTCCAAAACTTAATTATAAGGAAATCCAACTATGAGTTATTTCGATTTTGAAAAATTGGATGTATACCAAGCCTCCATTGAGGTTGTGGTATTCATTGATAAAATCACTACAGCTTTTCCTCGCGGCAGAGCTTATTTAACCGACCAACTTCAACGAGCTGGGACATCGATCTCATTGAATATTGTTGAGGGCTCAGGAGAGTTCTCCCCTAACGAAAAAAGTAGATTCTACCGCATGGCAAAAACGTTCTGCTACAGAAACCGCAGCGATATTGGAGGTATCCAAACGTTTAAACATTATACATGATGAATATTATCAATTAACAAGAGAATTACTGAATCGCATTGTTATGATGTTGACTAAAATGGCAAAAAAAACAGATTAGGCGGAACTCGGGCGGGCTCGGGCTCGCTCACGGGCCCGGGCCCGTATGGTTTCGTGAAAAGTTGAGCATCGCGTTAACTATTCATTCCAAAACCCCACGCCTTAGTAAAAGGTCCATTTCACGGGCGGCATCTTGTCTTTAGGCATTTTTTTCCTGAAGATTTGCATTGCCAAAACTGTCCTTTTATTGTCCCATCAATATAAGAAAATTTACAGTTATTTGGGCAATTCAATCTAGGGCCCTGCAAATGATTTCCGGCGCATTTCTCATATACCTGTGCAGCGAATATTTCAGTCATTCCCATCGCGCATAAGATTGCAAGACAAAATTGTTTTTTGATTAAAGGTCGTTTCATAATAGATCCTCATTGTGTTCAATTTATAAATATAGCATGTTTTTACGGGCTGTTGGCATTTGAAACCTCGATGTCGACTTACCGCGGTTTATCCCTGGGAGATGGGCATTTATTTTAAACAAGCCACAAGCATCCCCACTTTTATAGGACAAGGATTCTTAACAGAAGAAGGAAAAGTACCTGTCCAGTGTGTTTTATATAAATGTCAACAGCCCCTAGTATTTTTGCTGAATTTCTTAAATTCCATAGATCTTAAATTCATTGTCATTTGATTTAGAAAGAGCCATAATCGCCACCGGTTAGTGAGAAATATTTGTAGTCAGTAGCCTGGATGCAGCGCAGCCTAATCCGGGAAGTAGGAGCGCTGAACTCCCGGATTAGGCTGCGCTGCTTTTGGCAAAGGGTGAAACGTGTTAATTATTTTAATGTACCATCGTGTAAGGAATACTCATTCAGGTACCCAGACCGAGGAACAGGTTTATCAAGCCTTTGCAAACCATTTGGCTTACTTATCTAAGCACCATCCCATCGTCGTCCCCGGGGATTGTCTGATAAAAAATCGCATCAACATTTGCCTCACCTTCGACGATGCCTATTTTGATTTCTATCATACCGTTTACCCACTTCTTCAACAATTACAAATACCCGCTCTGCTGGCTATCCCATCCGGTCTTATCTTGGAAAAGGCAACAAATGATGCTAAGACTAGGCTCCAAGTCCCTTATTACCAGGCCTTGAAATTACATAAAACCCATGATTCGCTATGCACTTGGGAAGAAATACAGGAGATGGTGGCAAGTCAACTGGTGATGCCAGCCTCTCATGGACTTACCCATCAGCACATCACCCTGGACAATGCTGAACAAGAAGTGATTCATGCAAAAGAGCTTTTACAAGAAAAAACCAAACAAGAAATCAAAACCTTCATTTATCCATATGGTCACATGAAGCGACCCATTCTTCACGTCGTCAAACAACATCACCCTTACTGCATGCGCATAGGCTCGGCGATGAATATGAGCTGGAATAACTTTCATCAAGTCCTGTATCGAATCAATGCCGATGAATTTTGGGTCAAAGAAAAACCCATGTTGTCTCCTTGGCATCAACTGACTTTGAGCCTTCGCTTTTTAAGCAATAGCTTGCGTTTCAAATAGTTGGTTTAGTTGAAGTTCAGTACAGTTGAATCCTGTGTTATAGGTATACAAAACATTTATAAAGTGAGTTTGATGGGCATACGCTGCTTTGCCCATCAAAGAGTGATGGATAGATTAAAACGATATGGTTGTAAGTGGTAAAGTTTCTTTTGCGCTTTCGTCCTTGGTAGCGGGTGAAAAAAAATTAGAATTAAATACTGGCGCAAGTGATGCCTCTTTGGCAAGACTCGATGTTTTAACCTGGGTATCCCCGACCTGATCACTAAGATTGCTTAGGTAGTGATTGGCATTTGCTATTAATTTCTTCAAACTAGGTCGTAAGCTCGGGTTTTCATTCATACCGGATTCGAGTAAGGATTCTAACACACGTCCTTTGGGGTCTTTGGTTATAAGATGTTTCATTTTAGAATGCATTAAGGTAGAAAAAGCATATACATCCATGCTTGTCTGTGCTAAAACAGGTGTTTTTGACCAACATTCTGGGGCAATTTGCCAATACTTTTTCTTTTCAGCTATAAACCTATCATCGCCATATAATTTAGTTTTAAGAGGTTGACCTAGCGCGACTGCATTGCCTGGATCAATGATCATCGCTTTATCATCACCATATAAGACATTGCCGCCATGGAAGTCCATATGAACTTTTTTTAGGTTTTTATGAAAATCTTGTAAGGCTGCAGCAACAGCAGTGTAGATTTTTAATCCTTCTTTAACCGTGTTCACTTTCAAATTGGATATTGTTTCCCCTCGGGCAAGCGGTCCTACTTGTCGTTTACCTTTGTCTTTAAATAGAAAAAGCTTAACAGGAACGCCGGGATTCATTTCAGCAGTGTCTTGATGCTTTAATCTAGCATTCTCTATCTCACTGGCAGTAAGGGTTTTATTTATGGAAGTAAGCACTACCTGAGGGCAGTCTTCAGGTGTTCCTTCAAGGGCCCGTGCGAAATCGCTTTTTCCAGTCCCTAGAATTTTTTTGCTCACTTTTAATCTTTCTCTGCTGCCATCCTCATATTCTACTTCACAATCCGAATCTACTGCTGTTGTATGGTAGACGTCACTAAAACCAGTTGGAGAGTCCTCATCGAAATATTCATATGCCCATTCTTGTATTTCATAACTGGGGGTATAATTAAGGATACTTTTTATCTTTGATTTTTTATCAGGCATTTTTTTCATCTCCTACAACTTAAGAACTTACATTATAACTTAAACAAGCTTAAGAGATTATTAAATAATCATAATGAAATTATCTTGGTCATAATTAAGATGGTTTTACGGATCCCTGGTGAATTTTTTAACACCTCAAGAGCTCTCTCTTCGTCATTTCAACTGTGCTAATAATTTTGTCCGAGGAGGTCGGCTGACAAGTAGGAGGTTATTGGAGTGTCCAGGTTTGGTGGTGATGAGTTTACTGTTAAGTAGGTCTACGTTTTTCTAAAAAGGATTTATTTGAACTTTTAGCGACAGTAAAAAAATAGAAATCATTTAAACTTCTTCTCTGGAAGCTGAAAAATTTGTGCATAATTTGAATCTCAAGAGTTTGTAAAAAACTTTAGGGAAGTTGCCTACTGATTTGCCAAACCTTGTATCCTCTAGCACTTAGAGAAAACACTGGCCTTGCATAGATAAAGGCCAAGTGTTGCCTGGATTTTGCGCAGCGAAATCCAGGCAACAGGTCAACGTAAGATTCGGTACATGGGTAAGATGGTTTGGATCAATCCGAAAAATTGTAAAATATAGATGATTAAGATGATGAGCACTAATAGATTCAACAAACTTTTAATGGCTCCAGGCATGGGTAAAAAGGCATTGATAAGGCCTATACCGACTCCAAATACGATGATGATAGCAATTAAATTCATTAGATCGTGCATAAATATCCTTATTTTTAAAAGGGTCTTGATTATAATACACCAATTATTACAACATCGCTCTGATTTGTTTCACCTTTTCCTTCAAATCCGCAGGGATAGGTCCACCGCCTTGAGCCATGTCCTCTCTACCACCACCCTTACCGCACAGATGTTTCACCAACTCTGCAGCACTGGGTGCCTTACCTAAACTGTTTTTACTCAATCCTGCGATGACCTGGAGTTTATCATCCTGCAAGGTATATAAAACAATCACCGCCGAATCCAAACTGGATTTTAATTGATCCAGGGTGGCTCGCATGGTTTGATTGTCCATGCCATCCACTTGCTTTATCAACACATTCAATCCGTGGATGGATTCTACTTCAGATAAAAGCGAAGTACCGGATTGTTGGGCTTTCTCTGATTGAAATTTTTTAATTTCTTTTTCCTGATTTTTAAATTCCAATACAAATTGGCCTAATTTTTCTTCCACTTGATTGACTTTGGTTTTCAAGGCGCAAGCCATTCGTTCCAACAAGGCACCTTGTTCATTGATCCAGTCCAAAGCAGCAGCACCGGTGACCATTTCTATGCGTCTTACCCCGTTGGCAATGCCCGATTCATCCAGGATTTTAAACAAACCAATATCCCCGGTACGCCTAGCATGAGTTCCCCCACAAAGTTCCTTGGAAAACTCACCAATGGCAAGCACGCGAACAGAATCAGAATATTTTTCCCCAAACAGGGCAAGAGCACCACTTTTTTTGGCGGCCTCAACATCCATCACCTGAGTATCCACGATTGTGTTGGCTCGGATTTGCTGATTTACTAAGGCTTCAACCTCTTGGATTTGCTCAAAGCTCAGTGCTTTGGCATAGGAAAAATCAAAGCGCGCACGCCCGGCATCCACCAAAGAACCCTTTTGCTGCACCTGAGATCCCAAAACCTTTTTTAATGCCGCATGCAATAAATGAGTAGCCGTGTGATTTAAACGAATTGCATCCCGCCTTGGTTTGTCAATGGTCGCTTCCAACGACTGATCCACTGTTAAAGTGCCACGCACAACCTCTCCGAAATGAAGGAAGGCTTGACCCACTTTTTGGGTGTCGTCGACGCGAAAACTGAATTCTTTGGTTTGCAAACTACCCTGATCACCCACTTGCCCGCCGCTTTCAGCATAAAAAGGAGTGTGATTGAGGATGACCGCTCCCTTAGCCCCAGTGTTTAAAGAATCCACTTCTTTGCCCTCTTGCACCAAGGCTATTATTTTGGCCGGCATGCTTTCTTTTTCATAACCATGAAATTCCGACTGCTGGTTCAAGGAAGCATTTGCATGATAGTCCGTATTGAATTGGCTGGCCGCCTGCGACAATTCTCTTTGTTGTTGCATAAGTTGGTTAAAGCCATCCATGTCCACATGCAAACCTTGTTCTCTGGCGATGTCGGCTGTCAGATCAATGGGAAAGCCATAGGTATCGTACAACTTAAAGGCAATCCTCCCATCGATTTCTTTCCCGCCCAAGGTGTGCATTTGCTCTTTCAACAAACGCAATCCCTGTTCCAGAGTATTGGCAAATTGATTCTCCTCTTGGAACAGGGTATTTTCTATCTCCACTTGCTGGCTTTTCAATTCAGGATAGGCCTCCCCCATCACCTCAATCAGGGGTTTAACCAATTGTGAAAAGAATCCTGTGGGTAAGGCCAATTTATTGCCATGCCTTACTGCTCTGCGGATGATGCGTCTTAATACATAGCCACGGCCTTCATTGCTTGGACTGACGCCGTCTGCAATCAAAAAGGCAGACGAACGAATGTGATCGGCGATGACTTTTAAGGAATTGTTATGCAAGTCTATCCCTTGGCCTAATTCTGCAATAGCCCGAATCAAATGTTGAAAGGAATCGATCTCGTAGTTGCTGTGAACTCCCTGCACCACGGCTGCAAGGCGCTCGAGTCCCATTCCCGTATCCACGGAAGGTTTGGGCAAGGGATGCAATTGGCCATTTTTATCGCGGTTGAATTGCATGAAGACCAAATTCCAAATCTCGATGTACCTGTCTCCGTCTTCATTCGGACTGCCCGGAGGACCACCTGCAATTTCAGTGCCGTGATCATAAAAAATTTCAGTGCAAGGTCCACAGGGCCCTGTCTCCCCCATGGACCAAAAATTATCCTTTTCACCACAATAAGAAAATCGCTTTGCAGACACTTTCATTTCTTTTAACCAAATGTCAGCCGTTTCTTGGTCCTCTTTAAAAACGGTGACCCACAAACGGTCTTCAGGCAGACTCAATGTTTTGGTTAAAAAGTCCCAGGCAAAGCGAATGGCTTCGCGTTTAAAGTAATCACCAAAACTAAAATTACCCAACATCTCAAAGAAGGTGTGATGTCTTGCCGTGTAACCTACGTTTTCCAAATCATTGTGTTTACCGCCTGCACGAACGCAGCGCTGAGCAGTCACCGCACGCTGGTATGAACGTGGATCATGCCCCAAAAACACGTCTTTAAATTGCACCATGCCTGCATTGGTAAACAACAAAGTGGGATCATTTGTGGGAATCAAGGAGCTGGATGCCACCCATTGATGTCCTTGTTGTTGAAAGTAATCAAAAAATGCATGTCTAATTTCAGAACTTTTCATGTTATAAATACCAAATCAATTAATTAAAACCACATACCAAGAGTACCAATAGTCTGGATGCAGCGCAGCGTAATCCGGGAAGTTCAGTGCTCCTTATCCCCGGATTACGCTGCGCTGCATCCAGGCTACAAAGTTTAAGGATTTGATTATATCACACTCTATTTAGGTAATTTCCAATGCGTCCATTACTCTCTTAATGAGTTCAGAACTAAAACCGCGGTATAATAAAAATCGCTGTTGTTTTTGCAAATCTTCAAAAGACCACTGCGATTGACCCTTGTTTTTTTTTTGCCAAATCCGAAGGGCATGATCCAGCCAATGTTTTTCTTCTTGATTCAATGTATGGGCAATCAATGCGGTATCCAGGTGTTTCGTTTTCAATTCTTGGCTGATTTTTAAAGGGCCATAGCCTTGGCGAATTCGCGAACGGCAATAACTTTCCACGTAACGTTGATCCGATTGCAAACCCAATTCTTGACAAGAATTCAAAGCGCCCTCGATTTCAGATGGATTGAAGCCCTTGCTTTTTAATTTTTCAGACAATTCACAGGCACCGTGCTCGCGCCTGGATAACAGGCGCACTGCACAATCAAAGGCTTTAGTCATCGATGGACTCAAAGGCATCCTCTGTCATCATCGCCGGAACTTCTTTTTTTGCTAAAAATTCTTCACGAATTAAGCGCTCCAATTCTACCGCAATTTTCGGATTCTCTTTTAAATACACTCTGACGTTGTCCTTACCCTGGCCAATTTTCTCCTGCTTGTAGCTGTACCAAGCGCCTGATTTTTCGATGAGATTCAATTGGACGCCTAAATTGACGATTTCGCTCTCACGAGAAATGCCCTCGTTGTATAAAATATCAAATTCGGCCATTTTAAAGGGCGGTGCGACTTTGTTTTTGACCACCTTGACGCGGGTTTCACTGCCTAAAATTTCCTCGCCCTTTTTAATGGAACCGGTGCGACGAATATCCAAACGCACGGAGGCATAAAATTTCAAGGCATTACCGCCAGTGGTTGTCTCTGGACTGCCAAACATAACCCCAATTTTCATGCGGATCTGATTGATGAATATCACCAGCGTATTCGAACGTTTGATATTAGCGGTCAATTTGCGTAAGGCCTGAGACATGAGACGTGCTTGCAAGCCCATGTGATGATCCCCCATCTCCCCTTCGATTTCAGCCTTAGGCGTTAAAGCAGCGACGGAGTCCACCACCACCACGTCCACAGCTCCAGAACGAACCAACATGTCGGTGATTTCCAAGGCTTGTTCGCCGGTATCGGGCTGGGATACCAACAAATTATCCACGTTAACACCAAGTTTTCCTGCATACGTTGGGTCTAGCGCGTGTTCGGCATCGATGAAGGCAGCCGTGCCACCCAATTTTTGACATTCGGCAATGACTTGTAAGGTAAGGGTGGTTTTGCCTGAGGATTCAGGACCATAAATTTCAATGATACGGCCTTTGGGTAATCCCCCAATGCCCAAAGCGATGTCAAGTCCCAGAGAACCAGTGGAAATGGCTTCTATATCTCGCGAGACAGTGCTATCCCCCATGCGCATTACGGATCCTTTACCAAATTGGCGCTCGATTTGCAGGAGAGCGGCTGACAATGCTTTTTCTTTATTCTCTGACATGATTTCTTCCATTATGAGGTGAGCAAAACAAAATTATCACACAGATGCATGCAAGCAGCAAATTGATTCTGATGAAGAGATCTGGTTTTCTTTTTGGGGGATGAAAAACATCGGTCTAGACGCTAAATCCAATCCAGTAATCCCTCTAAGGCTTCTTGACAAGCCTGCAAGCGAATTTCTTGTCTATTGCCGGACAATTGTTTTTTTAAAGTGCCGAAACGCTCATGACTTGCCCAGCCCAAACAAACCGTTCCCACGGGTTTTTCAAGGCTGCCTCCATCCGGGCCGGCAATGCCCGTTACAGATAAGGCAATTTGTCCAGCACTGTTGTTTAAAGCGCCAATCGCCATAGCCTGAGCCACTTCTTCACTGACGGCTCCAAATTGCACAATTTTTTCCTTTGGAACGTTCAACATCTGCTCTTTAGCCAAATTGCTGTAGGTCACAAAACCGCGTTCAAACCAAAGGGAACTGCCGGGTATTTCTGTCAGCATTGCGGCTATCAGCCCACCGGTACAAGACTCTGCAGTAACCAGTTGCCAATTTTTTTGTTTTAAACCTTGAGCAATGTTCTCAATGAGTTCAATCTGAGCCTTCATACCATACCCCATAAATAAAAAACCCCATTGAATTCAATGGGGTTTTAATGATTTGATCAATCTTTAATTTATTCGGATTTCTCTTCAGGCTTGGTTTCGGTGGTAGTGGACGTGTTGGTTGTTTTTTCGCCAGACCCAGCTCCGTCCATTTTAGGTTTTTCCACTGGCATGGTTTGAGTTTCAGAGGTCGTGGTGGTAGTTTTCTTATCCTCATCCTTAGTATCACAGGCGGTCAACACAAGAGCCAAGGCGCCAGTAACGGCGATAATTGCTAAACGATTCATAACCAATCTCCCAATTAATTGTAATTTAATATCAACACATTCTAAGTGTAGCATTAAGTGAAGGATTTTTCTGCAATTTTTTTTAAATAATTTTAAGATCATTTATTTAGCCTTACTGACTTATAATTGTAATTTTGATATGATGCCTGCAATTGAATCGAAGACTGAGTAATGCCATGACAGCCAGTCACACACCCATGATGCAACAATATTTACGCATTAAATCGGATTATCCCCAACAACTCTTGTTTTATCGCATGGGGGATTTTTACGAATTATTTTTTGACGATGCCAAACAAGCGGCGCAATTATTGGATTTGACCTTAACTCATAGAGGTCAATCCCAGGGCAAGCCCATACCCATGGCTGGAATCCCCGACCATGCACTGGAAAACTATTTGGCAAGACTGATTAAAAAAGGTCCAATCTCTGGTCATCTGCGAACAGATTGGTGATCCCGCCACCAGCAAAGGGCCGGTCGAACGTCAAGTCACGCGCATCATAACCCCAGGAACCGTGACCGACGAAGCCCCTGTTGGAAGCAAAACAAGACAATGTATTAATGGCCACTTCATCAAGGCCAACTCAGCATAGGCCTGGCCTGGGTCGA
>CAWAUF010000002.1:0-41508 GCA_963785145.1 uncultured Gammaproteobacteria bacterium | reverse complement strand
AAATTACGTCTTAAAATCGGCTCGCTTGCCTTATCTTTTTCAAATTGAAGTAATGAGGGCATTTTGAAACCAAACACAGCAAGCCCAGACATAATACAATCTTGCCAGCTGTATTGAGGATTCTGCATTTCCTTAAACTTTTCTCGTAGTAAAGAGTGTTTGACTATCTTTATTAATCCATCTGCTGACAAATGTTTCCGTATAAAACCCACAATTCATCCCTAAAAATCTTAATTAAAACACAAAGCTTCACTATAACTCGGAACGCCCCCTCTCACGCGCTAGAAAAATGAACAAAGTTAGATGGTTCCTCGCGGGGAGAGGGCTGGGGAGAGGGCTTCACGAATAACCTCCAAAACGCCTTCTGTATTTTGAAACACATCATGATTCCAAAATCTCAATACTCGAAAACCTTTTTGGTTTACTAACTTAGTTCTTTGAAGATCATACTCATATTGTTCCTGATGCTGCCCTCCATCCAGTTCGATGATTAGGCGTTTTTCATGACAGAGATAATCAACAATAAAACGGTCGACAGGTACTTGCCTCTTAAATTTATATCCTAATCGATTAGCCCTTAAATAATACCAAAGATGTTGTTCTGCATCAGTGCTATTTTTACGCAATTTACGGGCTCCTTGTCTAAGCAAGAATTTATCCATATCCCTCTGCTAGCCCTCTCCCCAGCCCTCTCCCGCGAAATAATTCTGTGATCTTATTAGATTATCGGCGCGGGTGAGGGAGCGTTCGTGTTTTTCGCAAGACAAATGCCAAATTAAAGTTGCTGAATAGTTTACGAAAAATTTTTAATAAATAAAGCTATGACCCTCGATTTTACTGATTATTTTTTATTGCCGGGAATTGCTGAAACCAAGCCTTAGCCACCCATCTACTAATCTACCGGCCGAGCAAACGGATTCATTTACTCTTTTATTCATTTGACAGCTGACTCCTCGGGGGGCACTTCGCTTGAACAATTTTTCGGAGGTTGAGCCAAACTGTATCTTTTGAAGAAGACAAAGTCGGAGGTGTTTTCTCTTCTTGTCCTGTAGTTCGTTTTAAATCTTTAATTATCTTTTTCTGAGCGTCAATGAGCTCCTCGGCTTTACTGATTCGCTGATTCTTTATATAAAACAAGTCCGCTATTTGAAGTAGATTGTCAAGGCTAAATTTTGTAATATCCAATTCTACAGCTTCCTCAGATTTATCAATGCCCTCTCCACAAAGTGCCTGAAAAAAAACATTTAGAGTGGGTATATCATGGGCTCCATTCCAGATATGTGTTAGCCTAGTCTTTAAACTTTGGCGATATTCTAATTCTTCGGATTCTAAATCTTCGTTTTTTGTTTCTGGGGAAGGAATTTTTGTTTTTGTTGTTAATATATTAGCACAATAATCTTGAGCTTCCTTATAATGAGGATCCTTTTTAGAAATACTAGAAGCTAAGGTATACAGTTCATCCAAGGTTGGAACAAGAGTACCAGGTTCTTGTTTATTTTGTTTCAATTTCCATGATATTCAAATAACCTCCAAGGCAGATCACTCTTTTTATTGATATTGATAGCCATTGAAATTGCTTCTTTTACTGGCAAATGTTTTAATCTGTCAAGAGTTGCCGTACAGGGTAATAATAAAATGTTTGTCAGTTCCTTGAGTTGAGGATTTAATTGAGACAACTTCCTTATCTGAGGTTCTACGAGATATCCAAAGTTAGAATCATGGGGTGAAACTAAGATAAGATGCGTCCCCTCAACTTTCATGTAGATAGTCTTCCCATTTTCAGTGAAAGCCGGATCAAGTTCAAGCTTAGAATCGCGAAGAACTTCTTGTGCCTCTTCTAAGGTTATCTCCTCACCACGTTTGCGATAGTGTTCAACCAATTTTTCTGCCTCTTCTAAAGTTACCTCGCCCCAAGCTGGGGCCAATAGTTTAGCAGCTTGCATTGCATGTTCTTCAGTTGTGAAGTCGATTGTTAGAGTACATCTGTCATTGCCGTGGTGGCCTTCTACCAAATTTACTGTGACAGAGTTTACTAAATTAGGATTAGAAGATTCAAATGTCCATATTTTATTCCCAAAATATAAGTCGGAATCATAAAAACCCAATTCCATTCCACCGAATTTTTCTTTTTTAATCCACATTTTGAACTCCTGTTCTATTGTCATAATGTAATTATAGTCCAAATATAAAAATCCCAAAAACCTAGGTATGCACTTGACTCCGAGTTGCCTCATAATAAATGTTACCCAAAACGTAACCATTCACCACAATCCGCCCCTGCGGGTCGGTTTGCGGTGATGAATAGAGCAGCTTTTTATAAAAAAGTTCAAATAGTTCTTGACACACAGTTTTTCTCGTTTTTTTAAAAAAAACAACACCACTTTGAACTATCACATCAGATGGATGATTTAGATCTAATGATGCCTTCTCAAGATCTTAAATTTGCAAGTCTATCCCCCCTGCGTAGTCCAAATATTTAAATCGTTTAAAATGCATCATAGGAGGGAAAATTTGGGGTTTAAATCCATGTTATTATGCTGCTGTAGTCATTCAATAAGGCAATAGGTTGAAAGCAGATAAGATCAATATCACTGAAGCAGTGGATAGCACACGCAAGTTGCTTGAAACAGACAGACAGACAAACAAACAAACAAACAAACAAACAAACAAATTTCTCCACTGAGTACCGTGCTCAAATACTTGAAGATACAGAAGGCAGGCGCTATGTTGCTTCTTTTCCAGAAGGAGTATCACGACCGATTCAATATGGCCAATCAATTAAAGCCCATTCGGTATATCTATCGCAATTTCAACTTATTCCCTATGAGCGCGTAGCCGATTATTTTATAAATGAAGCATCCATACCGATTAGCGTTGGTAGCCTATTTAATTTTAATCAGGAAGCCTATGACCTGTTAGAAACATTTGATGAGTTAGCCAAACAAAAATGAATACAAGAAGCATTGGCCCATGCAGATGAAACAGGCATCAATGTCAATGGTAAGCGTATTGGTTGCACAATGCTTCAAATGAGCTCCGGACGTACTTTTATCCTCACCAAAAACGCGGTAGTGAAGCCATGGATGAGATAGGTATTTTACCTAACTTCCGTGGTACTTTGGTTCATGACCATTGAAAACCATACTATACATCACCACGGTCAGACACGCAGTGGCTGACCGTGGTGGATGGTTACAAAAACTCTTTTGAAAACATCCGTTCTTGCAGAACAGCACAAGACTATAGAGCTCTGTTGCCATTTAACCTAAAACCAGTTTTCTAATGTCCGCTTTTGTCATGTCCGTGATCGCTTTTTTTGCTTTTTTTAGTTTCGGTTTTATGGTGCTCACCCTGTGCGGCCTTTGGTTTCCCTTCGTGCTTATGGGTTTTGTGTTTACTTTTTTCGTGCGTGCTCGTCGATTTGTGAGATTCTGTGGATCGTTTTTGCTTAAAATCTTTCACTATGTCATCGACGCTGGATTTCAAATCTTTGAATAGTTTGCTCGCGATGGACGTAATTTCTTTAAAATCAGGTAACTTGGATTTAAAATCGCTCATGACTCTCTCCCTTATAAGGACATGGTTGCTTGTCAGTATTCTGGCTGCAGCAAGGAACAGCCGCATTTAATAAAATTATATATCATTTTCAACGCAATTGTTCAATACAGCCCACTAAGCCCAAGGATGCATTAATTTCAGCATGGGTTTTAATAATTTATCCATCAAAGAAATTTTTGCCTGACTGCATATTTTGAATGCATTGAAATGATTCATTTTTTCAATGAGATAGGCATCGCTTGTGATTATTTTATCCACTAGGCGCAAATCATAGGCGTCAGTGGCCAACCAATGTTCACCGGTGGATACTTTTTCAATATCCAATTGATTGCGGTTGGCGAGTAGGTATTGCCTAAATGCAAGATGAATTTTTTCCAGATCCTCTTGGAATTTTTTTCGACCCGCTGGGGTGTTTTCGCCAAAAAGAGTGAGGGTGCGTTTGTATTCGCCAGCGGTCAATAATTCAAAGTCCACATTGTTTTTCTTCAAAAAACGATGAAAATTAGGGATTTGTGCCACGACGCCAATGGAGCCGATGATGGCAAAGGGAGCAGCCAAGATTTGGTTGGCCACACAGGCCATCAAATAACCCCCACTGGCGGCTACCTTATCGATGCACACCGTGAGCGGGATCTGTTTGTCGCGAATGCGGTGCAATTGGGCGGCGGCTAATCCATAGCCATTGACTGCTCCCCCGGGACTTTCCAATCGGATCAACACTTCGTCATTGGGTGTAGCCACGGCCAGCACGGCAGACACCTCGTTTCTTAATTGATCAACCTGAGAGGCTTTGATGTCGCCGTTGAAATCAATGACGAACAAAGTGGGCTGACTGGTGTTGGATTTTTTCTTTTTTTCAGGTTTTTTATTGTGAATTTTTTTATTCATTGCTGAAAACACGTCTTTATGCTGATCATTTAAAGAGGTGATGTCAAGAGCCGGTTTGGGCTTTCGGCTTAAAGAAAAAAAGCCTACAAAAATCACGAGAAATGCAATGACCACTGTGATGGATTTTAAAAGAAATAAACCATATAGAGTTAAAAATTCCATGGTATGCCTTAAAAATAGGGAATTTAGATTATGACCTTCTGAATTTAAGATGGCAAGTCCAATGAAAACTTGTAATGATTTATGTTTATGGTTAGGCTTCTTTGTTTTAATGACCCTTGGAGCTGACTTTCGGATGTTGAATGTATTTGAACTGGATTTTGATTATCAGGAAAATCCGGTTTTAAACCAAATCAGTTTTCATTTGCCCAAAGGTGGATTATTGCATTTGAAGGGAGTAAACGGTGCTGGGAAAACGACTTTACTGAAATTGATTGCGGGTTTGTATAGCCCAACTTCAGGACACATTCAATTTTTTGAAAAATCCATCCATGATGATCTGGCTCAATACCAAAGGCAACTTTGCTTCATAGGACATCAATCGGCCTTGAGCCCTTTATTAAGCATTCGAGAAAATTGCCATTTTGATTTACAAAATCATAATAAAACCAAAGAGTTAAATACAATTGCCCCCATTTTTAAACTGGACACTCATTTCGATAAATTGTGTTCGAGCTTATCCGCAGGGCAACGAAGGCAAGTGGCTTTATTGCGGTTGTGGATGACGGACGCGATCTTATGGTTATTGGATGAGCCCTTTGTCGCCTTGGATGACTTTGCTTCTGCGGTATTGATGGAGAAAATACAACATCATAGGAGCCAAGGCGGCAGCGTCATTTTGACTTCGCATCAGAGCTTGTTTTTGGATGTAGTGGAGTATCAGGAGTTTGTGTTGTGAATTGTGTCAACTTATTCATCAATCAATTGCAGCGTGAATTGTTGATTCAATTGAGGCAAATTCGATTATTGGTTAATTTTTGTCTGTTTTTTTTTATAATGCTGTTTATTTTTCCTTTAACGCTGAAACCTGATGTTGTGTTGTTGCGCAGTCTTGCTCCGGGTTTGGTTTGGGTAGGCATTCTTTTAGCTCTGTTGCTGTCTGCAGAACGTCTATTTCAGCAGGATTTGGAGCAGGGGATTGTGGAACAATGGCTGGTTTCCGGTCAGTCCTTGACTGCCATCGTCTTTGCAAAAGGTGTTGCCCATTGGTTGTTGACTCTTATCCCTTTAATCCTACTCATTCCAATCATTGCCCTATTGTTTTCTTTGAGTGCTTGGGAAGCTTGGATTTTGTGTTTAAGTCTCCTCTGTGGTACTCCGGCTTTGTTGTTTCTCTGTGCATTGACGGCCAGCTTTGGCCTAGGAATCAATCAAAAGGGCGCATTGATGGCCTTGATTTTATTGCCTTTGACCTTACCGCTGCTCATTTTCGGGAGTGGCACTTTAACCATCGCCATGCAGGGTTTGCCCATCAACGGTTACTTGGCTTTGTTACTGGCTATGTCGGTGCTGGCGGTTGGTTTTTTACCCTATGCCATTGCTGCTGTGATTCAGATTGGCTATGCGGATTAATGCGTGATAAAATAATCCCTTTTTTATGATTTAATTGTCATCCATGTGGAAGTTATTGTACCAATTGGCTTCGCCTAAAATCTTTTATAACCTGTCTGGACGTATGCTGCCTTGGCTGGCTTGGTCGGCTTTATTTGCCTTAGCCTGCGGGCTCATCTGGGGATTGGTCTTTGCGCCTGCGGATTATCAACAAGGGGAAGCCTATCGCATCCTTTACGTACATGTGCCTTCGGCCTTTTTATCCATGGCCCTGTATGGCAGCATGAGTTTTTTCGGCCTTATTGTTTCTTGTTTGGCGGATTAAAATCGCGGGATTGTTACTCAGCCAGGTTGCTCAAATCGGGGCTTGTATGACTTTTCTAGCCCTAGTCACTGGGGGCATTTGGGGTAAACCCATGTGGGGCGCTTGGTGGGTTTGGGATGCTCGATTGACCTCGGAATTCGTTTTGTTGTTACTTTATTTGGCCGTTTTAGCAACGCATCAGGCCGTGAAAAATAAAGCCAATGGGGATAAAATCATTGCTATTTTGATTTTGGTTGGGTTCATTGATTTACCCATCATCCATTATTCCGTGTATTGGTGGAATACCTTGCATCAAGGGTCAACCTTATCAGTATTTAGCAAGCCCAAAATGATGCCTCCATGTTGTATCCACTATTGGTCAATTTGGTTGGTTTTTCACTTTTTTGTGTATGGGCTATTTTAGGAAAAGCAAGGAATCTATTGCTGATTCGTGAATGCAGACAAGCTTGGGTTAAGGATCAATTTGCGACTTCTCGCACAAAACACTCATCCGTATTACCGGCACCTTCTCACCCTGTCTGGGGAGAAGGGCAAAAGAAAGGCAATTATATAGAAGAGGGGAGTCAATGAATCATTTTTTGCAATGGTTGCACATGGGGGGATACTCCCTATATGTTTGGCCTGCCTATGGTTTGGCTTGTTTGTTTTTTATTGGGATTGCCTTGTCCATTCGTTTGCAAACTCGTCGCACCCAGAAGTGGTTAGCCCAGTGGTATGAGAGATGGGGTTCATGATTCCAGCTCGCAGAAATAAATTATTCAAGTTTTGTTTTTTTTAGCCATTGGATCTGCAGTCACGGCTTTGGTTTTGTATGCCTTAAGACAAAATATCAGCCTATTTTATACACCTTCTGAAATTGCATTGGGCAAAACACCGGTGCAGCATCGCATTCGAGTGGGCGGCATGGTGGAGAAAGGCAGTGTTATGCGCACACAAAATGGATTGCAGGTTCAATTTAAAATAACCGATTTTAAACAAAGCATCCAAGTGCAATATTCAGGCATTCTTCCGGATTTGTTTCGAGAGGGACAAGGGATAGTGGCTGAAGGGGAAGTCTGAAGAATCATCGTTTTCGTGCCCAGCAGGTATTGGCCAAACACGATGAAAACTATATGGCGCCTGAAGTGAAGGCGGCTTTGAATCAAAAGGTGAAGTCATGATGCCAGAATTAGGTCTTGTTTTGTTTAATTTTGGCCCTGTTGGCCTCGATGTTGTTAGTGGTCATTCCTTGGATGGGTTTGCAATTCAAAACGCAAGCATGGCATGAATACGGCCAAATTTTATGTGGGTTTGCAGTTTCTCTTTGTGGCCTTGGCTTATCTTTGCTTAACCTATTGTTTTTTAACCGATGATTTTTCAGTCAATATGTTTTGTCCAATTCCAGTGTCTCCTTACCCTGGTTTTATAAACTCTGTGCCGTCTGGGGCGGACATGAGGGTTCAATGTTGTTATGGGTCGCCATTTTAAGTGTTTGGATGCTTGGGGTTTCTTTTTTAAGTGCGCGCTTGGATAAGGGCATGCATACTCGAGTCTTAGTGGTGTTGGGCGGTTTGAGCATTGGCTTTATTCTTGTTCTTATTGACTGACATCCAATCCCTTTTTACGTCAATTTCACAGTGCTAAATCCATGGGCGCGATTTAAATCCTTTGCTGCAAGATCCAGGATTTTTATTTCATCCGCCCATGTTGTATATGGGGTATGTGGGTTTTTCTGTGGCTTTTGCCTTTGCTATTGCTGCCTTGTGGGCCGGTGATGTGGAAGCAAGTTGGTCTAAATGGACCAGACCTTGGACTTTAGCTGCCTGGTGTTGTTTAACCGCAGGCATTACTTTAGGAAGTTGGTGGGCTTATCGAGAATTGGGCTGGGGTGGTTGGTGGTTCTGGGATCCAGTGGAAAATGCATCCTTATGCCTTGGTTGTAGGCACCGCTTTAATCCATTCTTTAGCAGTAGTCGAACAAAGACAGCAGTTTAAAGCCTGGACCATGTTGCTTGCAATCACGGCTTTTTCTTTGAGCTTAATTGGGACTTTTCTGGTGCGATCCGGGGTATTGACCTCCGTGCATGCTTTTGCGGTGGATCCAGAACGAGGTTTTATATTTTAGGATTTTTAGTGGTGGTGATTGGTGGCTCTTTGTTTTTATTTCTTTTTAGAGCGCAAGCAGCTTGCAAACACGAGATGCTCCAAGTTACTTATCTCGTGAAAGTGCATTGTTGCTGAATAATGTGTTTTTGGTTGTCATCATGCTCACCGTATTCATGGGAACCCTGTATCCTTTGTTGGTGGATGGCTTAGGATTGGGTAAATTATCCGTAGGTGCCCCTTATTTCAATGCCGTTTTTGTGCCGCTTGATGATTCCCATGTTGCTGTTGATGGGTTTGGGCATTCATTTACGCTGGCATCGCGATCAAAAATCAGTGCTGTTGAAACAATTAAAACCCATAGCCTGGCTCAGCCTTTTGCTTCCTGTCGTTTTCATGTGGGCTCTCAATCGAGAACTGAATTATCAGGCTTTGCTGGGGTTGATTTTGGCCACATGGGTGGTGTTGAGTACCTTGTCTGCCGCTTATAAGAAGATCTTAGAACGAGGCCTGTCTGGGATAGCACAAGCTTATTGGGGCATGGTCTTGGCGCATTTGGGAGTGGCAGTCACCGTGATTGGGATTGCCCTGTCAACGAATTATGGCATCCAAAAAGACGTGCTCATGCATCCTGGACAACGAGTAAAACTGGCAGGATACAGCATTCAATTCCTTCACCAGTCCCCATTTACAGGTCCCAATTATAAAGGCACCCAAGCCGCCTTTTTGATTTCCAACCAAGCCAAGTCTAAAATCATTTATCCTGAAAAAAGACTGTATACGGTTGGTCAAATGGCGATGACAGAAGCGGCAATAGACGTGAATCCCTTTAGAGATCTTTATCTTGCTTTAGGCGAGCCATTCAAGGCCGAATCTTGGTCGGTACGCATTTATTTCAAACCTTTTATTCGCTGGATTTGGGGTGGCGGTTTTATGATTTTAGCCGGGGGCCTACTGGCATTAAGCGATAGGCGTTATTACAAAGGAAAAGCGGCAAACCGGGTTGTTGCTCAAGAACAGGGTGTAGGATGACTAAACTGAATTGGCGCCTCATTCCCATCGCTTTGTTTTTGGCGATCAGTCTTTTTTTATGGCGGGGTTTGTCTTTGGATCCGCATCAACTGCCTTCCATGCAAGTGGGCAAGCCCATGCCACCATTCAATGCCTCTCAATTGCAAAATCCTAAAAAACGGTTTACCTCCCATGATTTTCATCACCAACCCGTTCTGCTGAATGTCTGGGCCAGTTGGTGCGAAGTCTGCCAACAAGAACAAGTGACATTGATGCAATTGGCCAAAGAGGGTCTGCCCATTTATGGTTTAAATTACAAGGACAAAAGAGAAGATGCGCTGCAATGGTTGCGGCAATGGGGAAATCCGTACCGCATCATCGGTCAAGATGAAGAAGGCAAGCTTGCAATTGATTTAGGAACCTATGGAGTGCCCGAAACCTTCGTCGTTGATAAAAAAGGCATCATCCGTTTTCGACAGGCGGGCATCATGACCCAAGAGCTTTGGTTGAATACCATAGGCCCCTTGATGAAGCAATTGGAGCAAGAAGCATGAAAATTTTGCTGTGGTTGTGCTTCATCAGCACCCAATTGAATGCAAGTCCTATGTATCCTTTCGACAACCTGAAACAAGAAGCGCAATTCAACCATTTGCTCAAAGAGTTTCGCTGTTTGGTGTGTCAAAATCAAGATTTGGCCGATTCCAATGCCGCTCTGGCCAAAGATTTACGTGTGCAAATTCATCACCTGGTGCAAACCGGGAAAAGTGACGGGCAAATCCATGACTATCTAAGAGCACGTTATGGGGATTTTATTTTATTTAAGCCTCCAGTGAAGGGTTTGACGATTTTACTGTGGTTTGGTCCTTTTTTATTTTTAATCTTGGGCTTTATTATTTTTTGGCGGACTTGTTTTCAATGATACTTGCAACTGAATGGTACTTAATTGGTGGATTGCTTGCTTTGGGCTTATTGGCCTGTGTGCTCTTTTTATATCCTTTAAGACAGCAAAAGGCCTGGTGTCTTTTGCTGTTGCCAATCCTAGTTCCAGCAATGATCCTCCCTTATTCCCATTGGGGAGGCTATGGTGCTTTGCGGCAATTCTTTCAGCAGCAAAGATCCATGCACTCCGTGCAGGAAGTATTAAAAACCATCAAAAGCCCCCAAGACTTAATTGATAAATTCAAGACTAAATTAACCGATGATCCTAAAAGTGCTCAAGGCTGGTATCTCTTAGGCCGTTTGTACAGTGCGCAAAATGACCTAGAAAAAGCCTTTAAGGCCTTTGCCAAAGCCTATGGCTTTAAACCGAATAAGGAAGAATATGCAGTGGAGTATGCGCACACGGCCTGGCAATTGAATCACCAACAATTCACCCTTGAAATCAGAACCCTACTGCAGAAATTACTGAACAAAAACCCCAATCAACCCGATGCCCTATCCATGCTGGCTATGGACTGTTATCTGCGCCAAGATTACGCGGGTGCAATACAGAACTGGCAAGCTTTGTTGAAGCAGGTTCCTGTTGAATCCAAAGAGGCTCGGGCTCTGAGGCGTGCTATTGCCAAGGCCTATAGTAACGGCAATAAGAAAAATTTCTAATTGCTGAAAGTTGTCAATTTTATGTACTATAATCATTCAATGGATACCCGATAAAGTGTACATTCATCATGCCCATGTCCAAAGAGGAATTAAATCGATACAACAACAGCTTAGACTCATTTCAAAAATTCTTAGAGGATAAAAATACTGAGCTCAAACGCTATGGTGAGCAACTGCTAAGTTTGCTATCGACTATTTTAAACAATGATAAAATGGAAAAACCCAAGGAATTTTTGGATATCATTCGGTTTTGCGGTGATCTCAATGAACAAAAAAACACAGCGGGTTTTTGGCTTTTATCCGCTTTGCTCAACCTGTTAAAAAACATCGTTGGATTCAAATCTTTAGTGACAGCAGGGGAGTCCTTTGCTCAACAATTGCAAAATCCAGGCCCGAGTCAACCGGTTATCCAACAGGTCTCCTCAGCCCCTCAGCCTACTAACCCGGTTGAAGCCTCGCCAAGTTCTCCTAAGCCTGTAGCCACACCAAGCCCTACTAATCCTATAGCAAGGATTATGAAGCCTTTAAATGATGAACTCCCCAAAACGCTTCCAAGCCTAAATAAATGTTCAACATCCACACAATCTGCGGTGAAAGAAGCAGCCAAAACCTGTCATTCCATAAACCAAGAAAAGGCTGTCTCTCCAAAAAATCTAAATGACTTAGCAAGTTCAGTTAAAAAATTGGAAAAAGCACCAGAACCCGCCGTTGGAACCTTAGCTAAAGTTGGAGGCGTAGTGCTGGGTGCCTTGTTTGTCTCTTTGGTTGCAGTTCCTGCAATCGCTTTAGCCGTTGCTACCGACGGCAAATCATTAGAAGCACTTGGCCATGGGTTAGAATTAGGAGCAAACATCTCCAACCTATGCATTGGCGTGTGTGATAATCTGTCCAATCAGAGGAACATAAGTAAGTCACAAAAAGAAACACAACAACAGCCAAATTTATCAAGCATAAATTCCACTTCTACGGGCTCTACCAGGAGTGTAGCACCATCCGCTGAAAGTCAGCCAGATAAAGCCCAGCCAAATCAAGACGAAGAAATCGAGACACCAAAGCCCAAATTCTAAGGGTGACAAGGCAAGGATTCATTCCACTTGAGCAAAGCCCAAGCATGAAATAAAAAAGTTGAAGGATGCATTTCCTTATGCTGTAATCTTTAGAAAAATGTTTAAGGAAGACGCTATGTTAAAAAAATTTTTTCATTGTAAGCCCACACCCACTCGAACTAAGTGGAGAGTACAGCCTCCTTTTGGTTCTTCTTTAGCAAAAAATGAATGGGGAAAACCAGCAGCTGCCTTAAGCTATTATCAATTTTCTAGTCAAGATGCGCTGAGCAAGCAGATTAAACAGACTTTAAGTCCTGAAGCCATTGGTCATCGGTTATGGACAAGTCATCAATCAACGCATCAATTGGCTATGGTTCCAAGAACCCTTGCAACCTCCACCACCGTCTATGATGGGAAAGGAAATTTGATCACCGCCTCTTCGGTTCATTTTTGTTTGTTTTTAGCCATTTACGATGAATTCGGCTATGCGATGCAGGTGCACCGATTAAATCCTTTTCTTCCATCTGCCAATCAAAAAACGAGGGAAACAAGGTTGGAAACCATCATTCACATCCACAACCTAGAACAAAAATTGGCTGGAATTAGGCCAGAATCCATAGGAAAAACCCAAATCATCTACTGCGATGCCCAAATAAAAAAATGGAGCATTCAAAACCAAGAAGCCTACCTTTTAAAATTACTGCGAATGAATGATCCCATAGGGATCACATCCGAAACCCGGTTAGCCCAAAAAATGACTGAGGATTTAATGCAAGATATGGTCATTCACAATCCAAAATTAGATGGCCTGGAAGACAATGTTTCTTTTCTGATTCAGACGATCACCCGGGAAACACCGGCCTTTTTAATGGGGCTTTATAGAAATCAAGGAAGAGATCTTTCTTCTGAGTTCATTGCGGAACAGATTTTGTATACGTTTAAACAGGAAAGTATTTTATCTGCCAAAGCTTATGCCAAACAACGATTCAGTGTCATGACGAATCAAGAAACCTACAACCAAGACAATCTTTACATAGGTGTGCACAATTTGATCCGTTTATTTCAAATGTATCAAAGAAACTTAAAAGATCCAACCATCATCACAGCCATTCAAGCACTGCTGTTGCATCTACACGATGATCAGATTGGATACTCTAAAAGGGCAAAAAAGGCCTACTCTTTATTAATCAACACGTTTAAGGATAGAAAAGACATCAGTCTGGTCGGCTATATTAAATCAAGGGATAGCAGCACGGATGCTAAAAATTTATTAACCAATTTGGTTCTCATCACGCAAAATCAATTCTCTGGGATTTTACCCTCGAAGTTAATAGATCCCTTGATTTTTTTAATCACAGGCGAACATTTGGAAAGCGTCCAATTGAAAAGCCTGCCTTTTCATCTTTTCAGTTCGCTGAAGCTTGATGTGACAACAAGTTCTGTTTTGGCATTGGGGTGTGAGTGATTACCGGTTGAGTCAATCGAATTCCAATTCAGCATTCTCTTCTATTGCACTCAAAAAATGCTCGCCATACAGTCTCAATTTATGTTGGCCTACACCAGACACTTCAAGCAATTGCTTGGAGTTTTGGGGTTTGGATTCAGCCATTTCATGCAAAGTCGCGTCGCTGAAAATCATGAATGGAGGCTTGTTTTCTTCGTCGGCGAGTTTGCGTCTTAAAACGCGCAGAACTTCAAATAAAGGACTGTTGCTTAATTTAGGAGATGCAGGGCGTTGACGGCTTTTCTTTTTAGATTCTTTGGGTTCATTGTCGGGGATGGTGAGAAAAATGGATTCCTCTCCTTTTAGTAAAGGGATGGCTTTTGGATTTAATTTAAGAACATTGAATTGATTCATGTCCTGAAAACAATAATCTTTGTGGATGAGTTGCCAGGCCAATAATCGCCAATAATGCGCGGTTCTGTCTTTGCCTATTGCGTATGTGGTCAATCGATCATGGCCTAATTGTAGAATTTTTTCCGAAGTACTGCCTCGCAATACGTCTATGGTGTGAATTAAACCGTAACTTTGACGCAATCGGTAGACACAGGATAAAAATTTACGCGCATCCTGCGTGGCATCAGCTTGGGTGGGGGGATAATCGCAGACGTCGCAATGATTGCAAGCATTGTCACAGGGCTCATCAAAATAGCGCAATAAGATTTGACGCCGGCAATGAGAGGCTTCGGCAAAGGCAAGCATGTGGTTTAATTTACTGGTTTCAACCCGTCTTTGTTCTTCAAGCGGCACGTTCATTATCCAAGAACGAAGTCTGGCACTGTCGGCGGCATCGTAAAGCAACAGAGCACGTGCGGGTAAGCCATCTCGCCCTGCGCGTCCGGTCTCTTGATAATAGCCCTCGATGTTTTTGGGCAAATCATGATGAATGACGAAACGCACATTGGGTTTGTCTATGCCCATGCCAAAGGCGATGGTTGCCACCACGATGTCTATGCGATCATAGCGGAATAAATTTTGTACTTCCCGACGCTCGTTGTGGCTTAAGCCGGCATGGTAAGCTCGAGCCTTAAAACCGATTGCTTGTAGTTTTTGAGCCAGTTTATCGACGGCATTGCGGGTTCCGCAATAAATGATGCCGGATTGTTGTGTGTTTTCTTCTAAAAAATCAGTCAGTTGTTTCATCGCATTGTTTTTTAAAACCACTTTGTAATGAATGTTGGGTCTGTTGAAGGAGGCGATGTATTTTTTAGGATGATAATTCAACTTGAGGACAATGTCTTGACGGGTTTGTTTGTCTGCGGTAGCCGTTAATGCAATCAAGGGGATGTCAGGAAAATGTTTTTTTAACAGGCCTAAACTGGCGTATTCTGGACGAAAATCATGCCCCCATTGGGAAATGCAATGGGCTTCATCGATTGCAAACAAGGCAATTTGGCAATCGTTCAAACGATCTAAAAAGGACGAGCTGATAAGGCGTTCGGGTGCAATGTAGAGTAGGTCTAATTCGTCATGGTGCAATTGTGCCAATATCTGTTTGGCCTGCGTGGTGTTTAATGAAGAATTGTAATAAGCCGCGCGTATGCCTTGTAATTTTAAGGCAGTCACCTGATCTTCCATCAAGGCAATCAAGGGGGATACGACTATGCCAACCCCAGGTCTCACGATGGAGGGAATTTGATAACAAAGCGATTTTCCACCACCTGTTGGCATCAAGACTAAAACATCCTGTCCCTGGATGACATCCAAAATGATGTCTTTTTGCGGATCTCTGAAGGAATCAAAACCAAAATAATCTTTTAACACCGCTAGGGCTTTTGCAGTTGGAGCTTGGGCAAGGCTTTCCATGTTTTTTTATTCTTATTATTCATGAAATTCAAGCGGCAATCATACCATTTGTGGTTGTAAAAATGTAATGAGTTTGATAGTTTGCTTTTCAGCGAAGGAAAATAGGAGAAAGCAATGAAAAAAATAGTCGGATTGGTATCTTATTTGCTGTTGGCACTCTTTGCCATGAACATCCATGCGGAATGCAAACCGATATTGATACTGATAAGGCATGCAGAAGATCCTGCATCCTACACGAAAGAGTATCTTTTAACCGAAGGCATTTACCATGCCATGGCCTACATCGATTTATTTAAAGACATTCAGGCCTTTGGTAAGCTTATTCATGAAAACGAGGTCTGTCCCATCAAAACAGTATATGCCATGGGCACAGGGAAGCCCGAAGAAACCGCTCAAATCATTGCCCAAGGCAAGCAAAGGCTTTCTCAATGTCGCGATCTCACCACCGTACCTCTGCTTCCTAATGGTTTACCTCCTGGTCTGAATGTACCTTGTAAACTTTGGCAAGAAGGCCAACCCCTGCTTACAGCAGATGGATCAGCCATTTTGGTTTTAAACCAACAAACCATTCAACAAGATTTTCTAAAAAAGGCGGTGAATGATAAGGCCAGCCAAGATTTGATTCAATTTTTTGGACCTTCGGCCGTTTTTAACGGGGTTTGGGTATTCACAGGGGGGTTGGATATTCCTTTTCAAAATCTATCCATATGGGTCCAAGAATACGATTACGATAGGAAAACCAAACAATGCAACTTCAGATTATCCATTGGTGATCCCGAAGTGAGAATTCGCGACATCAGGACTCTAAAAATCAGTGGGTTAAAACCGGTAGAGAAAATACCCAATTGGAAACAGGATTGGCAGGGTTATCAATTAAGTCAAGACAAATGCACCATGGACAATCGTTATTGAGATGAAAATTACAAAGCAATGAAGGGCATCGATCCCACTTTCGCTTTTAACACCCCTTTTTAAACCGTGAGCATCTCTATCTCATATAACCATAGTTCAAAAGACTGCATGAACTATTCAAAACACGCTCAAGAACAGCTCTTCAATTCATAGGCCGCTTCTGCAGGCATAGCTGCAGCTTGTAGTGTTGGGCGTGGCGCATATAGAACCCCGGGTCTTTTTCCTAAAACAGCACCCACTGCCATAGGCCTTGCACTGCCCAGCAATCCTTGGACTGGGATCGTTTTCTCTCCATCCAGAGTCACTGTTTTGACTGCCTTGTCACAGGGTTGTTTGTTCTTCCAGGTCTCTAAAACTTCTTTGTTTTGGTCCAAGGCTTTGGACAAGCTTTGTAAAACCTTTTCTTTTTCTGAGAGGCTGGGGGCGGGTTGTCTTGGGGCTGCCGGAGCTAGACTTCTGAAGAAGCTTAAAAAATTCCTGGCTTCAGGGATGGGGTTGTGAATGGTGGGTTCTTGCAATTTAGCAATGGCTATTTTTGCAGCATAAAAGTCCAGATTGGTTAAATGCAATTGCAAGGCACTTTTGGCCAGAGCAAGAGGATTATTAAGCTGCACCGCATTTTCCTCAGCTCTAGGGTCTTGTTTATCAATCCTATCGGTTATTAAATCTTGAATGGATTTTTTAAGGTTTTGAATGTAAATTTCAGGAGCATCCGTGTCTTTAAAAGCCGCGATGTTGGCTATGATTTTGTCTATAAAACGTTCGGTCTCCTGGATGTATTGAATCGTGGAGGTGCCGTAGAATTCAGATTCTGACTCGTACAGATTTTGTAGGCTAAGTCTGTTGACCAGAAAAATGAATTTTTCTTGTTGGGTGTCGGTGTCTATGTAGAATGCATCACCAATGACTTGTTTCAAGGTTTGTTCTGGAGTCATTTTGGGTAAACCAAAGGCCAAGTTCACGCGAAGGGCGTCGGTGACTGCGGAATCATGCCTTTTGTCGATTAAGACTTCCAATTGCAATACGGTGCTTAATTTGGCATACCGTTGCACCTTGTTGAGGGCTGAATTGTTTTCTAGACTTCTAAAGACGTATCGAAATACATCGACTTTCTCTGGGGTTATATGAAGCATATGGTGGGGATTTTTTGCTTCATCCACCAGAAACAGTTCCTCTCCAAAAAGGACATAGGCGGGTAAGCAATCGTTGACGGCAATTCTTAATTGTTTCAGGCCGAATTCAGTTGTAGGATCCAATTGATGATCGATCTCTATCAAACTGTATTTTTTACTTTCTTCGGTGATGAACTCTTGATGTTGAATTTGCAACAACATCTCTTCAACGTCTTCAAGCTTCATATGCCATTTTTTCTGAATAAAACGAATCACTTGATGACTGACACCGGCTTTAAAACCGGGGAGGGTGGGATCAACCAGTTCAGCTAATTTTTTAAAAAACAGGGTTTTATACAGAGTGAATAGCTTGGTGTGGGTGTATTCGGAGCCTTCTCCTTTAAAAACAGGCCGTTCTAACTTTTCTTCATCGTCTTTGTCTAAAGACAGCAGAAATTGATAGGAGTTTTCCAAAATTTCCGCGACGTTGGTTTCTCCGATGATGGTATCCGGATTGGTCCCTCTTGCTAAAAATAGACCCTTGGGGATCTTGCCAAGTCCAAGTTTGGGTCTGTACACATCACTACCGGCTAAAACGGTCAAAGGAAAGGTTTCAAGCTTTCCTTTTAGTCTTTGCGCTTGTGGCAGAAGCAATTCAATCTTCGCCATGGCTCTGACCGTTCTCAAATCGTCCTCAGCGCCTCCAAGATCTTTGGTGTAGAAATCCTTTAAAAAAGGTGGAATGTTGATGAGGGCGGCATCGTTGTTTGCATCATGAATACCAGCAACGGCTACGATTTGAAGCACTTCTTCCCTAAGCATTTCTTTAAGACGAAATTTGGCAATCATTGTATTGTTGCGCCATTTCTCCAAAAACTCCTTGGTCTGTTTCACATAATCAAAAAGCGGTTTGTAGTTTTTCGTTTCATCCGGGAGATGACCGGTTTTCAAAAGATGACCGGTGAGCAAACTGGCTTGCAATTGGCTGATTTGTTTTGTAGCTTGCTCTTCAATGGACTTCAATTCGGTTTGTAAACCATTTTGTACCAACCTTGAGGTTCGAAAGCGTTGATTCAGTTGTCTAAACCAGCCATCGGTTGTTCCCATCCCATAGCTGCTTTTCCTTTGAAAGGTGGAGATGATTTTATTGGCAAAGCTTGAAAAAGTATCATCGGCTTTGTACTCTTCTTTATGCTCGGCAAATTTGGCGAGTTCATTGACGTCCTCAAGAGTCGTGCTCTTTTTCTTGGCAATGCTCTGTTCCATTCTATTTTTTTCATGTATTAACATCTGAACGGTAATGTCTTGAAGGCCGCGGTTGTGATCGCCGGAATGGGCTAAGGAATATTTGCCAAACAAATTTTTGAAATGAAAGGTCAAGAAGGTGCCAGGAATTGCTGGCACCACAAAGGCAATGACCGCCGTGGTCAACATGACCTCAGGAACTACGAGATAAGTCGCACACACGGCCAAAGCCGCAAAGGCTGTGAACAAACCAAAAATCAGTCCGCCAAAAGCGGAGGCTATTTTGGGATTGCGGGCTAAAAAGCCTTTTTCCTCGATTTTATGAATGCAAAAACCGATGATGTTTTCGACTAAACCATTTACCATGAGTTCAGTGAAGCGATGCTGATCCTCCACCGTCGGTGGCTCACCAAAGAGTGCGTCGTGAGCTCTTCTGAAGAGGGATTTTTTAACCCCGTCTTGATCAATGTTTTCTTGATTGAGCTCATAAATCATGACAATGGATTCGTTGATGGCATCGATTATGCTTTTTGCAAAAAAAACCTCTATGGCCTGATTTATCTGATTTTTAGTCAATTTGGGTTTACACTGATCCAATCCTGTTCTGCGGAGGTAGTGTGTGCGCATTTTGTTTCTATTTTCTAGCAAACAGGTTCTGAAATGCATGAGTCGTTCAATTCTTTGAGACAGCTCTTGGAGCTCAGGCGTTTGAATGAAATCTTTGCCAAAGGTCTGCAACATGGCTTCATCAAAGTGCTTCTGGGTTAGCTTGGCATTTTCCTGCTCGCCAATGCCCTTTTTTTCACGGTACATATTGGCGCTTGCGCTGCCAAAGGCCGTGCCTACCAGGACGCCCATGGCAAGGCTTCCAGAAGTACCCATGACCACATTGCTTAGAGCATAAGCTCCAGCCCCAGCCGCAGTGCCAGTCACAGCCCCAGCCCACATGCCGCAAACTTTATTCCATAAGGCAGAGGATGATTGGACTTCTTCTACGAAGTCCCCGCTGTCTTTCACTTCCCTAAAATAATCTTGCATGCTGAAATGTTGATTTTGTCTCAAAAGACCGCCACGGATAATCCCATCCAAATCCTCTGCAACCGCTTTATAGCCTATGAGCATTTCCTTTTGTAAATGGATTCTTGTTTTTGAATTGAATGTCTTCGAATTTTTGGATGATTTTATCTCGATCAAGCTGACTGGTTCGTACATCGGCCATGGCTTCCTTGTAGCTATCCAAGTGCCTGTATCGGCCATCAATTTCCGCATTGGCAAGGCTAATCTCAGCGATTGCAACCTCATACTGCTTCAGTAAGTCTCCTTGATTTTCAAAACAAGCTTCCCAGGGTTTTGACTGTTCCGGGAGGAACAGTTTGATAAAATCCTTAAACTGGGCTTCAAATTTTTTAATGTCGTCTCGAGCTCGATATCGTTGCATTAACTCATAGTAGCTTTTTTCAAGTGCACTAAAGGTTTTATGCGCTTGTTTTAAGGAATGCAAACGCACACTGTGGTTGCATTTGTCTTCTGAAGCCTGGATGAGGCTTTGTAAATTGTCTTGTTCTTCTGTAGTCAATTCTTGGGGTTTGGTTTCTGCTGGGGCTGGGGGTTTGTTTACAGGAGGATGGGGTTTTCCTTTCTTAAGCGATTGCAAAATGGATCGGCCAATGCCATGTCTTTTGGTGTGTAATAGGTTTTTTTTCGATTCTTCCAGTGGTTTTACGACGCTTATCTGATTTTTTTTTAGTGAATCCAAGTAGTGAGTTTCCAGCTCCACTAATTTTTGGTCTCTGCAAAAATAATTGCGCAAATGCTCTGGTACCGCCCCGCCAATATCCACAACGGATTTCCATCCCGTGTAGCTGTTGAATTGTTTGTACAGTTCTTCTGTTTCTTTTTGTAACAACTGATCTTTGGCTTGCCTTAGAAGCAACAATTCTCCTGTTTTTGGGCGTGATTTTTTCATCTGCAGTCAGATCTCTTTTTTTAAGGTAAGTTGTGAAAAAATCGGCTTTTTTTTGTAAGTCTTGCTGCAATTGAATCACCAAATCGTGGATGTTGGTTTTTTGCATCCCTTGTGTTTTTTTGTTGTCTGGATTTTCAAGGTTAAAAATTTGATAGAGCTTTTCTTCAAAGAGATCCTCCCCTAAAATGATAGAGGCCATTTCTTGTAAGACTAGTAAATGATCAGTTCCTTTGAATTGCATGGCCATGTCCTGAATAACCCGAGCGTATAATCCTTTAATGTCTTTAAAAAGACCGTTTAAGCAATCATTGGTATCGTGTACTAGATGTTGTTGTTTGTTGACTAGCATAATATTTATCTCTTGAAATAAAATCAGGCGGACATCGATTTAGCAAAACAGGCTATGAACAGGAGGGAACTGAAACCAGCTGGCACAATCTGCTCGTTGGGGATTATACATGAGTTCATTCCAACTTAAAGCATTTCTTTTGGTCAATTCAATAACCTACTGAATGGATTTAAGGCTGAGGAGCCATTTTTCCGTAAAATCATAACTTTTCGATACAGTATCAAAACGCAAGGGATTTGGTTTAAAAATTGAGCTCGTAGTGCGCAATCCCATCTTCAGATGCAAATTGCCTCTCTTGTAATCTTTTTTCCTCCACCAGATCTTTTAATGATTTTTGTCGTACTTCTCTGAACTTAGTTTCCGTTTTCCCAGGAAAAGGGGTGAAGAATTGGAATTGGGCATCCGGATGAATGCAAGTGTTTACATAAAAGAGGAGCTTATAGATGACTCGGTACAGGGGCTTGACCACACTCATGCGGAAAAAATGGAGAAATTGAAGTCGTTTCTTTTGCGACAATTGCTCCATTCGGTCATTGTGAAAATCATTTTCAATCAAATCCAACAACAGTTGAAGGTAGTTTTTGTCATTTAAATTCAGGTTTTCATGGAGATAAAAGGCATTGATTTCATTCAAATGTTGATTGATCAATAACAATTTTGCCAATCGTTGATCAATTTTATCCAGCAAACGCAGTTGTGACTTAGTAAGATTTTTCAGTGTAAAGTGATTTGTTAAATCCATGTCCATGCACTTTCGAATGCGTTCGTTCTTTTTCAAAACAATGTATTTATTGAAAATGCGGCTATATTCCTCTTGAATCGATTGAATCACATTCATAGAGGTGATGTAGGGCACGGTTTGTAAACGGCGCTCAATTTCTTTGGCTTTGGCTGCGGTTTTTTTATGTTGATCGATCTTGAAATGAAGTGGTTCGTGGGCTGCGTCAAATCGCAGACACCAATGTTGAAGTTCCTCGCAGGTTGATAAAAAAATAAGAGGTCCTTTGATGTCCGTCAGGATGTTCAATGTCTCTTGCACTTGAGCATCTATTTGTTCTTTCTCCATGCAATACAAAGAACGAAACGGATTGATGCGACTCAAACTGGGCGTGGCATTATTCGTTTCTATGTAAATTCTATTGCTGTTGGTGAGTTTGGCCGTTCTTAATTTGATCAATTCATCTTTTGCTTTTTTAAAATTGTCTTTTAACTGCAAGATTGCGTTAGTCGCGATTTCCGAGAGACTGTTTAAGTTTTTGTTGATCGGACTTGGTTCTATGGTTCGCTGTTCATTTTGTTTTAAAAGAGCGTTGATGTCTGTTCCAAAAGCGGATCGATCCTCTGATTTGGATTCCACTTCTGGCATAGGCCTTACAGCAGGTATGTCGTTTTCAAATAGACTTGAATACAGAGCTTTTAATTGATTATAGGAGTCAATATTGGATTGAATTGAAAACAGTTGATTGATTTTTTTTGCATTTTTTAAAGCCAATAGAAAGGGCGCGGCTATGGTGCCCTTGCATTCTGTATAGTGTTTATTCAGCTCGTGGATGCTCCGTTTCGCCAACTGTTGACACTGCATCAAGTCGGTGTGCACCGTTTGCTGATGTTTGGTTTTTAGAAACAGATTGCTGTCATGTTCTTCAATCGACTGTTGTAGCCAATAGTACAGATCCGCTTCATTTTTTTGGATGAGCTTTCTGGTCCAGGGTGCCTTGCATTGTACTAAGGTGGCTTCGAGTTTCATTTTAATGACTTCAGCCTCGAGGTATTCGTTGGAATCTGTAGGAAAAAGCGTCAGCAAGCGATCCAATTCAGCAACTAAAGGTTGAGTGCTTAAAGTCAACTCCTTGTTTTGGATTATAGCCCGCTGATCGAATTCATGTTCTTTGGCTTTAATAAGCAAATAGGGTTTGATAAATAGAATGGGGAAATGGTCGATTTTTGCAATGATCGCATAGACATGGGGGATCTGCTCTTTCAATTTATTTTGAGCTGAAAGAATTTTCTTTGTTCGTTTGCCAAATAAATTAATGCCCTTCAAAAAGCTGGCCGGGATTGGATTTTTTGATCTGCTTTCTTCATTCAAATTGGAACGCTTCTCTTCCAAACCCTGAATCAATTTACGAAGTGTTGCAGTCTCAGCCTCTCTGGGTGGAATGAGTAAGGTCCAGTCAAGCTCTTTTTTTAACTCCGCAGTAAATTGAATCAGTGCGGTCGTTAAATGCCTTGCTTTTGAATCTTTACAGTCTAATTGCACATCCTTTAAAACAGCTACAAATTGTTGCGAGCGTTCAATGAGTGTTTGAATTGAAGTTTGCTGCAAAGTCTCCAGAAAGTGAATGTCATTGGATTCCGGATAGAGTAATTTGCAGCGGTTGGCATACTCGGTCATGATGAATTGGCTTTGCGTCATGCAATGTTTCAATACGTGGATCCCTCGGGTTACCTTTTCGGTTGCAAGGGGCATTGTCAGACTTAATAAGGACCATTTGTTATGAATGTCGAACTTTAAATCCCCGATTTTCTTTTTTAACTTCACCCAGTCTTGAAATAATTGGATCAGGATGGGATCGGTGGTTTCAGGGATGGGTTCTATGCAAAGATTGGAACATTGCAAATGCAGCTCATCGAATTTGAGTTTAAGCTGTTCTAATTTATGTTTCGAATCCAGTTCACCCTGGGTTAAACGGTCGGATTTGGCCTCTTCAATGGTTACCAGGCGCTTTTTCTTTTGAAGGTGTTTTGTTGTTGCAACCAAGTTTGGGGCCAATTCCACGTTTTCGTCTTCTAACAAAGAAGGCTTTGTATGGAAATTTTGAGATGAATTGTCTGAGGGCATGTAGGACCTTTCTAGGCTTTAAATACGCGCATTGTATCATTTATTTGAAACCTTTCCAGTGAGGCAGGCCTAATGTGTCCGTAGACCTTGTTTTCGGTTAGTGGTTTGAAGTCCAATAGTGTGGTCGTAGGCCTAGAAAAGCGCTTCGACAAGAAATCCCTTTTTTACTCTGTGCACTGCAGTTCCTTTGTTTGGTAAAAAATAAATCTAAATTATCTATACAGGTGTAATGACTAAAGTTAGGGTTCCAGCATAAGCGGCACCAGCTTGTGCTGTTTGTAGGTCCGTGGCTGCTATATTTACAATGAGGGATGCTGTGGTTGATGGACCAGAGCTACAGGTTGGGGTCGTTGCCGTTGATGTCAGTCCTGTTAAAGCAGTACCACTCACTACGGCCGTTCCTGAAGTTTGGCCACTCGTTGCTGCGAATTGTACGGAATAAGGAATGACAGCCAAAGCGCCACTTGCTAGGGTAAAGGCATTAGCCGTCCCACTACCAGTTGCAGTTAAAGTGTATCCTTTTGTTGCAGTATTTGAATAAACGCAAATATTTTGAGCATTTGACACGGCAGTAGATGGATCCGCATTTGTAAAAGTCACATCAGTCAGTCTTGAGATTTGCGCTCGAGCGGGAACAGTTAAATTGATGACAATACTACCTGTTGAAGTGGCTCCTAAAGTTCCTGAAGTTGCGGACCAAGCAGAATGGGTTGCTAAGCTCATATAACTGATTAAAACCAGAAGCAATTTAATTCTATTCATTTGTAGCATCCTTGTAATTAATAAATATCATTTCTAAGCAGTTATAAATAAAGATTATTCTTGTTAAATTTATAGTATATGTTAATATTTTTTCTTGCAAATTTATGTTGCGTTATTTCGGCGAATGGCAACTTATATTTCCCTATACAGCGATTTATTTGCGGGTATAGTAGTGTGGATTCGATTAGACATTAAAAAAGAAGGGAATAGGGATTGTGTCTAGTATTGTGTTTAAAACAATTGCATTGTCTGTTTTTTGTGTTTCAATAGGGATTCGAGCTGCTGCTGGTATTGTTGTCGTTCCTAATCTTATTGAATTAGACGCAACCGATTCACAGCGTACCGATGTTACGGTAATCAATGAAGACGAAGACGAAGCCTATATTAAGGTAACACCTCGTATTATTTTAAATCCTGGAACGCCTAAAGAAAAGGCTGTTATCATTCGCAATCCACAACAATACGGCTTATTAGTAAGTCCACAACACTTCATTATTCCTCCAAAACAAAAACGATTAGTCCGATTCATCCTATCACAAAACTTAGAGGACAAGGAGCGGATATACCGAGTTGATATTGTTCCTTTAGCAAAAGAAATTATACCTAAAAGCCCAAACCAAACTGCCTTAGGGTTGCAATTGTTAGTAGGCTATGGCGTATTGCTTATAGCTCGACCTACACATCCTGAACTTAGGATTGCAATGCACCGACAAGGAAAAACCCTCTATGTAGAAAACAAAGGAAATACCAATGTGCAGCTTCAAAACATTGAACAATGTCAAGGAAAAACCTGTTATGACTTGACTCATTTTACTCCTCGATTATACGCTGGGAACAAACAATCCATTGCTCTGAAGATTGAAACGCCAGTGAAATTGACTGCTCAACTTTCACAAGAACAAAAAATACTTACATCTAATTAACGTGTTATACCAACTTAGTGTCTTATTTTTTTTTATTCCTTGGAGTATTGCCATTGCAGCCCAAAACTCTTCAAAAAACCAATTTCACCGGTGGTTTACTCATTCAGCTAAAGCTCCAAAAGGATTTGAGGAGTTAACAAAACCGCAAACATTATTAATCGATGTCTATTATCTAGGGCATTTTATTGGTGTTACGCCATTATTTGTCACAGGAAACAAAATTCAATTCGTCAAAAGCCAGGAGATCTTACAAAAAATAGAGTTAGAACATAAAGAAGAAATCGCAGCGATTTTAGAGGCGCCAATGGATGCAAACAGCAATTTATTGTGTGATAAGCAACAAATTGAACATTGCAACGAATTATCTCCAGACACAGTGGATGTCATTTATGATCCAGATAATTTTAGAATCAGTCTTTTTATTAATCCAAATTATTTACCCGCTCAATCAATAGGGAACTGGATTGGGCCTTCTTCTGTTGGATTTTCCTATTTAAATCATTTGTATATGGTAGCAGACAGCGGGAATTATAACTTGCCGTTTGCAAATCTATTCAATCCAATTATTTATCAACCTTTGTATAATTTAACAACAGATAATTTACTGGCTTATGAAAATACGCGCTTTAATGTATCTACATCCGTTGCTAACCAGGCAAATTTCAATAATCTGCTTGATCATAATACGGTCCAAATCAATGAATTGAATATTGCCCATACCTACCACCAATACGAGCTGCGTGCTGGTGTTATTAATTTACCCAGTACGATTTTTTTTGCATCCAATACGGTCTTAGGAGGGGAAATTAGAACGACCCTTGATACACTTGAAGATAAATCTCTATTTCTATCAACTCCAATTAATTTTTTCTTACCCGTTACATCCACTGTCAGTTTGATGCAAGGTTCTACAATCATCTACAGCGCAAAACTTCCTCCGGGCAATCAACAAATTGATACCTCCACTTTTCCACAAGGCTCATATCCTGTTACCGTTCGAGTTACCGATGCTGAAGGTAGAACCACTGCCTTTACTAAATTAGTCACCAATTCTGTTTTATTGCCGCCTCATGCTATGCCGCAAAGTTATTTTAGTTTGGGCTATCTCATGGGTATCCGTCAGTTTAACTCCAACCTTTACGACAGTTTACTCAATATACCCGTGTATCAAGGGGGTACGAACTACCGGTTAACAAGAAATATAGGGGCATCCATGAAACTATTAGGCTCTAATAAAGCTGCATTTTTCAACCCGGGTCTTGCTGTGCTTACCAATCAATTTATTATTCAACCCGGTGTTTTGGTTACAACCAATCGACGCTATGGTTACACCACATCCATTAATTGGCAACACCAAAGATGGTCAGCAAACTACATGATAAGTCAGATAACTACTAAGAATGACCCCAAAGAGAATTGGTGTTTTAAAAACAATCCGACTTCTTGTGCATTGAATTTACTAAATCAAGGTGTTTTTTATACCAGTATGTCTTTGAGCTATGGATTTTCTCTAGGTAGTGCTGGGGCTTCCTACTCACAAAGCACCTTTTTTGATAATATCTTAACCACCTACGGAATCAATTTTACGACCACCTTATACCAAACGGCTGGTGGATCTTGGCAGTTGAACTTAAATGCGACTCAAAATCAGGTGGAAGCCAATGTTTTCGCAACCATCTCATACAATTTCAATAGCGCTCATACGTCCGGAAATGTTGGCACAGGATATGGGTATTTTCGGGATAATTTTTTGTTCAGGAATAGGGTATCTGCTCCTGTTCAAAGACATGGTAATGGATTAACCACGCAGGGCAATTTAATTTATCATAAATCAGATGATACGAATCATGGGTACACAATGGGCTTGCAAGCAAACGCAACGCCTATCAATAAAATGTTGGGGCTTACCTCGGACCTTAATAAACCCAAATTTCATACAAACGCTTATCTTACGAATTACAATGATAGGGTCGGTAGTTATTTCCAATATGGTGGTACTTTTGATACCTATTTTGCCTGGACCGACAATCAATCCGCTATTGGTATGGGGAATACGACGGATAAAACCGGTATCCTTGTTCGAATTAATGCAAGGGATCCAGAGGCCACCTTTGATGTATTCACGGATGATCAAATGAGGTTGCATGCTCTTGCAAATCATAATTATTTAATTACACTTAATCCATATAAAACATGGACAATCCGTGTTTCAGATACCTCAAAGAATTTATACCATTTCGAGAATTCTGAACGACTAATTACCGTATATCCTGGTAATATCCAAGCAATCAATTGGCAGGCATGCAAAGTAATCGCCTTAGCCGGTCAGGTTTTTGACATGGATAATAAGCCGGTGATGAATACAGTGGTTGAAGGAGGGCTTGATTTTGCGATGACCGACAATGAGGGATATTTCCAAACCACCATAAACGAACAACATACGATATTAACTATTAACTCTTCCGAATATCATTGTAAAATTAAATTACCACAAGCCAAGAACACAGAAAATCTAGTCTATGTCGATAAGCTATATTGCCATCCCTTTAAAATGAGAATGAATAAATGAAATACCTTCCGTGGAATCATCCCTTGTGTTTATTTTTTTTCATGTTTTTTTCCATACAATCTTTTGCTGGTACTGCTTTAATTAATAATCTTTCCGATATGACCTTTACCAGTTTAAATCCCGTTGCAGCATTAAGTTCCAAAGAAAACGTTTGCGTGTTTTCCAACTCGCTGCTTGGAGGCACTTACAGTATTACTGCGACTGGGAGTGGGGCTGCCAATGCGTTCACAGTATCCAATGGCACATTTACAGTTGCTTATACTGTCAATTGGGCGAATACAGCAAATGCTTCAAGTGGGACTTTATTGACAGCAGGAGTACCATTAGGAGGTTTAACAACGGGATTATTAAGTAGCCTGTGTACTTTAGGGATAACCAATTCAACTTTATTTGTTAGTTTTTCTTCCACAAATTTACAAAATGCAAGAGCAGGAAGTTACACCGGTACCTT
The DNA here is from genome assembly GCA_963785145.1 of uncultured Gammaproteobacteria bacterium. Taxonomy (GTDB): domain Bacteria; phylum Pseudomonadota; class Gammaproteobacteria; order Legionellales; family Legionellaceae; genus Legionella. The sequence goes on along the minus strand of CAWAUF010000002.1, from coordinate 13,010 downwards.
AACTTTACTTATTACTCCAGCCTGAGTATTTCGTAAACGATCGAGCACCGATTAAACTCAAATAAATGCGCGGCTTCAGGACAAGCGGTTAACACTTATGTTTGGAAAAAAACCGAAGCCTACCAATTTCAGGAATCTCCTGAATTCGGGCTCAGAGCTTAAAAGTCACCTGAATTTTAATTCTAAGACTTGTTCAAAATAATTACTGACCATGCCTTCAGAGACTTCTTCAAGGCTTGGTGGATTCCAATGGGGGTTTTTGTCTTTATCGATCAACAATGCGCGAACGCCTTCATAAAAATCAGAGTCTTTTATAAAATGTTGCACCAAATCATAATCCATTTGCAGACAATCTGCTAAAGACTTCCCTTTGGCTTGGTGCAATTGCTCCAAAGTGATTTTAAGACTTAGAGGCGATTTTTTTTCAAGCAGTGAATGGGTTGCTTCAGCCTCTGGGGTTTTGCATTGTTTTAAAGCCTGTAAAATCGATTCCACGGTAGGCTGTGCAAAACAATGCATCAGGTTGTCCTTGAATGCTTCAGGCATAGTGGATTCCGTGGTCATAGCAAAAGCGTCTATACAACGCGTCACGCCAGCGTAAGCCTCTTTGGATAAATCGGCTTGAATTAATCGATGGAGTAAGTCCGGCAGTCGCTGTGAAGAAACGATGTGTTTGATCAGACCTGCTTGCTTTGCTTCCAAAGAATTCAATCGGGCACCGGTTAAACCCAAATAAATGCCCAAGGTTTGAGGGCCAGCGGTTAATAAATGGCTGGCACCTATGTCTGGAAAAAAACCGATTCCAGTTTCTGGCATGGAAAAAACAAAGCGGTCGCTGGCAACTGGATGACTTCCATGCATGGAAATCCCAACGCCTCCACCCATGGTGATGCCATCCATGAGGGCGATGTAAGGTTTACCCAAATGATGAATGAAATGATTCAATCGGTATTCATGCCTGAAAAATTCAAGTTGCTCAGCCTGTTTTTCCTTACCTGAATGATACAACCTGCGGACATCTCCGCCAGCACAAAAAACAGTGCTGGGTTGTGATTGAATCACCACGGCATGGATGCAAGGATCAGACTTCCAAAGTTGCAGTTGTTCCTGCAAAGCCATGATCATGGGCAAAGTCAAGGCATTCAAGGCACTGGGTCGATTCAAGGTGATGAGCCCCACAGAACCTTCTTGGCTAAATAAGATGTCCGCCTCCATGTTCATTCCCCTTTGAAATTGGCGCTGCGCTTTTCCAAAAAGGCATTCACGCCTTCGCTTTTATCTTGGGTGGCACACACCTTGGCAAAATGAAGGGCTTCCAAATGCAGGGCATCCTCTAAGGATAAATCATAACCGTGTTGAATGACTTCCAAAACCGAAGCAATGGCTAAGGGCGCCATGCCTAAAATGCCTTTGAGTAAGGTTTTTCCTCTGTCCAATAAACTCTCTGGTTCGACTACTTCACAGACCAAGCCCCATTGCAAAGCCGTTTCGGCATTGATGAAACGGCCTGTCAAACACAAATCCAAGGCCCGCCCTTTGCCCACTAAGCGTGCTAAACGTTGAGTGCCGCCATAACCGGGAATGATGCCTAATTTCACTTCGGGTTGACCAAATTGCGACTGAGTGGACGCAATTCTGAGGCTGGTTGAAATGGCCAATTCACAACCACCACCAAAGGCATAACCATTGATGGCAGAAAGCGAAGGTTTGCCTAGGGTTTCGAGTTGGTGAAATACTTCTTGGCCAAAACAAGCGAATTCATAGCCGCTTTGCGCATTGCATTCGGCCAATTTATGAATGTCGGCACCAGCACAAAAGGCTTTGCCCATCCCCGTGATCATCAAGGCACGAATTTTTGGATTGGTTTTAGCCGAATGAAACACTTCAGACAAGGCATTGAGTACTTCAGTAGACAAGGCATTGAGTTTTTCCGGTCTGTTCAAAGTGATGGTTAAAATGCCCGCTTCATCCAAATATTGTTCAATTAAATTCATGTTTCACTCCTGTTATGTAATAAGATAAGGTTCATCCAAAGCCGCCTTGGCGATGATTTCTCGCATGATTTCATTCGTGCCTTCTAGAATTTGATGCACTCTTAAATCGCGGAAAATTCGTTCTATTTGATAATCGCATAAATAACCATAACCACCCAATAATTGCATGGCTTTATCACTGATTTGGAAGGCAACGTCTGTGGCTAATCGTTTGGCCATGGCACAAAGCATGGGCGCATTGGGATGTTTTGCATCCATAGCACTTGCGGCCTTATAGACCATTAACCTTGCCGACTCATAATGTGTGAGCATGTCTGCAAAATAAAAACGCAGCGCCTGCATTTTGGATAAGGTTTTGCCGAATTGTTTGCGTTCTTGCATGTAGGATTGGGCCAATCGCAGACAAGCCAAGGCTCCACCTAAGGCACAAGAAGCAATGTTCACTCGACCACCGTTCAAGGCATTTAAGGCAATTTTAAATCCCATGCCTTCTTCACCAATCCTTGCCGAGACCGGAACGCGACAATTTTCAAAAAAAAGCATGCAGGTTGGTTGCGCATGCCAACCCATTTTCTTCTCAAGTTTTCCAAAGCTCAATCCCGGTGTGTTTTTTTCAACGAGTAAGCAGCTGATCCCATGGTGCAATTCCTCACCGGTCCTGACCATGCACAGGTAAATGTCAGATACAGATCCACCGGAGATAAAGGCTTTGGTGCCATTTAAAACGTAATGATCCTTGTCTTTTTGCGCGCGAGTTTTCAAGGAGGCCGCATCCGATCCGGCATCGGGCTCGGTTAAACAATAACTGCCCAAGATTTCCATGGAAGTTAATTTAGGCCCCCACTGCATCCGCAAAGCCGAATCCGCGTATTTATCGATGAGAGAGGCTACCATGTTGTGAATGGAAAGAAAGGCGCTGGTAGTCACACAACCAGTGGCCAATTGTTCAAAGATCAAGGCAGCATTCAAACGGCTGATTTCTGAGCCGCCTATGTCTGTTTTAGTCAGCATGCCTGCCATGCCCAACTGAGCCGCTTGCCGTAAAACAGCTATGGGAAAATGAGAGTGTTCATCCCATTGGCTTGCCATAGGCGCCAGTTGGTTGAGTGCAAAATCGGCTGCCATTTCACGAAAAGCAAGTTGTTCCTCGGTGAATTGAAAATCCATAGATTATCCTTAAAAAGTTAATTCCCCAATGAATTGTGTAAGTAATGTTTTCAATTTGGTGGCGGCTTTAGCGGCCATTTTAATCACTTCATCGTGGTTGTGACTGGTGCTGGAAAGACCGGTTGCGTAATTGGTGATGGTTGCTATTACGGCTACTTTTAAACCACAATGCGTGGCTACTAACACTTCGGGTACGGTGGACATTCCAACGGCATCTGCGCCTAATTGCTTGAAGGCGCGGATCTCTGCGGCCGTTTCAAAGTGAGGTCCTAAGACGGAGAGATAAACCCCTTCTGTGAGCCTTATGTCGTTTTTTTCAGCTATGGCTAATAATTTTTTGCGCATGGTTTGGTCATAGGCTTGATCCAGCGGATAAAATCGGGGTCCAAATTCTTCTTCATTCGGGCCAATGAGTGGATTGTAAGGTTGCAAATTGATGTGATCCGAAATCAACAGCAGCTCTCCTGGTCCAAGATTTTCTCTTAAAGAACCCGAGGCATTAGTGGCAATGAAATAGGTGCAACCCAGAAGTTTTAAGGTCCTGATGTAAGTTTTCACGCACTCATAATGCTCAAAGCCTTCGTAAGTGTGCGATCGACCCTGCAGGCAAACCACGGGAATGGAACCGCAATACCCAAGCACCAACCGTCCGCTGTGACCGGCTACGTTGATTTTGGGAAAACCCGGAATGTCTTTGTATTCGATGGACATTTTGTTTTCTAATTCTTCGGCAACTTGACCCAAACCGGATCCCAAAACCACAGCCACCAAAGGTTTAAAATCGGGGCGTACGGTTTGTATGTGTTCTGCAGCAAGATGGGCATGGGTTTTTGTACTCATAAAAAATCCTATAGAAGTTTAAAATCAAAAGCCAAAGGTAAGAGTTCATTCATGGACAGGCTCTTGGTAATCGCATTGTTCGTGCATAAATGCACTTGGGTTTCTGGACTTGAGAACTCGAAAATCCGTTGCCTACAGGCACCGCAGGGCGCACAAAACTCCTTGTTGCCGGCAATGATCAAAATGTTTTGAATGGTCTGTTCTCCAGCGCTCACCATACTCCCAATGGCTGCGGCTTCTGCACATAAGGTGAGGCCGTAGGACACGTTTTCCACATTGACACCGGTGTATAAATTGCCCTTGTCGGTAAGAATGCAGGCTGCCACTCTAAAATTGGAATAGGGCGCGTAAGCGCAAGCCAAAGCATGCTGAGCTTGGTACAACATTTTTTCTGTGAGGTTTTCCATAGATCAGTTCCTGTGGGTAGAGGGGATTTTAATCGCCTGCTGGTTTGGTGTATTGACTGGAAGTCTTATCTGAACCAGTAATCCTCCAGCGATGTTGTTGGAAGCCTTAAGCTCGCCTTGATGCAGATGAATCGCGCGAGCTGCAATGGCTAAACCCAAACCAAACCCTCCGGTTTTCTTTTCTCTAGACGTATCGACTCTGTAAAATGGGTTGAAGATTTTTTTTAATTGTTGCTTGGGGACTCCAGGCCCACTGTCCATGATGTCGATGTAAATTGAATCTTTTGCATCATTGTATTGCGTTGATATGACAATGTCTTTATCCATGGGGGAGTAGTGTAGAGCATTCCGGACTATGTTTTCAATCGCTCTATGGATTAATCGTGCGTCTATCAGCAACCGGCAGGGTTCTATTATTCCTTTTTTCACCCGATTGGGATGTTCTGCCGATTCATAATTGGCATCTTGAATGATTTCATGGAGTAAGTCGGGGAGTTTGACTGCAGTCAATTGGAGTTCGGTAGTCGATTTATCCAGTCGTGCAAAATCTAAAATTTCACCAATCAAGACATTCAACCGCATGCATTCCAATTCCATGCGGTTGAATTCATTATCCGCCAAGTGTTTTGTTTTTTGACGCCCCAAGGCGATGGCCACATTCAGGCGCGCCAAGGGAGAACGCAATTCGTGGGAAATGTCTTGCAACAATCGTTCTTTGGAGCGTACCAAATGTTCCAACTGTTCAGCCATGCTGTCGAATTCATCGCTCAAGGCTGCGATTTCATCGCGATGATGTCCTCTTAAATGCCCAACTCGTGTACCCAGCTTTCCTTTGGCTATGGCTTTAGCCGCCAACCCCAAGGAGCGCAAAGGTTGGGTTAAATACAAGGAGAGCAAATAACAAACCAGTCCACTGATGATGGTTGCAATCAGCAATCGAACTAAAAGTCCTGTCCATGGAATTTGGACGAAATAAGGAATGGGTTTTTCGGTAACGGCTACAAGACGATAATATTTGCCTGAAGTCGACATGATTTCATGACTGACCAGTAAATTCCCCGATTTGAAAATGCCAACGGAGAGCTGATCTTTAATGAGATCATCCCCAATGTCTTTGACGCGTTGGGGAGCGGGTTGAGTGCTTAAAATTTCGCCGGTGCTGGATAAGAGATACAAAGTCATGTGGCGGGAGGCGCCGATTTGGTTTAACCATTTCAATAAGGCTTCGCGTTGGCCGGATTCGAAGGTGGCCACCGCTGCATTGGCGTAACTGTCCATGAACATGTGTTCGCCCACGGGTAAAGAGGATTTTTGCGTGATTTGGCTTGTAACCCAGGCTATGGTGAAAATGATTAAGATGCTTGCAAACCAAAAGGTGACGAATATTTTCCAATACAAACTACGCATTAAACATATACCCAAATCCACGCACTGTTTTTACAATGGGTTCACCCTCTGGATTATCCCCTAATTTGTTTCTTAAATTGCTGATGTGAACGTCAATGCTGCGGTCGTAAGGCGTGTATTTTCGACCCAAAGCATAGGATGTGAGCTCTTCTTTTGAAAAGGCTTGTCCGGGTGATTTGATGAGCATTTCCAAAATGTTGAATTCGGCATTGGTCAATTCCAGGTAATTACCGGCTAAGGTGACGTGGCGTTTGGACGAGTCAAGAACCACGTTGTGATGCTCGATGACGGGTCTTTGCAGCGGCATTTTTTGGGTTCTTCTTAAAATGGCGCGCAAGCGGGCTACCAATTCACGTGGGTTGCAGGGCTTAGGCAGGTAATCATCCGCTCCAATTTCCAAGCCCACGATTCGGTCAACGTCATCGCCGCGAGCAGTCAACATCAATACTGGAATTTCCACGTGTTCACGAATGGCTTTTAACACTTCAAACCCATTCAATTTGGGTAGCATGACGTCGAGCACGATGGCATCGAAGGCGTAGTTAATGGCATTTTTCACACCACTTTCACCATCGTGCACACAGACCACTTCAAAGCCTTCGGTTTCTAAATATTGCGTTAAGAGGTCGGTGAGTTCCACATCGTCGTCGATGATGAGTATGTTGTTATTCATCTTTTGTAGCCTTTTTGCGGTGATCGATGCATTCCATTAGGTTGATTCGTCTGGCATCGGAATTGATGATTTTAAATTCAAAATGATCAATGGTGATGGTTTCTCCTGGTTTGGGTAAGTATCCGAAACGATTCATGACGATGCCTCCTATGGTATCGTAACTTTGGTCGCTAAATTGCGCGTGCAATCGTTCGTTGAATTCTTCTATGGGGGTGTGGGCTTTGATGATGTATTGCGAATCACCATGGGCCTTGATGTAAGCATCCTCATCGATGTCAAATTCGTCTTCAATGTCGCCTATGATTTGTTCAATGACGTCTTCTATGGTTACAAAGCCGGATACCTCACCGTATTCATCCACCACGATGGCCATGTGATTTTTATTGGAACGAAACTCACGCAGCATGGTGTCTAAAGGCATGCTTTCAGGCACAAAGGGTGCTTGGCGGCATATATCCGGTAAATCAAAATCCTCCAAGGATTGTTGATGGTAACGCAATAAATCTTTCGCATGCAAAATACCGATGATTTCATCGGAACTGTCGCCGGTCACTGGAAAGCGTGAATGCCCAGTACTGGTCACGGTTTGGATGATGTGGTTGAAATCGTCCTTTTGGCTTAAGCAAACCATTTGATTTTTAGGCAGCATGATTTCTCGAACCCGCATCTTGGAAATAAGCAGACTGCCTTCTATCATGGCCAAGGTTTCGGAGTTTATCAAGGAGCGAATCTGTGCGTCGCGGAGTAAATTGATCAACTCTTCTTGATTTTTAGGTTCGTATTGGAGAAATTGCTTAAATCGAGCAAACCAAGAACCACCGTCTTCCTCTTTATTCAAGTTTGTTTTCCTCGCTATCATAGGGGTTATCAAAACCCAGTTCAGCCAGTAATTGTATCTCAATGGCTTGCATGACGTTTGCATCTTCAGTTTTTATGTGATCATAGCCTAATAAATGCAACACACCATGAATGATAATTAAAGACCAGTGCGCTTCAAGGCTTTTGTGCAGTTGCCTGCTTTCTTCGCGGATGACCTCAGGACACAGGATGACATCCCCTAAAAAAGGGTATTCCAGTTCAACGATTTCTGGTATGGAACTGGGAAAGGCCAGGACGTTGGTGGCTTTGTTTTTTTGCCTGTATTGATGGTTCAAAGCAGTCATCTCCTTGGCATGAACCAATCGTAGAGTCAATTCAGCCGACTTTTTCTGATTTTTAAGCGCGCAGATTGCTAGATTTTTCAATTGAGCACGCGTGAAGGGCAGGGGATCATTGCTTTGGTTTTGAATGTCTATGCGATAGGCCATTTATTCTTTACATCCTTACTTACAATATATGGTATAGTAATTGATTTTAGAGTAACTTAAAACCCATGATTGATCTTCATTGCCACAGCTACTTCTCGGACGGAACCTTAACTCCTCAAGAATTAATCCAAATGGCACAAAAGCAAGGGATTCAATGCCTGTCTTTAACCGATCACGACACCCTGGCAGGATATCCTGAGATAAACGAAGCCGCTTTAGGCACATCCATTCAAATCATTCCGGGCATTGAATTGAGTGCCCGCTGGAAAAAACACGACATCCATATTTTAGGCTATCAAGTCCAACCCACTCCTCAATTTGCGCAATTGATTGCAAACCAGAAGCAAAGCCGAATACAACGTGCGCAAGCAATCGGTTCTTTATTGGAAACAATTGGAGTAACCAATGCCTATGCCAAGGCCTGTGATTTGACTGGGCATACTTGCATTGGACGTCCACATCTGGCGCGTGTACTCATGAACGAGGGCAAGGTCAAAGACATGCAATCGGCTTTTAGGCAATTTTTAGGACGAGGAAAAATGGCCTTTGTTCCCACGACTTGGATTGATCTTCAAGGAGTCGTGGAAGGCATTGTGGAGGCAGGAGGACAAGCCGTGATTGCCCACCCCCTCAAATATGGATTGACGCGTTCCAAATTGCATGAGTTAATTAAAGATTTCAAAGAAGTGGGTGGAGTAGGCATTGAAGTGGTTTCTGGTGAATTAACCCTTACTGAAATCAATGAAATGGCAGGAGTATGTCTGCGCTTTGATTTACTAGCCTCTTCTGGATCAGACTTTCACGGGGTTGCCTTATCGCGTGTCAGACTAGGTGGGCAAAGACCACTACCCATCCATTGCAAACCCATCTGGCAACAATGGGAGTTGGATTTTAAATAAAAAAGGGGATCTCAATGAGTCAGGTTTTTGCACTACATCCTGATAACCCAGAAGCGCGCTTGTTGCGAAAAGCGGTCAGCATCATTCAAGAAGGTGGGCTTATCGTCTACCCAACCGATTCGGGTTATGCATTGGGTTGTAATTTGGGTAATAAGGCCGCGCTGGAACGCATTAGACGCTTAAGACAATTGGATAAAAATCACAACATGACTTTGATTTGTCGTGATTTGTCGGATCTAGGAACCTATGCCAAAGTCTCCAACGCCGTGTTTAGACTGCTCAAGGCCTTTACCCCAGGGGCTTATACCTTTATCCTAAACGCCACTCATTTGGTGCCGCGTTTGATGCTTCACCCCAAAAGAAGAACCTTGGGCTTGCGTGTACCTGACAATCGCATCACCTTGTCTTTGTTGGAGCATTTGGACGCACCTTTGATGAGTTCTACTTTGATTTTACCGAATGCGGATCTGCCTTTAAGCGAACCCGAGGCCATTCGAGATTTACTGGGTTCACAAATTGACTTGATCCTTGATGGTGGAAATTGTGGCAATGAACCCACCACCGTAGTGGATTTAACAGGGGATCACCCTGTGATTTTGAGAGAGGGGAAGGGAGATCCTGAGCCCTTTAAATAAAATTTTTTACGAGTAGAGGTTTTGGATGTCGGCATTGTTTAGTTCCAATAAACGCGTCGTTTCTGGCATGCGTGTGAGTGGAAGATTGCATCTTGGACATTATCACGGTGTCTTGAAAAATTGGATTAAATTACAACATCAATACGATTGTTTCTTTTTTGCTGCCGATTGGCATGGATTAACGACCCAATACGAACATTCTGGCTTTATGGAACAGCATTTATGGGATATGTTGGTGGATTGGCTGGCTTGCGGTTTAAACCCCGGTTTGGCTTGCCTTTTCATACAATCCTGGGTTCCTGAACACGCAGAGCTGCATCTGCTATTGTCCATGATAACTCCCCTGGGTTGGTTGGAGCGCGTGCCCAGTTTCAAAGATCAACAAGAGAAAATAAAAGACAGGGATTTATCCACTTTTGGATTTTTAGGTTACCCCTTGTTGCAAAGTGCCGATGTCCTGCTCTATCACGCTGATTTTGTGCCCGTGGGTGAAGATCAAGTAGCTCACATCGAACTCACTCGCGAAATTTCGCGACGGTTTAATTACTTGTATGGCAAAGAAGTCAATTTTGAAGAATTGGCTCAGGAAGCCATTAAAAAAATGGGCAAAAAAAATGGAAAAATCTACAGTGAGTTGCGTCGCCAATTTCAAGAACAAGGTCATCACGATTCCATACAAACGGCTCAAGCGCTTTTAGAAGATCAGTCCAGTTTATCCATTGGCGATAAGGAACGTTTGTTGGGTTACTTAGAGGGTTCTGGCAAACTCATACTGACCGAACCTCATCCCTTGCTGACCGAAAACGCAAAAATGCCAGGACTTGATGGGCAGAAAATGTCCAAGTCCTACAACAATGCCATCAGTTTGCGGGATTTGCCGGAACAAGTTGAAAAGAAAGTACTGACTATGCCCACGGATCCAGCTCGAGTCAAACGCATGGATCCAGGCGATCCTGACAAATGCCCGGTTTGGCAATTTCATAAAATTTATTCCAACGAGGAAGTGAAACAATGGGTGCAAACGGGTTGTCGCAGCGCGGGCATTGGTTGCATTGATTGCAAACGACCGGTGATTGATGCCATCAACCAAGAATTATGCCCCATTCAAGAAGCCATCAGCGACTATGAAAACGACTTAGGCTCTGTCAAACGCATCGTAACTGAAGGCTCGGAGGCTGCTCGTGAGGAGGCCAATAAAACCTTAAATCAAGTCAGGGAAGTCATGGGATTGGATTATTGATATGCATTCTCTGGCCACTAAGACTGAACTTAGTGCTTTTGTCTATGGAAAAGAATACACTCAAATCCCAAATGATTTATTCATTCCACCGGATGCCTTAGAAGTCCTCTTGGATTCCTTCAGTGGCCCCTTGGATCTGTTGTTGTACCTCATTCGTAAACAAAACATCAACATCATGGACATACCCATCGTGACGATTACCAAGCAATATTTGCAATACATAGCCATCCTGTTTCAATCCAATAAAGACCATCTTTTGGAACTGGCTGCGGATTATTTGCTCATGGCCAGTCTGCTTGCGGAGATAAAATCCAAGTATTTATTACCGAAGCTATCCCCTTCTGAAGAGGAAAGCGATCCAAGAATGGATTTGGTGCAACAATTACAGGCTTATGAGGCCATGAAAGAAGCCGCGCAAAGATTGGATTCCCTGGCGCGATTGGAAAGGGATCATTTTTTAATTCAACTTCATTCCCTGGACCCTAAAGTGATTAAAAATCACCCTGAAGTGGCCTTGTCGGATTTGATGGAAGCGATGAGCTCTTTATTAAAAAGGGAAGAATGTTACAATCACCATGAAATTACGCGTGAAAACCTCTCGGTTCGTGACCGGATGCGTCGTATTTTACTTCAATTGAAAGAAAACAAGCTGCTGGAGTTTGAACAATTGTTCTCTATGACTGAAGGACGCCAGGGTTTGATCGTCTCTTTTCTAGCCATTCTAGAATTGGCAAGACTTGAAATGGTGATCATCACCCAAACAGAAGTGTATTCGAAGATTTACATCCGGTCTTGCAATCATGGATGATTTTAAATTAAAACGCATTTTAGAAGCACTTCTCCTCAGTCATCCAGGTCCCTTGTCTCTTGAAAAAATGAGGGCTGTGTTTGACGAAGGACAAAGACCGAGTAATGAACAATTGCAATCCAAGATAGAAGAATTAAGAGCAGACTATGCCAGCCTATCCTTTGATTTAATGGAGGTTGCAGGTGGGTATGTGATGCAAACTAGAGCAGAGTACGGTGCTTGGATTGAACGCTTGCATTATGAAAAGCCGGTTAAATACTCCCGAGCACTGCTTGAAACCTTGGCGATCATCGCCTACAAACAGCCGGTGACTCGAAGTGACATTGAGGGTGTACGTGGCGTGGCAGTCAACAGTCAAATCATGAAAACCTTATTGGAACGGGATTGGATAGAATCCGTAGGTTTTAAAGACCTGCCTGGGAAACCAGCCCTGTATTGCACCACCCAGGAATTTTTGAATTATTTTAATTTAAAAGGTTTGAACCAACTTCCGGTTTTAGAAGAGCCCTAGGCTCCCATTTTGGAAACAACCATGAGTAAAGAACGATTACAAAAAATATTAAGTCAGGCCGGTTTGGGTTCGCGTCGAGAGATGGAGCGTTGGATTGAAAGCGGCTGGGTGAGCGTGAATGGCAAACCCGCCCAATTAGGGGAGAGTTTTGGCGCCGAAGATAAAATTACAGTCAAGGGAAAACCCATCCCCAACCCCTTAAAGGTCAAACAAAGCACACGCATTTTGCTTTATCATAAACCAGTCGGGGAAATATCCAGCCGACACGATCCCAAATTTGAATCCACGGTGTTTGATCATTTACCGCATTTAAAGCAAGGTCGTTGGGTTCAAGTAGGTCGCTTGGATTTAAATACCTCAGGCTTGCTTATTTTCACCAACAACGGCGAATTGGCCAATCAACTGATGCACCCTAAACATGGCCTGGAAAGGGAATACGCTGTCCGAGTCCATGGACGGGTGACGCCTGAGCACATTAAAAACTTGGAAAAAGGCGTGCAATTGGACGATGGGATGGCAAAATTCACGCGAATAGTATCCCGTGGAGGCGAGGGTGCAAACAGCTGGTATCACGTGATCTTAAACGAAGGCCGCAACCGAGAAGTCCGACGATTATGGGAATCTCAGGGCCTGGAAGTGAGTCGTTTGATTCGAATTCGTTACGGCATCCTCAGCATGCCCCGATTTTTATCGCGTTCACAAAGTTATGAATTAACTCCTAAACAGGTGACTGAATTTTTGGCTTCATTAAAGGGCAGTTCTGCGAAGTGAAATTCATACTCATTGATCAATGGCTCCTCCCCAAGGACCCAACCTCTTTTAAAAAAAACATGCGCGATAGAGCATTCATTCACGTAAATGAGCCCGAGCCCGCGTGCGGAATAATTACAATGAAAAAACAAACAAGCCCTATTAAATTTTTCATTTTGGTTTAACAATAAAAAGAAGTCTCATTGATTTTTACAAGCACTTGATGTACATTATTCCATCTTAATTAAGTGGAATATCCATGTTTAACCTGAGTACATTTGTAAATCGCTTTCAAAGTGAAAAACGCGAACCCGCTTTTTTTGCCCGATCTCCTGCAAAAACCAAGTTTGCAAGTCAACCCATTGGTCTTGA
>CAWAUF010000001.1:0-22472 GCA_963785145.1 uncultured Gammaproteobacteria bacterium | reverse complement strand
AGATAAATAATCATCAATGCCTTTCATAAATAGTTGATTATGTTCTACAAACATAACAACTAATTTTTCCTTGACTAGGCTTAGCGTTGTAAGAGGAAGCGTGGCTCCCGCCTTCCTTAAAAAATCATAGCCTTCTTCATCACTTACTAAAAATCTATCTTGGAGCAAGGTGAAGTGCGGGAAAGCGGGTTCATTAATGAATTTAGGATTAAATTCCAGAAAAAGTTCTATGATATCTTTATGTATATTGGTTGGCTGTAAAGTAAGCACTACCTTAGCCAGTGGACTTTCTTCATTTATTTTACAACATTGCATCATTTGGGCGAACAATGGAGTTCTGTTTGATTGTTGTGCTATTTTTGTCAGCAGAACTTGCATTCTTCCTTCAAAAGGCATGGGTAAAAAACTCTTCAGGGATGTAAAAGAAGCCAATAAATAATCTGAGAAGTCTGGATTTGTGGCATAGTCTGTTACCAGTGTAACGATATCAGGACAAAGCTTCGTGGAAGCTAATACTGCATCTCTAGTTTTTTCTGTCTGTGCTTGACAAAGATTCTCACCCCGATTAAGAAACACTTTAAAATCCTCCTCCTTAATCACAGGCGAAGGAAGGACAAATAAGTCAACAGAATTTAAAAAATGAAGTACCTGAGAGTAGAATGCTTTTTTTTCTGGATTAGGCCTTTTTATGTTAAGTCTACAATCCAATCCGTAGCATATTTTTTGGGTCTCTTCAGACAATTGATTCAAAAAAACGGGCGTTTGGTATTGCTCTTTTAAGATGCCTCTTATCAGTGTTGCTAGTTGATCAAAGATTGAAGATTGTGCCTTGATATCATGATTAGACCAAAAATCGCTGTAAAAGAACGAATGGATAAGCGCGAAACATAACTCAAGACTTGGTTTTTTAAAATCTGCATCCGATTTTGCTCCTTAAGGGAAAGGAAAAACCTGCTTTCTTCATTTGCTTTACTATAGAAGCCAAAGAGGTTTCTAAGTTGTCCTTCATGACATTACTCGACGCATTATGGTTATAATATGGATTGTTGTAGTCTAGCCTTTATGATGGGAGATTACAATTTAGTGCCATTGGGTCTTGACCCAACCTTTTTTTCTAAAAAATTAATGCATGTTACTTAACTGGTCACATCAATGAGCAATTCTGGCTCTTAGCTTCATGAGATAATTGAGGCACTGAGCCAAACTCCGCTTCCAGGTCTTTCGAATCTTCATTGATCAATTGTTTTTTAATTCGGCTTGCAAACTCTATATATTTCAGAAAGTTTTTTAAGTACTGGATTTGCATAAACATATTTTTCAATCGCAGACTTCAAAAAGGATGGGATCGAATGACTTTCAGGATCTTGCAACAACAACTTATACTTATCTTCACCTTTTGAAAGAGCACTTACAATACTTGCTACATAAGAAAAATGAGCCTTTACATCAAGGCCTGTCACCTGATTTCATTGATTGTACGTTCAATAACTCCTACCAGTCCCAAAATGCTTTGACCTAAAAGTTTATTTATTTCTGGCATATCCGTTTTCATAATACCTTTTGTAGCTAATAAATTAGCAGGAGATTGAGTTGGCAAGGCTTTTTGTTCTTGAGGAAGCCTGAAGATAACCTGTATTTTCCCAAAGGTGATTTCATCAATATTATAATCAATAAATTAATCTGTGATCTTCCAATTGCTTACCTGCGAATATTAATCGGATATCATCGGCATTTGTTCCTCATGCTCACTTATCAACTCCTTTAGGCCTCTAATCCCATTATTAGCAATATCATTAAACTCACCACATTCTACAGTTAACGTTCTGCCAGTTAATGTTTTTACAAAAATTAACATGTCGTATTCTTTTATAAATATTATACAATGTGGGCATTATATGGTGTTTTAACAAGAAAATCAAGGGACGTCTTAGTTCTAGCAATGTCCTGTATTTGCAAGGATACAACTACAGTTAGTTCATTCTGACGCATCAATGCATTCCTTGTCGATAGATTCGATAGCATTCTAACTCATAAAATTTAATTGTCCACAGCTCCTAGTTGATAGGCTAAAAAAGGCCATAGAAAAAAGCAAAAGAATGCATAACAGAATTATTTTGTTAGAGCCACAATTAAAGCGTCTTTTTACAGCAAAAAAAGCATTCTCTGCAAACAAAGTGGCATTTTTCATTTCATATTCACTTGAATCATCTTGAAGATAGCCTGGTAGGTGCCAAATGTATTTAAGAATTGCAATATTTGCTTTAGATAATGAATTTTCTTCTTTACGCTCCCAACCTTCTTCATCCCTTGTATGATAAGAATCGCTGATCCTTGAACTCTGCCACAGAGGACAACATCCTATAATTTATTGTATATTTCAATCTATTGGTTTTTTTATAAACTTTTTCTTCATAAGCAACCACTTCCTTTACTTCAGGAAATTCATTAGCAGCTATGGCTCGTTGTAAAGGCGTATATCCGCTATTGTCTTTTATTGTGAAATCCGAAAAAGGTAATGCATGCTTTGTTGCTTGTATATCTCCTAATGCAGCCAATTCATGCAACAAGGTACTCTTTCCTATCTTACCTAAATAACTATAACAAATCATTTGCCATTGTTTTGGATTGGTAGGCATCAACTGTATGGATAGTAAATGCAATTGCATTTCATTTTTTAATAAAGCAAGAACTTCTTTTAAATCAATACCTGATTCATTCTGTATTTTAGTCAATAAAAAATAAATATTACTGATGACAATACCTCTTGCTGCGCAATTGTTTAAATATCTTTCTAATAAATCGTTTGCATCATTAAATAAATGTCTCTCATTTAATGAACTATAGGAATTCATGACATTTTGTATGTGGTCCATGGCATAATCTTTTTCTTCTGTTATATCCTGAGGATAGACATAACAATTGAGAATTAGATTTTTATCTAATAAATAATTTATATATGCAAGTGGAAAGGCCATTCTTTTAACAACACTAAAGATTTCTTCTGCTATTGTTTTTGCTGAAAATAAGGCCTTTGGTTTTTCACAATGGTTGGGATCATAAATATAATAGGTGAATTTATTATTTATTTCCTGCTGCTCTAGAACAATAGTATGGGTATTACCCAATGTTATTTTTACGTATTTATCTTTAGCCTGTGTTTGTATGTATTGGATAATGCAATTTATTTTAGTGGTTAATTCAGATAGTCCGCTTGATATAAAACAAAAAGCATCAAAACATTTTCTATCAGCCAACCATAGGTGTTTTTTTCTTCTCTCTTTTTAGATTTATTAAAAATTCATCCATCTCTTTTAACTTGGAAAATCTAAAGTTCATTAAATCAAAAAAGGTTTCTTTTTTCTTTGCTAGATGCATACTTAATGTAAGTATTGCCAAGTGCGTCACAAATTCCCTCTTCGGAAAATGCATGTATGCCGATTCGGTCTACTATTTTATTGGCTTTTTCGATAAACGCTGCTTGATTCATGTTATTGCGTGAAAACATTTCCTAGTTCATACCCTTATAAGCATCACTAAAGGAATGGATATTTCCTCGTTTTATTATTTGTTTTGAAGGAGCCAATGCCTGTTTGTATGCTTCTACTTTTGATAAAGTCATGTCCTGAAAAAAATGCAGCTTCCCTTTTCTGGCGATTTCTTTGGTAAATCGAGTACTCTCATCCCCTACAAAACAAACCATAGACCCATTACTTCCACGTGAGATTCCAGGAACTTGTGTTTTGCTATTTCCACCTTTGTATAAATGGTATTCTATGGATTGTAATGTTTGTTTAATGATTGAACCGTCTACATGATTCATATAATCATCATATAAAGAGTACAGTGCATCTTTTGCAAGATTATCTGATAAGGATTGGGCAGTTATCAATAATTGCTGAATTTTTGAATCCATTTCAATAAAGGCATTGACCTGTTTTACAAATTTTTCTGTATTTTTAATATCAAACACACAGCTGGCTTCAAAGGCTAAGCTTATATTTTGTTGCATAGGATCGGTATTTAAAGTTTTTGCACGATGTCTCATGAATAATTTCACCACATCGGGATCCACTTGTTTCATTGACAATAATAATTTCACCGTTTCAATATGCCCCTTTCGGATTGCCAGTAATAAAGGCGTGCTTCCATTCAAAGCCACAGCGTTTAAATTCATGGGATTTTTTGACGATTTCATATTTAAGAGCAATTGGATTGCCTCGATGTTATTGCCTTTGACCGCGTAGTGTAGGGCCGTCCAACCATTTGTTCGATTTTGTGCGTTAATCGCTACATCGGCCTTCGATTGCAATAATGCTTTGACTACAGGGGTATGTCCTTTAGACAAAGCTATCATGAGTGGGGTAATTCCATTCGCACATGGAATTTTTAAGTCTGCTTTTACTTTTATCAGTGCGTTTACGACTTTTGTTAATCCCAATTCAGCTGCATGCCAAACTGGAGTATATTGCTCTTTAAACAAAGTATTTACATCGGCATTTGCTTTAATCAAAAGCTGCAGCATATCAATGTTTCCAGTTTGAGCTGCATAATATAAAGGTGATCCACCCAGACATTTCGCATTGACATCCAGAGTTTTTTTAAATTTTGCAGCGAGTAATACCCTTACAAGATCCAAATCACCCTGTTCTACTGCTGCATACAGCGCTGTTTTCCCATTCATATCCAAAGAATTGGGATCTATTTCTTTGCTTTTTTTATCCAATAAGATTTTAATTGTAGGGAGATGTTGCCATTGGATTGCAAAGTCTAAGAGAGTTGTTTCTTGAATGATGGGCTTTCCCCCTTTCTTTTTAGATTCTTGTAAACATTTAATGAAGGTCTGAACATCGAGCGTTTGGGCTTGTAGTAATAATTTAACGATATCGGTGTGTCCGCTTTGAATCGCGATAAGCAAGGGAGTCGAATCATCCTCTGATTTGCTGTTTACATCAATTGCTTTGTGTTTTAATAAGAGCTTTACTATTTCAGTACGCCCATATTTTGCGGCAAAATACAAGGCAGAGGTTTGGGCTTTGCCTTTGTCATTGATTGCCAAATTTGCATGTTTTAATAATAAGGTCACGGTGCCGACATGACCTTCTGCTGCTGCAGCCATCAAAGGACTCATACCATCTTTATCTTTAGCATTAATATCAGCGCCTGCCTCTAAGAGCGCTTGTACTGTGGATGTTTCACCAATTCGACAAGCCATCCAAAGCCAAGATCCATTGTTTTTATCTAAAAATACAGCCTTCTCTTTAGTGCATGTATGCAATGGAATCAGGTCTTGCCTCCATGCATCTATTGCTGGCTGTGCAAGAATTTCCTCATCTTTTGTGGTATACACACGGGTTTGAAAAATAGTGGCTTTTTTTGAAAAAAAGCCCTTTTTAATTTTTTTTGCCGTAGCTTGCTCGTCTTTAAGCTCGAGTTCTTCAAAGCTTAATGGCATTTGATTTACATCAAAAAATTCATAAGTATCATCCTTGAATCCAGGCTTAAAGGAAATGGAATGATCAGAACTTTCCAGGCAACAAACAATAGGGATTAAACGGGTATGACCTCTATTTAAAGTGGTGTTTAAAACAGCTTGTCTAAATTTATTATTGTGAAGTTTAAAAGGACTTTGCTCAGATTGATTCAATTCAAGCTCATTGAATAATTCCGTTAATAATTGCACATCAGGCAATTCAAATTTGAGCGTCTGATTTTGAATTGTATAGTGATAAAAAAATCCCCCATCCTTAGCCCTATACAGATACAATTCCTTTTTGTTCGATATTGTATGATCATCCGCTTTTGAAGGCGACATCAAGTAGACATCACAACCGTGTTCCTTGATTCGTGTACTTAGTGTCTTTAAAAATATTGGCAGCTCTGCTTTTGTGTAGCAGCCTGTAAAGAAATCAAGGTGTGCTAAGCCACCCTTTTTTTCTATGTAATCGGATTGTATTAAGGGAGCAACCCAATGAGTATTGTCCAATTGCGTATACATTCTTTTTTCTAAAAAAACCTCATCCTTATTTGCTAGATTGTTGGCTAGTATTTTTAAACAAGACATTATTTTAGTATTGTTTTTATTCTTTAAGGCGGTCATAAACGCAGAATAATCGTCCGCTAAGACTGCTTGAATTTCTTTTTTTGTAAATTGACCTGTTTTTATAGAACCATCATAAGCCAGGTATTTAATACTTAGGCCATCTTTTTTATTGACTCGTGCAAAGCATTCCCCTGCCTTTGGTTTGGCTTTGTTAAAATGACGATGATTGCTCAGTATGAATTGACTCGCGTCTATAAGATGCTGATGTTTAAATTGTTTACAACTTAAGCTGATGGTTGTAAACAAAGAAAGAATGTTTAAATACGTATTTTCTTGTTCTTGATCTTTTGGTGTTAATTCTTTTCGCATGCAAACAAGTTTTTCGTCAGTCATTTTTCTAAGAGAAATCTGCTCCTGAGGCGTTAAGGTTTTCCCTTTTGCCTGCAATGTCTTTGAGAGCTCTTTTTTCAGCCTCTTGATACAAATTGTCATGAAAGGCCTTCATCGCTCAGTAATTCTTTGACTGTTAATTTTTTTAGTTTAAAGAATGAATCATAGAAACCGTATAAATCTTCTGGTGTGGATAAGGCCATCTGTTTCACCAATTCAGTGAAACCAAAACATATCCCTTCGAGGTTGAGTTTGAAATCTAAGGCTCCCATTCTTTGAATGATGGAATTATGAAATTTTTGAGAAGAACCATCTAATAAGGTACTGATGTCAATACGATCATTAGATACTGCTATGTCCAATGCAGAGTTACCGTTGTCATTGGTAATTTCGCATCGGCTCCAGCATCTAAGAGAAGTTTAGCTGTTTCAAGATGGCCTTCTTGTGCCGCAACAAAAAGAGCGGTTGTTTTATCCGATGTGCGCTGAATATTTACAATGGATTGTCCTCTTTTTTTCGCAGTTTCTATAAGAGAACGTGCTATATCGGTATGTCCTTTTAGTGCGGCAACAAAAAGTAGGGTAGAACCATCGCTTGTGGCTTTTGCAATATCAATGGTTTCAATCTCTAAAAGATAATCCACTACCTCTTTGTGACCATTCTGAGCAGCAAGATATAAAGCCGAATAATTGCCAGACAGGAGCGAATAATTATAATTGACGTCTATTTTTTTTGATTTGTCCTCATAAAATGCTTTAACCTGAGCCAAATCTCCGTCTTCTACTGCAGATAAAAATTGCTTTTGATTTTTAATTACAGCCAATCTATCCGCTTCAATTGCATCTAAGATTTGCAGAATGTCTGTCCTCCCAGTGCGGGAAGCTACTAAATCTGCACTATCCCAATTAGAATTCACCCAATACTTCTTAATTCCAGGTATCCTGGCCAAATAATCAATGGTTTCAAGATGTTCAGAGATAATCGCCCATGCCAAAGCACTGTTTCCTTCCGAATCATACCCATTCAAATTGATACCAGGAGCCGTTATTAAAGTTTTAACTATTTCTATACGTCCATGGCGAATTGCTTTTAGGAAAGCGGCTTGACTGTGTTGACTCAAAGTATGGATTAAGGCAGGCTCTTGAGATCTTAAGTATTTTTGTACAACTTCTAAATCTCCGTCCTTTGCTGCTCGTAAAAACTGCTTTTTTTGGAATAAATCAATCAGTTCACCGTGACTTTGCCTTTTTGCTATTTCTAATGCGAGGTCTGTAAGGCCTGGGTCGACGTAATGCATTAGGTAGTTTACTTTTTCTAAATTTCCTTCATCGACTGCTTGAATAAACTCTTCCTTTTCAAAGACCGCTGCAAATTCTTCGTGCTTGTGCTCTCTTGCTATTCGTGCTGCGGTCCATTGCGTCTTATTTTGATGATGGATATTGGCGCCTTTGCGTTTTAAAAGGTTAGCAATTTCTACATTGCCACGATAGGCCGAAAGACTGAATGCCGTGTTACCCTCTTCATCTTGTGCATGGACATCTATACCTTGAAAGGAAAGCAAGACTTCAAGTAAAGCAAGATCTCCACCTAAAACAGCATTCATTAATGACGTTTTTCCCTGAACCTTCCTGTTGATTGCTTCGGAGTTGTTCTGATTTTGGGCAAGATATTTTTTTACGGTCTTCAAATCGCCTGAAGTAACTGCCTTTATAAACTGTTCTGGTTTAATAGGGAACATATGTTGGAATATCTTTAACATCAATTTAACCTAATTATGCATAAAATGGCTCAATATTTTACTTTAAATTTACCATAAGGTAAATCAATGAGCAAATCGATGGGCAAAGTGTAGCATGGTATTCTAATAAAGTTAGGCTATATGAAAAAACCATGAGTCCCTCGCAATGCACCGCAGTGTGGTTCCCTAGAGTGACTATAGATGTCCTAACCAACAAATTTGGTTAGGACATCTCAAGAAAATACCTTTGTTTCGAGCAATTTCAGCTTATATTTCAACGAGTTGCTACTGAATTAAAAATTGTCGTGTACGCAGAGGAAAAGCTTTTACCATTACGAACCCATTGGGACCTGGCTGAAACAGAGGTTGTGGTTCTAATTTCAACTGTGGAGGATTCAAATGAGTAAGCAATAACGACATCTGGCTTTGGGGCAAGGCAGGTTTGAATAAACCCAAACTAAGGCCGGTTCGAAATCGTCCTAACAGGTTTCTGATGCTTTCTTTGTTGGTAATTCCAGCAAACAGTTTGCAACTCAATCTGGCCAACACTATGTCTTTAGGGGCTAAATAACAAAACACTTGCAACCATAGATCAGGAGAAATTTTTGTGACATCAGGGCTTGGGTTTTTATATTCCTTGGGTGGACTGGTAAAAAAAGAAACTATGGAAGGTTGTTTGATTTCTGATAGCAGGGATAATTTTGTAAGTTTTGTAAGGTCTGGTGGTAGTATAACCGGGGGTATTGGTGCAAGGATCAAAAGGGGGTAACTCGAGGTTCTTTAGCTCAATTTTTTTTTTAGACATTTTATAGCTCCTACAACATATAGTTCATATATTGTACATTAATTTTATTAAATATAAAAGCTGTATTTATAAAAAAATTAGCAAGTTTAATAAGCTTGTGAGTCTCAGAATTGCCTTGACAACATGTAAATAAGAGAATACATTTAAAGTAGCTACTTTAGAAGCTACCTTGAGGTTACTTGTTATGAATACGTTAAAAATGATAGGAAAACGGGAATTTATTCAGCATACCAGTAAATATCTTAAATGGGTTGAGGATCAGAATGAAGAATTGATCATTACTCACCATAATGTGCCAGATCTCGTCATCACTAAGATTAAATCAAGATCTTTTGAAGATATGCGCGGTTTCACAACTATAAAAATCCATGAAGACATCAATGCCCCCATTTTACCCGGATACGATGAATGGTAGTGTTAGACACTTGTGCAATTATTGAATCATGTAAACAATCTCCGAATTTTTCAAAAAGCACTCTTAAAGAAATGGACTCCGGAGCATATGTTTTATCTATCGTTTTCGCTGAAATTGCTTGTAAAGTGAAGCTAGGTAAACTTGAGATGGGTATTTCTCCAAGGACCTTATTTTTTGAATTCAGTAGAATAAATCGGCTTCAAATGATAGATATTGGAGTGAATGAATGGCTGGATTCAATCGACTTAGACTGGTCTGGAAACAAAGATCCAGCCGATCGAGTCATTACTGCATTTGCTATAAAAAATCGTTTACCTATTGTTACTAGTGATAAGAAAATAAAAGAATTCTATAATCAAGTGATTTGGTAAAATTATTTCCCATTAAAAGTCACCTGATTCCTCACATACACAGGCTTTGCCTTCGCAGCTGAAATCGGTTTTAACCCAGCAGCCAAGGCCAGCTCTATCATGGTTGCCGCCTTGGGGTAAAGCTTAAGCTTAGCACTTACTTGAGATTGGATGCTCTCAGGAAAATGATCCCAATACGCATCGATTCCAAGTCCAGCAAGCACCAGGGGAGTTTGATTGGGCAAATGAATGTCTTTTACAGCAGTCACCTTATCTTCTGCGAGCAGGGTAGCTTTGGGAAAATAACTCCAATACATTTGCTGCATGCGTGCATCCAAAACCGCAAGGACTGGCGATTGCTCATGATCTTTTTGCAAGCGGGCCTCATAGGCAATGCAACCCAGTGTACTCACAGGAATTAAACCCAACTCATGAGGATAAGCCAATCCCTTGGCCATGCTACAAGCTATGCGCAAGCCGGTGAAACTTCCGGGACCACAGCCAAAGGCGATTGCATCCAATTGAGTCAAGGACACTTCAGCCGTTTTCAGAAGCTCATCAATCATGGGCAATAAACGCAGGGCATGGGTTTTTTGGCTGCTTTGTTCTTGATGTAACACTTCGCCCTTCCACCTCAAAGCGACGGAGGCTATGTCTGTGGAGGTATCAATCGCTAATAGGTTCATTCTCTAATGCCAACTCTTTGATGAAGGTTAAGACCTTGGTTTCGTCTCGGGTTTTTGGGATCTTGGGCAAACTGGCCAAAATGGCGCGGCCGTATTCTCTGCAAATCAGCCTCGGATCAGCAAGCATCAACACCCCTTTGTCCGTTATGTCTCGAATCAACCGACCCACGCCTTGTTTTAAGGCAATCACGGCATTGGGCAAAGACAATTCATCAAAAGCCGACAACCCCTGCTTTTTTAAATAAGCCATTTTGCCCTGGACGATTGGATCAAAGGGATTTGCAAAGGGTATTTTATCAATGATCACGCAAGAAAGGCTATCCCCTTTCACATCCACGCCTTCCCAAAAAGTGGCCGTGCCCAACAAAACCGCATTGCCCAATTGTTTAAAACGGGCTAATAAAATCGGCTTGGCCTCATCCCCTTGAATCAACAGAGGAAAATCCAAACGCAAAGCCAACAGTTGTGCCACTTGCCTCAAGGCCTTATGGCTGGTAAATAAAAAAAAACAGCGGCCGCCACAGGCTTGGATGACAGGAATGGCACGTTCCAATAGGCATTCATAATAATGGAAGTCTTTAGGATCTGGCAAACCCCGGGGCAAATAAAGCAGCGTCTGCTCCTCAAACTGAAAGGGACTGGGTAACAACAAGGTATTGACTTCCTGCAACCCCAAAGGTTTGCAAAAATTATCAAAAGATTTGGCAAAGGTTAGGGTGGCTGAAGTAAACAGGTAGGTGCATTGTTGGTGTTTTAACAATGCACTGAACTCGGAGGCAACCTCATAGGGGGTGGTATGAAAAACCAAGCTTTGTTTAAAGCGTTCAATCCAACGAATTGCATTCGTTTTTGGATCAGAAAAGGTTAAGTAGATTTTTTCAAATTCCTCCAAACGCTCCTTGCAACGCGCTAAAGCCGGAAATTCTTGAGTGATTTGCTCATTAAAACATGCCGCCAAGTCGTTTTTTATCTGCAACCATTGTTCCCAAAGGGCCGTGAAGGCTTTATTCCTAGAGATGGTTTCCCAAGCTATGCGTTCATCAGCAGTACGCAGGGATAGCTGCAATTCATCCATCAACACATCCGTCTGATGGCTTAATGATTTCAAAGGCTGATTGGCTAAATTTAAGAGCGGCCATTCCCTTAAGATGTCCTGGAATAAATCACGAAAGGTTCGAGTGCTTATGCGCTCACCATTGAAATGCGTGGCAATTTCAGCCAACTGATGGGCTTCATCGAAGATGAGAACATCCACCCCAGGCAATAATTCACCAAAACCCTCTTGTTTCAAACGCGAGTCTGCAAAAAAAAGATGATGATTGATCACCACCACGTCGGCGTTCAAAGCCCGTTTTCTAGCCTTGACTAAAAAACAAGTCTCAAGATTAGGGCATTCCGTCCCAAGACAATTGTCCGTGGTGGAGGTTACGTAGGGCCAAACCGGCGAATCTTCGTTGATTTCAACTAATTCAGAACGTTCTCCGGTTTTCATTTGCGACAGTTTAGACTGCAGATGTACTATTTCATCCATGATCTGAGGGCTTTGAAATGGAGATTCGGTGGCGTTTAAGGCCAGGCGATATTGGCAAATGTAATTGGCACGGCCTTTTAAATTTTGCATCCGCACCGATAAGCCTAAGGCTTTCACCAGGGTGGGTAAGTCTTTTTGAAAGAGTTGATCTTGTAAAGTTTTAGTGGCGGTGGAAATGAGTATTTTTTTGCCGCTCAATAAACTGGGTAGAAGGTAAGCAAAGGTTTTGCCCGTGCCAGTTCCAGCTTCAGCAACCAAAATGGATTTGTCTTCAATGGCATTGGCAATGGCCACGGCTAAATCGGATTGAGGTTTTCGTGCTACAAAACCCGCAATGGCCGTTGACAGCCGGCCATGCTCGCTCAACATTTGCTGACAGGATTCAGCCAGAGAACTTATTTCTCCCACTCTTTTTGCAAATATTGTAGTTTGTTTTTGACTTCATCCCACTCGCTGGCATCCGGAGGGCTCGCCTTCATGGCGGTGATGTTGGGCCATTTTTTAGATAGTTCGGCGTTTAGTTCTAAAAACTGTTTTTGATCTTCTGGTAAATCGTCTTCAGAAACAATGGCCTTGACTGGACACTCGGGCTCGCATAAAGCGCAATCAATGCACTCCTCAGGATGAATCACTAGAAAATTAGGTCCTTCATAAAAACAATCCACAGGACAGACTTCCACGCAATCCGTGTATTTGCATTTAATACAACTTTCTGTAACCACAAAAGTCATAGCCACCTCTAATTCAGCTTGGGTCGATTTAAGCTATTAAAGCATAAACACCTCAGTGAAGGAAGCCATCCTAAAAACCTTTTTTGGATTTATAGACTATACTTAAATAAATGGACTGCTTGGAGCTACGATGTCTGGGGAAGAACGCCGTCAATATTGTCGTATAGACGACTACGTGTATTTTGATTTTCGTATCATGCAAGCAGGGGATTGTTGTTCTGATCTAGGGATTCGAAACGAATTATTAGGGGAAAGTGGGCAAAAATACCTGGAAACCTTGCAGTATTTTCAATCCATCGATTACGAATTGGCTGGACTGAACAAGTCCTTTAAAGAACCTGCGATAGAGCGCTTCCTTCATCTTCTCAATGCAAAAATCGATTTTCTATCCCGTCAAATGATGATCCCCCCCAATGTCAAACGACAAAAAGTAAACATCAGTTTGGGTGGCTTGGCATTTAAAACCAGTTTGGGCATCCAAGAGGGCTCTCGTCTAAAAGTAATAATCTACACCAAACCCAAAATGCTACCCATCCTCGTCGATGCAACCGTGGTGTACAGTCAGAATCAAAACGATCTGCAATTTAGAACCGCCGTAGCCTTTAAAGAATTGACGACCGAACAAGAACAGTTGCTTTCGCAACACATTCTGTTAGCCCAAGTGAAATGCCCGGCGGATTACACTTAGTCCTTGGCGAGAAGGCAAAATTCCAGCATAATGAGCCCATGATTGAATAGCATGAGCCCCCAATGAGTCGACTCGTATTTTGTTGTAAATTAAAGCAAGAAGCAGAAGGATTAGACAAGCAACCTTTTCCAGGCCCCTTAGGCCTAACCATTTTCAATGAAGTCTCCAAACAAGCTTGGACCATGTGGTTGTCTCACCAAACCATGCTCATCAATGAATACCGTCTGAATTTAACCGACGCCAAATCCCGGGATTTTTTAAAAGAAGAAATGCAAAAATATTTTTTCGGAGAGGGCTCGTCCAAACCTTCTGGATTTACTGAAAAAAATTGAAATTAGAAAAAAAAAAGTTGCAAAAAAAGCCAATCAACCCTTGACTCAAAAGGCATCTAGGAGTTTAATACAAGGCCTTGGCCAGATAGCTCAGTCGGTAGAGCAGAGGACTGAAAATCCTTGTGTCGCAGGTTCGATTCCCGCTCTGGCCACCACGTAGATCAATGAGTTACGTGCTTCCCAATCATGAGACAAAATTTCAAATCATTCATCGTATTGCTCTTCAATTTGTTTTGTAGTGATATCAATGTACTGGACTTTGGACAAACAGCGCTCTAATACGAGCCAGTGGGCGTGACCGAGCCCGCCCGAACCCGATCAATCTGTTTTTTGTGCCAATTTGGTCAACATCATAATAATTCGAATTAGCAATTCACGGCTTTTTGATAGTTGTCATCATGTACAATAACTAATCGTTTGGCCGGGTATATAAAGAATCCGGTGAATTGTTATTTGCGCACCCACTTTGGTTAACGGCAGCAGGTAAGAGACGCTGTTTTATGTCCTTTTTTTTGTTTATTTGTTGCCTTTTTGGGTTTTTGGGGGTACTCTACTCGCCTTTGTACACTTCAACTAAAGGAAAACCAATGCCAGGCACAGAACATCCTATCGTTACCATCCATACTGCTCAGAGAGAAAGTAAGGAAGTCGCCCACAATCAAGACTTGCCAGAACAAACATGGAAAGAGATAGAGAAGCTCTGTTCTGAAATCGGTATTGTTTCAGTTCCAGATTTCACCTCTGCCTCCCTTGCTTTCAAAAAATTTGACTTGAGCTCCCCGACCACTGTTTTTGCAGGATCTGTAGATGCTTTTAGTGCTTATCTGCAAGAGGTGAGTGCTATCAATCTGGACGTTTACACAGGCAGATTATTGGAAAACGACGCAACGCAGCAAATGGGCCGTCAACTCAATGATTATTTTACCTTTTTAGAGAAGAAAGACACTTTACAAAAGCAACATGCCTTATTAAAAGCGAAGGTACAAGCTTATCAATTGGCCCTAGAAACTATAGCTCCCCCCCCTGAGCAGCAACCTAGCCAAACCTTGGTACAACCGACACAATCACAAACCTTTTCCTATTTTTCAAAACTAATTCCTGAAGAATTGAAAGATTTGGAAACTGGGTTTAATAATCTGATGACCTTAAGACTTTCAGCCGCAGAACTGCAGCTGCCCTTTATCACAAACACCGGCATCGCTTATCAACCTTTGTGTCCCCTTGAGGAATCCCTTAAAGATTTACCATCCATCCGCAAATTATCTGAAAAAATAAATCAAGAAAGCAAAAGAATTAAAACAAGCCATGAAAAAAATGAATTTTCAATTCAGATGAACACCATTTACAGTTTACCAGACAACCCTGAAGTGCAAGCACAGGTGGCTCAAGCATGGCAAGTGGTAGAAGAAGGTCTGACAAATCTTGTTCAATTAAGCGAAAAGATAAACAATGTATTCAAACGACAGTTGTACGAATATGAACAAACCTTAAAAAATACCTGTTTAATCGCCGGTGCTTACCGGATGGGCGATTCCTATGAGGTAAAACAGGCCAAAATTGCTGAACTTCATCGGGAAGTGTTTTTAAAATTCGGACCCCAACAGAAAATCGCTGTTGTTGAACAGCCTCATCCCTTAATGCAAGAAGAGAAACAGCCTGCAATTAAAGAGTTAAAAACAGTGGTCCCAGAAGTTAAGTTGTATGATGTGGTGCAATTAAGCCGCGAATCTGAAGAAGACGCAAAACGATTTATTAACAATCCTTTTAATGAGGACTGCGGCTATCGTGTAACCAGTAAATGGCGTTATGAACCGATGGCATTGAACATGGACTTGATGGATGAAAGTACCAATTGCATCTATCTCTCTAAATTGAATGGCGTTAATCTAGAAGAAAATTGCAGAATCATGGGTTCCTTTGTCAAATTGAGTTTGGACAAAGGGTTTGCAGGCAAAATGTATTTTAAAATTGCTTTTGGTGGTGGTCCTATGGATAAGCCATCAAACCTAATCATGCTGATGAAGCTGGGGATGATACCTGCGCCTGACCAAGGTTATCTAACCCTAAACTATGGCCTGGATGGTTGGGACATTCACGATGCTCTAACTGCACTGAATGACTGCAAAACATTTGATGAACTAAGTGATATACATTGTAAATCATTAGTTAAAATGATAACTAAAGCAAGAAAGCGTAATCGTCCTGCCGAAATTATAACGATTACCGAAGAGGCGATTACCAAAGAGGTTCTATTCCGCCATAAAGACCTATTGTGTCCTTTGAGAAACAAAAGAGTAATACCGCATGATTTTATGCATAATCTACTGAAGACACTTGAAAAATACGGTGACAGTGAGCACTTTCCCATGCCAGAAGAATTAATAAAGTGTCCTTTGATTATGTCAGCAGAAGGAATAGCGCGTTGGAAAACGGCCATTGAAGAAAACAAACCCTTTGAACCTTTTGCCTTTGAGCAGTTGGAACAAGTCATGTCTGCAGAGGAAGCTCACAGGTTGAGTATTGTCTATCCAAAATTCCTCTCAAAATCAGAAAGATACAGACAGTTGAACGGTACGCTTAATCAATTTTTTAAAGACGTAACAACGGATCGTTCTACTCTTAAGAAAACGATAATAGATCCTTCCACTAATCCAGAAATTGAAGGTTTGATAGCCAGTTATGCTTTTCACTAAGCGTTAAAGTGGAATTAAATGAGGTTTTGAGCAAAGGTAATCCATTCTCAAAACCTCAGTTCTTTGTACTCTCAGTAGACAACCGATAAATCAACCCAGCCGCGCGTTTGGTTTGCATGGGGAGGGAATTCAAATCTATGGTTTCTTTCACCGAATGCGTTCCATGGCCAAGCGGACCTAGACCGGCTAAATTGGCCCCAACCAAAGCGGCCACATGAGAAATATCACCAGCTCCTCTTAATCCAGGGTTTAAGGCTTTGACTGGGCCATAGCCAAAGGCTTGGCTCACGGCACTGTATTGCTTTAACAGGTCTAGATTTGCAGCCTTAGGCGGCATGGCAGGAATGCCGGCTTGAAAAGTGATTTGCGCTTTCGTTTTGGCTAAATGCTGGTTGACAATGTTCTTCATGGTTTCCATGGCCTTGGCTTGTTGTTCAGCGCTTAAAAAGCGTAGATCGCCCTGGGCTATTGCAATATTGGGAATCACGTTTTCTTTTCCAAAGGCCCGCCCCGATGCCGCATCCGCATCATAATCCAGGCGGGTACCACCTAAAATCAGACCGACATTAAAAGATAAATCGTTTTCAACCAACTTCAAACGCAGATCATTGAGGATCCGGGCTAATTCAAAGGCAGCTCCGGCTCCTATTTGGGGTTTGAATATGGAGGCTGAATGCGCCTCAATGCCTTGGGTTATCAACCTCCAGTTGTTGATGCCTCGACGCGCAATGGTTGCCGTGTTTTGGCTGAGGCTTTCTTCAAAGTCCAAAGCCACGTTGCTTTGACGAGCAAGCTCAAGCAGAGGTTTACGCGAAATCGAAGTGGGTTTTCCAGAGTCTTCCTCATCGCCGGTTAAGACCACGGTGATCCGTGCATCATCCAAGACATGGACAGATTGCAAGGCTTTGAGTGCATACAGGATGATCACATCACCGCCTTTATCATCCACCACTCCAGGACCGGATGCCCAATCCCCCTGGCGCCTGAAGACTTGAAAAGGGCTGTTGGCTGGAAACACAGTGTCTAAGTGACCTATCAACAGCAGGCGTTTTCCTCGAGTCCCTGGGTGTTGGGCAATCAATGTCCCAGCGCGACGTAAGGATGCTGGCTCTTCGGCCCAACGGGTTTTAAAATGCAATGCTTGGAATTCTTGTTCTAAACGTTGGCCCACTTTCTGAATGCCAACGATGTTCTGGGTACCGCTGTTGATGTTAACTAATTCTTCCAACAAAGCCACCTGTCTCTCTTGCTCTGCGTCCACTGCTTGAGCGAGTTGCTGCTCAATGGAGGCGCAGTAGGCGCCTGAATGGACGCAAAAAAGAAACAGTAAAAACGGAATTGATTTCATGACTTAAGCCTCAAGATTTTTTTTGAATATAACCTTGGCAGCCAAGCATATCAACAGTGGCCTGGTTGACAAGAAGAAATTGGAACACAAGCCTCAGTTGCCAGTTTTTTGGCTGTTTCTTTCTGTAAACCGAGTTGAAATCTCGGACTATAGGATGGTTTTGAAGGCTGAGTTTTCATTTCAGATGAGTCGCAGGTTTCCAGAGCCGCCTTTAGCAATGGGCATTTAGCCTGTTCAATTAATACTTTGGCTAATAATTCTTTGTAGGTTACATATATTGTTGGCGAAATGAACAAAGCGAATTTTAAATCAAACAACATTTGTACTTCCAATGCATTTACGGTTTCTAAACTCAAACCTGCAAGTCGTGCAATGTATCGATTGGTGACGGGATTGTCTTCTGTAAATTTATGATTACATAGAATCAAAGCGGTTAAAATGCCATAGATGCTGGTTTTAGTGATGAACAATTTGGTGCTGATCAAAAAGCGCTCCATGTAAACTAGAACATTGATTAAATTGTGCTTTCTTAACCCTAAGTATTTTACAAAACGTTTCAAATAATCTTCTATGGAGATGTCTGGTATAAGAGTTAAACGATAGGTCGCGTATTTTTCAGGATAGGAGTAAGGAGAATGATGGATCGATTTTTCAATTAGCTTTGAAATGAGGGTAATGAAGTTATTCATTGTTTCAGCGGGTTTCGCTTTATTGCTCAACTTTAGGCTTGATAAAATCATTTTACAAAACTCCAATCGAATAAAAAAAGTATATCCCATGCTTATGTGTTTATTAAGTGCGTAATGAGATTATAAAAATACAACAGTATATCACAAAATATCAAGATGAAATGTTTTAGGCCGATTTTTCTGGCTATCAATGAAAAAGGTTTTCAGTATGGAGTAGACTGATGTTAGAATGAAACCCTGTTGATTGGCTAGGAGACTGCAATGGATAAACGATTGTTGGACATATTGGTCTGTCCCTTGTGCAAAGGCAAGTTGCTATTTAAGAAACAAGAACTCATTTGCCTGTTTGACCGCCTGGCCTATCCTATCCGCGAAGACATTCCAGTGTTGCTGGAACAAGAAGCCAGGAGCATTTCTTTAGAGGAAAAAGACACTTCATGAGCCTTTATTTTCACATCATCATCCCTGCGCGCTTTCAATCCACTCGTTTTCCAGGCAAACTGTTGATGGAAATCAATGGCCTGAGCATTCTTCAGCGCGCTTATCACCAGGCCTGTTTGGCTCAGCCGCAAAGCATTCTCATTGCCACCGATCACGAAGCCATAGCCCATCACGCCCAAAGCTTCGGTGCAGAAGTGCTGATGACCTCAAGCCAACATCCATCGGGAACCGATAGAATTGCAGAAGTCATAGCTCGTGGCTCCTATGATGCCCAAGACATCGTTGTGAACGTTCAAGGGGATGAACCTTTTATAGCACCTGCCTTGATTCGTCAAGTCGCAAATGCCCTCATGACCACAGACGCTCCAATGTCGACTTTGTGCTGGCCAATCACCAGTTTTGAGGCCTTGCACAATCCCAATGTGGTCAAAGTGGTGCGTTCTCATGACAACCATGCTTTGTATTTTTCAAGAAGCCCCATTCCTGCGCACAGAGACGATGCGAACTCCATTGCACGCGTCTACAGACACATCGGTTTATATGCTTATCGCGCGGCCTTTTTAAGTGATTGGGTCAACTGGCCTGCCTGTGACCTCGAACAAGATGAGGCCCTGGAACAATTACGTGTCTTATGGAACGGCTTTGCAATCAAAGTGGACACGGCTTGTGTTGAACCTTTACAAGACATCAATACAAAAGAAGATTGGATACTTGCTCAAGAGCTTTGTAAGATTATATAATAGTAGTATTTTTTACTAATGTTATGACGTATGAAACAAACCATTGAACCGCTCTTAAGACAAGCAATTCTTTCTTTACAAAATTCAGGCCAATTGCCGGCTGATTTAAACCCAATCATCAAAGTGGATCACGTCAAAGATCCGGCTTTTGGCGATTATGCAACCAACTTGGCTTTGATTTTGGCTAAATCTTGTGGTCAAGCACCCAGGCAATTGGCTCAACTGCTCATTGAAGCGCTTCCTCAGGATCCCAGCGTCAAGAAAGTAGACGTAGGGGGGCTGGGTTTATTAATTTCTTCATGCAAGACCATGAGCTTTCAAAAATCTTAGTCCAAGTATTGAATCAAGGCCAAGACTTTGGCAAAAGCACTCTGGGTAAAGGCCAGAAGGTTCTCCTAGAGTTCGTATCTGCCAACCCCACCGGACCCTTGCACGTTGGTCATGGTCGAAGCGCTGCCTATGGGGCCAGTTTGGCCAAAGTTTTAAAGGCTGCGGGTATGAGGTGACTTGCGAGTATTACGTCAATGACGCCGGCAGGCAAATGAACATTCTTGCCGTCAGCCTGTGGTTGCGTTATTTGCAAATTGCGAATGAGCCGGTGGTTTTTCCTGCAAACGCGTATAAAGGCGAGTACGTTCGAGAAATAGCTCAGGAACTTTGGCAGCAAGAGGGTGCACAATACGTCCGGATCCCTTTGGTCTGAGGTGAGCGCCGGTTTGCCATTGGATGAACCAGAAGGTGGTGATAAAGAAATTGACATCGATGCCTTTATTTCTCGGGCCCAAACTTTGTTGGGTAAGGATGGTTTTGCCTGTTTTCACCAACTGGCCTTGAATCGCGTTTTAGCCGACATAAAAGAGGATCTGCAGCAATTTGGTGTTGAGTTTGACAATTGGTTTTCAGAACACTCTTTATTTGAAGACGGCTCCATTCAAAATGGAATTGCCTCCTTGAAAGCCAGCGGACATACCTTTGAGCGAGAAGGCGCGCTTTGGTTTAAAGCCACGGATTTCAAGGATGAAAAAGACCGAGTACTGGTGCGGGCAAATGGCCAAACCACTTATTTTGCCTCCGATGTGGCCTATCATTGGAATAAATACTCACGCGGATTTGATCGGGTGATCGATGTATTCGGTGCCGATCATCACGGTTACTTAACCCGTATGAGCGCAGCCGTGAACGCTTTGGGGCATGATGAAAGCGCATTGACGGTGCTTTTGGTGCAGTTTGCCATTTTATACCGCGGCCAAGAACGGGTACAAATGTCGACTCGAAGTGGCTCTTTTGTAACCCTTACGGGCATTGCGTGAAGAAGTTGGAAAGGATGCGGCTCGATTTTTTTACGTGGCGCGCAAATCAGAGCAGCACATGGATTTTGATCTAATTAGCCAAATCCGAATCCAACGATAACCCAGTGTATTACATCCAATATGCACATGCCGAGAATATGCAGTGTGTTTAGGCAATTGAATGAAAGACAAATGCTTTGGGACAAAGCGCTGGGGTTATCCAATTTCGAACTTGCTGGATAAACCGCATGAGGGGGCTTTGATACATTAATCAGTCGTTACCCTTTTGGTGGAATCTTCGGTCATTGTGTGAACCGCATCAATTGGCTTATTATCTTAGAGAATTGGCTCAAGCTTTGCATAGCTATTACAATGCGGTTCCTTTATTATGTGAGCGAAGTAACCCTGCGATGTGCGCGATTGTGTCTTATAAAGTAGCACGTCAAGTATTTAACAATGGTTTGGAATTGTTGGGCGTGTCAGCACCTGAGAGTATGTGATGTCAAGAGATTATGGAGCAAGGAGACTGCAGGGGGTAAGAGATCCAGAGCCACCAATCAATGCGCTGTTGATCGGCTTGGTTTTGCAATGGGTTATTTAACGGCTTCTTTTTTTAAGATCGAAGCACTGAATCATTGGATGAATTCTCAGAGTATTGGCCTACCATGACGCCAAACCGGAAACGACTTCCAAACCTACCTAAAAAAACCCATCCCAAGGCCAAGCCTAAGTTTGAATTTTATACCCTCTTATCCAATGAAAAGTTACCGGCTCATCAACCGCAGGCCACTGCGAACACACAGCCTGTAGAAACCAAGCCCCAAACGGTGGCCACGGCTGCATATTCATTGCCATCCACTGCCAAAGCAGTGGATGCGTCCAAACCCAATAAGCCCACGATCATTAAAAGTCCACCGGTTCGTCCCGAACAAGCCAAAGCGGCTATGTCGACCAAGGGAAAGGGAGCCTTTCAAATCCAGGTGGCTTCTTTTAAAGCCAGAAAAGATGCGGAGCACATGAAAGCCTTATTGACTTTGAAAGGCTATGAAGTGACCGTAGCTCCTATAACCAATCCCACCGGCAATTGGTTTCGAGTATTGATTGGCCCCTACGCCAATCGCTTGTTGGCACAACAAGCACAGGTGGTTTTGTCTCGATTGGAACGTTTGCATGGAATGGTGCGGTGTGTGGGGGGGTAGAGAAGTAGCATGCGATTACAAACCACAGGACTGTAGTACTTTGAACTCAGGGATTTCGAATGGATTTTTATTTCTTGTTTTAAACAAACCCCAGGCA
The DNA here is from genome assembly GCA_963785145.1 of uncultured Gammaproteobacteria bacterium. Taxonomy (GTDB): domain Bacteria; phylum Pseudomonadota; class Gammaproteobacteria; order Legionellales; family Legionellaceae; genus Legionella. The sequence continues at coordinate 270 of CAWAUF010000001.1, read as the reverse complement.
CCACAAATAAGCGCGAGACCCCCAGTTATGGCTAAACCAATGCTTGCGGTAGTCCCCAAAGTCGCCACATTCAGCACTGTGAGGGTGAGGATTAATGCCACTGGACCTAAGACCAAGGATACTCCGCTTAATAGTCTAAGACATAGATTGGAGGATTGGGGCTGGGTTTCGGCTCCAAGTTCTAGTAGTTCGCCTTCACAGATTCTTAAATTGATTAGATATTGGTTTCTAACGGTCTCAATATGTTCTTGAGTAATGGACTCTTTTTTT